>NZ_OZ018776.1:343166-686333 GCF_963970025.1 Rickettsia helvetica
AAAAGTTAATATGGGCAATATGCGACTCGAGCAATTTCGTATATTATTTTTGAATAAGAAAAATATTTTAATTGCCGATGAGGTTTTAAGTCAAGGAACTATAGACCAAGCTGCGGTATATCCACGTGAATAATTAAACGAGCTTTATTTAATATGAAGCAAGCAGCCTTATACTTGTGCATAATCATCCAAGCGGGGGAGTACTGAATCTTCAAAAGCCGATATTCATATGAGACAAATAAGATAGTAGAGACATGCCAAACCGTAAATATTATAGTTTTAAATCTAATATGTTACTATGAACGATGTAATAATCTTTATAAATGTTGTTTTATTTATATTTTCTTTTATAGCTACAACACTATTAACACGTATATTAATTACGTGTCTTTCCTACTTAGGAGTAGTTGATATACCAGATAAAAGGCGTTCTCATAACAAAATAGTACCGCGCGGTGGAGGGCTTGCTATTGTACTCGTTGCAATAATTTCCCTTTATATTTTTGAATTATGGACTACTGGAACAACATTTATTTCTGAAAAACTTGTTCCTTTATTGTTTGCAATTTCTGCAATTTCTTTTTTAGATGATTTAAGATCGCTACCGATCGTAATTAGATTACTCGTACATTTAATTTGCTCTAGTTTAGCCGTATATTTCTTCTTACCGTTTACTTCATTTGGTGATCACGGTTTGCGCTTATACCTTATTTTTGCTTTATTTACTGTAGCTTTAACTGGATTTATCAATATATATAATTTTATGGACGGTATAGACGGCATGAGTTGTATAGAATCTATTCATCTCGCTAGCACTATGCTTATATTATGTTTTTTACAATTTTCGGCTATTAATAACCCATATTTTATAGCTAGTGTAAATGTTATTATTCTTGGTTGTTCTTGTGGTTTTTTAATATTTAATTGGCATCCGGCAAAAATATTTTTAGGAGATGTGGGAAGTATTAGTCTTGGATTCTTAACGGGTCTTTGCTTACTCTTACTTGCTCTTACAAGCACTAATTTATTTATAGCTTGTGCTATTGCTAGCTTATATTACATTACCGATGCCGTACTAACCATATTAATTCGGCTGCTCAATAAAGAAAAAATTTGGCAACCCCATCTAAAGCATTTTTTTCAAAAAGCAGTACAAAAAGGTAAGTCTCATAAACAAGTAGTATCGATTATAGCAGTTTGTAATATATTTTTAATGATCATTTCGGTTACATCTTTATATTTTCCCGTAATATCTATAATGCTTGCAATAGCCGTGATAACTTTAACCGTGCAGAGTTTATTAAAATGAAGCTAATTAAAGAGGATATTGATAAAATAGTTAGACGTATATTTGCCAAACAACATCCGTTGCTGCCTGAAATCATGATTAACTGGAATAAAATAGTCGGGTTTAACTTCAGCACTAAAGCATTACCTTTAAAAATCACCACCTATACTTATAAAAAACAAAAGATTAATACGCTGTTTATACAAGCAGAAGATAATGCTACTGCAGCAGAATTACCTTATTATCAAGATATTATTCTAGAACGTATTAAAATTTATTTAGGCTTTGAAGCAATACATCAAATGAACGTAACGTTTTATAAAGGAAAACCTAAGATATGACGACTCTTTATGTCATTCCTGCAAGGCTTGCCTGCGTGGATCGAAAAACACGTTTTATGTCATCCCGCGACTTGATCGCGGTATCCAAAAAACAATTAAAAAAGACTGGATCCCGCGATCAAGTCGCGGGATGACAGGGGGGTGGAATCAATCCATGCAGACAACACACAAACGAAAAAGGAGTCTTTAATAAAGACTCCTTTTTCGTGTTAATAGCTTGTAAAAAGATTTGAGAAATTACATATTAAATCTTAATCCTGCCATTAAGTTATTACCTTTATAACGGGTTCCGCCAAATTTAACTTTATTTCCGGCAACATTTTTAGTATTAGTTTTGGATTTACCGTAATCTGTCCAGCTATAAACGAGTTCTGCTTTCACACCTTGTGCTACTTCAAATGAAGTTCCTAAAGATAATTGATAAGCAAAGTTGGTTTTGTTTTTAGTAGTTCCTGAAAAATTAGAACTACTAATAACATTATTATTAGCAACAGTCTTAGTTAAAATATTTACTTTTTCCTTTACTAACGCAGCACCGACACCTGCTCCTGCAAAAACTTTAAACATACTTAAATCAATAAAATCTACATAACCGTTAAGTAATGCACTTACAATAGTAGGTTTATGTTTGACTGATACTGTAGTAGCAGTGGTGGCAGTGCCGCCAGGACCACTTGTAAGCACATCTCCTGGAATCACAACACCATTAATAATAAGTTGTCCACCTGCTGAAATAACCGATGGTACAGTAGTAACAGTAGAACTAGAGATTAAAATATTTGTAGACTTTTTCATGTAGTTATTTGTTACCATTCCAATTGTAAAATCAGTTCTTAAATTATCCATGATATAATAACCTGCTCCAATATTACCGGTAAAACCTGTATTGGATTTTAACTTAACACTGCTATTTGAAGGTTTTGCTTTATCAAAAATCACACCGCCGGCATTAAGTTTTAAATACCATAGATTTTCCATAGATGACGACATCGATGAATTAGTAGATGAATCTACAGAAGAATTCATATCGCAATCAGCGAATGAAAGACCGGAAGTTAAAAGTGCTGTGCTTGCAGCTGCTATTAAAAGTAATTTTTTCATATTGTTAAATTTTTCCTTTAAATTTTATTAGTTGTTAGTAAAAACGATATTAGATAATAATTTTTACCTAAATTCGATAAAAAATAGTTTTAAGTGACATCCTGACTAAATACATAATCTACGTCACTGCGAGGAAATTACGTATGTAATTGACTAGGCAATACAGTAAATTTTTTCTAGATTGCTACACTCCTTACAGTTGCTCGCAATGACGACTACCTAAAACTATTAATATATTCTTGTCATTATATATCAAATCTTATACCAACTGTTAGGTTATGGCTTTGATAACGCATGCCACCAGTTGGTACACTTGTTCCTTGGTAAATTACATTCTTACTTTTTGTTCTACCGTCGTCTATCCAGCTATAAGCTAGTTCTGCTTTAACACCGTCAGCAATTTGTGCAGAAGTACCTAAAGTTAGCTTGTAAGAGATATTAGTTCTGTTTTTAGTGTTAGATGAAAGACCGGTTATCCCATTATATGTAATTTTCTCTTTAACTAATGCAGGACCAACACCGGCACCGGCAAAAACATCGAATATATCAAAATTAGTTAAATCTACATAACCGTTAATAAGTAAACGTGTAATAGTAGGTTTATGGCTTGCTGAAATGTTAGTACCGGTAAAAGGTGCATTAGTTGCAGTTCTGGATTTCTCTAGCTTTCCACCGATTATAGTACCTAAAGTTAAATCGGCTCTAAAATTTTTGGAAATATAATAACCGATACCTAAATCAACTGGAACAGTCATATTAGATTTTAATTTAACACCGGTTGCCTTATCTTTTTCTTTATTAAACATTGCTGCACCGGCATCTATTCTTAAATACCAGTCATTATCCATGCCCTCGGCAAATGATACGCTAGAAGATAAAATTGTTGCACTTGTAGCAGCTATTAAAAGTAACTTTTGCATGATTAGCACCTCAAATCAAATAATTAAACATTATCTTAATCATAATAACATATTATATTTTTTAGTTCTATATTTAATCGGCAATTAGATTCATATAATGAAGTTTTGTGATAAAATAAACACATCTATACTCGTTGAACTTAAAAAATTGGCTACGTCATCCTACAAGAGCTGCGGTACTCACGTATTTAAGTATACGCTCCGCTCCTCGCCTTGTGGATTCTTTGCTCTTTTTCAAGTTGAACTTTGTATAATTACTTTCATTTTTCTTCAGAATATACTTCAGCAAACATATATTTATTAAACTTATCTTTCTCATCTTTAAATTTATCGGCATCAGGCAAAGCAGGTTTTTTTTTGGTAATATTTTTCCATCCTTTATTGTCTATAAAATCTTTTGCACGTTCTACCCATTCTATTAACTCCGGTGATTCGGGTTTGATGGCATCTATAGGACAATCAGGAACACATACGCCACAATCTATACATTCATCAGGATTGATAACTAGCATAAATTCACCTTCATAGAAACAATCTACGGGACATACTTCAACGCAATCGGTATATTTACATTTTACGCATTCATCGGTTATAACATAGGTCATTTGGTTATCGGTTTTTGATTTTGTCGATTAATATAGAAGTTCGTATAGTTAGTATTAAGAGAAAGTATAAAATAAAACTAATAAACATAATAATTAAAGGCTTTAGCATTGAAGAGTGAATAGTTGGACTCCCTAGCCTTAAAACACTAGCAGGCTGATGCAGGCTATACCAAATATTTACTGAGAATTTTACTATCGGTATATTAATCAGTCCGATAATAGCAATAATCGAAGCAGGATTTTGTGCCTTTCTTATATTATCCGCACTATTTACTATGATAATATAGCTTAAATATAATAAAAATAATATGAGCATAGAGGTAAGTCTTGCATCCCAAACCCACCATGTTCCCCATATAGGCTTCCCCCATAAAGAGCCTGTTACTAAGCTAATCAAAGTAAAAGTAGTTCCAACGTAACTAGAAGCTACAGCTAGCAAATACGACATAGTAGTTTTCCATACTAAATAGCTAAAGCTGCATGCTGCCATGAAAACATAAATACCAAGGGCCATCCAAGAAGCAGGAACATGAACATACATAATGCGTATAAACTCACCTTGTTGATAATCTATCGGCGAAACTATGAGGGCTAAATAAAGACCTATAATCATCATTACAAAAGTAGCTATAGCTAATATGGGTATTATAACCTTTGATAATTTATTAAAATAATAGGGGGTTAATAGTGTTAACATATTTTTTTGTTCCCAATGTCATTCTTGCACAAGTATTGTTGCGTGGGTCGATTCCACTCCTGTCATCCCGCGATCAAGTCGCGGGATCCAATTAAAAATACTAAAATTTGTTAGTATTATAAGTTATTTTTTATGGATACCGTGGTCAAGCCACAGTATGACACCGAGCATACTTTATGATCCACGCAACAATGCTCTACCATGATTATCGTATCCTTTTAAAAAACTCTTTCATTAATAGCCCCGAATCTTCAGCAAGAATTCCGCTATATATTTCCGGTCTATGAAAACAAGCACTACTGTTAAAATATCGCAAATTACTTTCAACTGCTCCATGTTTAGGATCAGAAGCCCCGTAAAATAAACGTTTTAATCTGCTATGAGCTATAGCTGCCGCACACATAGCACAAGGTTCTAAAGTAACGTAAATATCATAATCATTTAAATTTTTAGAAGATATAAGATTACATGCTTCATTAATAGCAATAATTTCAGCATGATAAAGAGCATTGTTTTTTTCTTCCGTATTGTTATAGGTACTAACAATGATTTTTTGATTTAACCTATCTACAATCACCGCTCCGACCGGAACTTCATTTTTATCAAAAGCGAGCCGTGCTTGTTTTAAAGCTTGCTCCATGAAAAAATTATTAAAATTAGTTTCTTTATCTAATAATATATTCACGGTAATTTACGTGTTCTTCGACTCCAAAAGGATCTTGGTGGATAATGATTTCAGCCTCCGGAAATTCCTGCAATATTTCAAAAGCAATCTCATCGCTAATTTTATGAGCATTATAAAGCGACATATTGCCGTCCATTTCCAAATGGCACTGGATAAAAGCTTTTTGACCGGCATATCTAGTTTTCATTTCGTGCATACCTTTTACGCCTAAATGGTTATTAACTATCGAGATAATTTTTTGTCTATCTTGTTCAGGTAATTCATGATCAACTAAATTTTTAAATGCCTTTTTAAATAAAGAATAAGAAGAGTGGAATATATATAACGAAATAACTACACCAAATAATGGGTCAACAAACCAAAAATGATCGCTTAAATTTATAGAGATAATTACTATAACATTAGTGAGTAAGTCCGTGAAATAATGAAGCTTATCGGCTTTTACTATTTCCGATCCCGTTTTCTTAATTACATAAGTTTGATAAAGTACTAAAATAATTGTTAAGAATATACATACATACATTACAGTAGTACCGTCGCTAATATTCTCTGGTTTTGTTTTTTCAAATAAAGATTTAACCGAAGAAAAGCCTATAAAAAAAGCCGAAGCAAAGAAAAATATCGATTGAGAAAAAATTGTTAAATCCTGCATTTTTTCATACCCGAACCTGTGATGATGATCAGGTGGTTGCAAGGCAAACCTTAAAGCTATTAAATTAATAAAGGAGGAAGTTATATCAAGCATTGAATCAATTAAAGAAGCAAGGATTGATTGCGAATCGGTAACAACCCAAGCGTATAATTTTATACTTAAAATAATTAATGCCATAGTAATAGATAAATAAGACGCCGACTTTATTAACCGATTACGGCTATTAGTATCCATGACAAATCTTTCCAATTTATTTTTTGTAGTTTAACAAAGAAAATATAAAATTCAATTATAATTAGATTCTGTGAACAAAATTAAAAATAATATTTTAAAATACAAATAATTTAAATTTTGTTTACAGAATCTAGTTTTAACTTTACAAAGTTCTAAAAACCATATACTTATTAAATAATATATTAATTTAGAGAGAATTTATATGAAACTATTATCTAAAATTATGATTATAGCTCTTGCAGCTTCTATGTTACAAGCCTGTAACGGTCCGGGTGGTATGAATAAACAAGGTACAGGAACACTTCTTGGCGGTGCCGGCGGTGCATTACTTGGTTCTCAATTTGGTAAAGGTAAAGGGCAACTTGTCGGAGTAGGTGTAGGTGCATTACTTGGAGCAGTTCTTGGCGGGCAAATCGGTGCAGGTATGGATGAGCAGGATAGAAGACTTGCAGAGCTTACCTCACAGAGAGCTTTAGAAGCAGCTCCTAGCGGTAGTAACGTAGAGTGGCGTAATCCGGATAACGGCAATTACGGTTACGTAACACCTAATAAAACTTATAGAAATAGCACTGGTCAATATTGCCGTGAGTACACTCAAACAGTTGTAATAGGCGGAAAACAACAAAAAGCATACGGTAATGCATGCCGCCAACCTGACGGACAATGGCAAGTTGTGAATTGATGTATGTATCAAACGTCATCGCGAGCGACTGATAAGGAGCGTGGCAATCTCATGAGACAGTGCAAAATGCCTTAGATTATCACGTCGAGGCTTTGCCTCTCCTCGCAATGACGAATAAAAGGAGCAACCTATGACTTTCATAATAACAAGTACGGCGTTTAAACATAATGACCGCATTCCTGATAAATTTACTTGTAAAGGACAAAATGTTTCACCGCATCTAGAATGGAATAATGCTCCTGCAGATACTAAATCTTTTGCACTTATCATGGATGATCCGGATGCACCGGTAGAAATAGCACCGCCGCACGGTATATGGGATCATTGGATAATCTATAATATTCCTGCTTCTGTTACTAAGCTTTCAGAAGGGCAAATAGATAGCAATATTAAAATTTTAAATAATAGCTGGAAAGAAAAAAAGTACAGTGGTCCTTGTCCACCTGCCGGCAAATCTCATCGTTATTTTTTTAAATTATATGCTCTAAATGATTATCTTGAGCTTGATGAGAATGCTAATAAACAAGATTTAGTATTGGCTTTACAAAAACATTTACTTGCCGAGGCAGAACTAATAGGCATTTATTCTACATAATACAGCCCCGATGTCATACCATGGCCCCAGCCCCACGGTATCTAAAAAAATACACAAAGACTGGATCCCGCTACAAGAGCTCGCGGGATGACAATAAAGCCGTAAATATAAAGTATCGCTTTGGAAAAACCTATAATCGAGTTTCGTAACGTATCTAAAAAATTTGGTAATAAATTGCTGATAAATAACGTTAGTTTCACTGTCAAAAAAAATAATATAACTACTTTAATTGGACCTAACGGTGCAGGCAAAACCACCATAGTGCGATTAATGCTTGGACTTGAACAACCAACAAGTGGCAAGATTATAATTGATCCCAAATTAAAAATTGGATATGTACCGCAGAAGTTCGGATTAACCCCTGACCTACCTATTACAGTAAAAAAATTTTTAGATTTGTTAGCACCGAGTAATTTTAATAACAATATTAAAGAGATTAACTCATTTATTGATTTGGAACATATAAAAGATCAAGAAATTTCTAAGCTCTCAGGAGGGCAGTTTCAAAAGGTAGTTCTTGCATGTTCAATAGTTAATAATCCCGACTTAATTATTTTAGATGAACCGTTACAGTCTTTAGACGTAACAAGCCAACAAGAATTTTATCAGCTTATTAATTTGATTCGTAAAAAGCTAAATATTACGGTTTTTATGATCTCTCACGATTTATTTACCGTAATAAAAAACTCCGATCAAGTGATATGCTTAAACGGTCATATATGTTGTAGCGGAATACCAAACGAAATAACTCCTAACTCCGAATTTTCCAATGCCCTTTCTTCTCTAGGCTTCTATACCCACCACCATGATCATAAGCATCAATAAAAATCTCTCTAGGTTTTTCAACTTATAATAAAAAACTTGTAATTATATAAAAAATAAATATATTTACTTTAATATAATAATCAATAACTTATGAGAAATAAAAAGTTTTTACAAAAGGTCGAGGATATTTTTAATTTAATGTGTTGTAAACCAAAAAAACTTTACGAATTAAAGAATCTGATTAATGAGACTACTCAAAATATGTTTACTGATGTTTTTAAACGATTAGAAGAAGAAAAATCTGAAATCACAAATTGTCTCAATAATCAGCGTAAGTTATTGTTAGATAATCGTATAGACTCCTCTGAATATAAAAAAGAGCATGCAAAACTTTTTAAGAGAGCAAATATAGAATAAATGAGGAGTTAGAAGAATATAATGCAAAATGCAATATTATAATTGAATTTATGCCTACTTTAAATTTAGTACTATCTGATCCTTGTAAATACAAAGAATTAAACTTAAAACAACAAAACCTCATTATATAGATCTACTATTTCTAAAATTAGGGTTTAAAGATCAAAAGATACAATATCAATTTAAAAGCCCTTTTGATGAATTTTTACAATTACCTTCCAATAAATTATTTATATAATAATTTTATTAGACCATTTTAATAAGATAATTACCTTAAAATGTAAATATAATTAATGGGGCATGGCGTTAAGGTATCTCTTGAGTTAGGTTTTTTATTACTATTTTAGATAAGGATTTTAAGTAGCTACTTCAAATATTGCTTTAAATATCTACCGGTATGGCTTTCCTCACAGGCAGCGATATCGGCAGGAGTACCACATATAACTATCTTACCGCCTTTGTCACCGCCTTCAGGACCGATATCAATAATATAATCTGCTGTTTTTATAACATCTAGATTATGCTCAATAACTAAAACGGTATTGCCCATATCAACAAGTTTATGTAAAACTTGCAGCAATTTATTAATATCGTCGATATGTAGTCCCGTAGTCGGTTCATCAAGTATATAAAGCGTTTTACCGGTTGAACGTCTTGATAATTCTTTAGCAAGCTTAACGCGTTGTGCTTCACCGCCTGAAAGAGTAGTAGCAGACTGACCGATTTTAATATAGCCTAGGCCCACCGCATTTAAGGTAATTAGTTTTTCATAGATTAACGGGATTTTCTCAAAAAATTGCATCGCATCTTCTACCGTCATCATTAAAATATCAGCAATAGATTTACCTTTATATTTTATTTCAAGAGTTTCTCTATTATATCTGTGACCGTTACAAATATCACATTTTACATATACGTCAGGTAGGAAATGCATCTCTATTTTAATCAGCCCATCACCTTGGCATGCTTCACATCTCCCACCTTTAACGTTAAACGAAAATCTGCCTACTTTATACCCTCTAGCTTTTGATTCAGGTAATTCCACAAACCAATCCCTAATATGGGTAAATGCACCTGTATAAGTTGCAGGGTTTGAACGAGGAGTTCTACCTATCGGAGATTGATTAATATCGATAATTTTATCAATATATTCAAGTCCTTTTAACTCTCTATATTTTCCCGGGAATACTTTGCTAGTCGGCTCTAAATGCTTTAGAGCCGCTTTATATAGAGTATGAATCATCAAGCTTGATTTACCGCTTCCTGATACTCCCGTTATAGCAGTAAACGTACCAAGTGGAATTTTGATATCAATATTATCTAAATTGTTGGAAACCGCCCCAAGTAATTCAATTGCCCTATTATCATGTCCTACTCTTGTTTCAGAAGGTACTTTAATTGTTTGACGACCGCTTAGATACCTACCTGTAATACTTTCTTCAAAATTCTTTATTTCTTCAGTATTTCCTTCCGCAACAACACGACCGCCGTGAATACCGGCTCCCGGTCCTATATCAATAATATGATCTGCTTCATACATTGTTTCTTCATCATGCTCGACTACCAAAACGGTATTACCTAGATCTCTAAGCCTTTTTAGTGTCTCAATTAATCTTGTATTATCTCGTTGATGAAGACCGATAGACGGCTCATCAAGTACATATAAAACACCGCTAAGCCCTGAACCTATTTGAGATGCAAGACGAATACGCTGACTTTCCCCTCCCGATAAAGTACCTGCTTCTCGTGATAACGTTAGATAATCAAGCCCGACATTCATAAGAAATTTTAATCTCTCGGTAATTTCTTTGAGTATACGCTCGGCAATAAATAATTGCTTTTTATTTAATTTTTCTTCTAAGTGACTAAACCATTTTTGCAAGGCTGCAATACTCATACCCGCTACTGCGCCTATATGAAGATTCGCTATTTTAACGCATAACGCTTCGTCTTTTAATCTAAACCCTGAACAAGCAGTACATTTATGCTCTGACTTAAATTTAGCTAGTTCTTCTTTAATTAAAACTGATTCTATAGTACGGTCCTTTTCTTGCAAACTTGGTATTATACCGGCAAAAGGTTGTTTTATTATTTGCGTTTTAGAACCGTCGTGAAATTCAAACTTTATTGCCTCTTCTCCTGAACCTTCAAATAAAATATCCTTAACATTTTGTGATAAACTTATAAAAGGTACTTCAATAGAAAATTTATAATGATCGGCAAGAGCCTTTAATGTCTCTAGGATAAATTTAGAAGATGTACTACCCCAAGGCACTATTGCACCGTCTTTAATAGAAATTCTTTGATCCGGAACTATTAAATCTCTATCAAAGAAAAATTCCTTACCTATTCCTTCACATTTAGGACATGCTCCAAAAGGGCTATTAAAAGAAAAGATTCGAGACTCTATTTCAGTAAGCTGAAAACCCGATACCGGACAAGAATATTTCTCGGAAAAAGTAATACGCTGATTTTTTTCAAACTCGGTCTTAACTGCCGGCGGCAATTCTACAATTTCCAAATAAGTAATACCCTCGGCAAGATTTAACGAACTCTCTAAGCTATCTGCAAGTCTATTACCTAAACTTTCGTCTAGAACTATTCTATCCACGATCACTTCTATATTATGCTTCTTATTTTTATCAAGTTTCGGTAAATCATCAATTTCGCAAACTTCCCCGTTAACTATTAATTTCTGAAAGCCTTGCTTTTTCAGATTCATAATTTCACGTTTGAACTCCCCCTTATGTCCTCTAACAATAGGAGCAAGTAAATATACTTTCGTACCTTTAGGTAGTTTGTTAATTATATCTACCATCTCGGAAACTGTTTGGCTATGTATCGGAAGACCAGTTGCCGGAGAGTAAGGAATACCCACCCTTGCATATAATAACCTAAGATAATCGTAAATTTCTGTTATAGTTCCAACCGTAGAACGTGGATTTTTGGAAGTAGTTTTTTGGTCAATTGCAATAGCAGGCGATAATCCGGAAATAGATTCCACATTCGGTTTATTTTGTAAATGTAAGAATTGCCTTGCGTATGAAGATAAACTTTCAACATATCGCCTTTGGCCTTCTGCATAAATAGTATCAAATGCTAAAGAAGACTTGCCCGAACCGCTAAGACCGGTGATAACAACAAATTTATTCCTTGGAATATCAACATTTATATTTTTTAGATTATGTTCTTTAGCACCGCGCACCTTAATATATTCTTGGTTCATAATCACTTCACTACAAAATTTTTGAGATATTTTTTAAAAAACCTGTAGTATTATAGGCTCTTTTATTTTATTATTGCAATAATAAAATTTTAAAATAGGTAGTAATCTATGGCAGGTAGTTTAAATAAAGTAATATTAATAGGTAATGTAGGGCGTGATCCGGAAATTAGAACTACGGGCGAAGGGAAAAAAATCATTAATCTTTCCTTAGCAACAACCGAAACTTGGAAAGATCGCATCACCAGCGAACGAAAAGAACGAACCGAATGGCATAGAGTAGTGATATTTAGTGAAGGGTTAGTATCTGTTGTAGAACGCTATGTCACAAAAGGTAGTAAATTATATATTGAAGGTTCATTGCAAACCCGTAAGTGGAATGATAATTCAGGTCAAGAAAAATATACCACGGAAGTTGTGTTACAAAACTTTAATTCACAATTAATATTATTAGATAGTAAAAACTCTAATAATCATACTCAAGATTCAGGGCATAGCGAATATAAACATTCTGAAACTAAAAATCATTCCTTTGATCATAGCGACTTAGACGACGAAATACCATTTTAATTATTTTCTGTCGTCATTGCGAGCAGCCGTAGGTTGTGTGGCAATCCATAAAAAATAATAATAAAATTCTGATTTACAGGATTTTTTACTGGATTGCTTCGTCAAGACTTACAGTTTTTCCGTAACTCAGATGAAAAACTGATCCACGCAGGAATGTCATTAAAGCCATGTAAGTAACTCCTACCAAATATTACCTTAAATATTATGAAAAAACTTCTTTGTATAATATTCCTTACATCAATATTTCTTTCAGGGTGTTCTACTATTCATGATGTGGCTAGTAGGGTAAAGCATTCGCAAGATATAGCAGCTCAAAATAACTTTCAGATGCAGCTAGTAAACGGAGGTGATTTTACTCTTACGACTTATCAGCGTATTACCGACCGTAACCTACCTTTTGTATTCTATATTGAGGGAGATGGACATCTTGCAGATGGATCTGCTAATTCCGACAACCCTACTCCCGTTAATCCGATGCTCTTAAAGCTTGCTACAATGGATAAAAGACCGAATATTGTTTATATAGCAAGACCTTGCCAATATACTCCTTTAGAAATGAACTCAAAATGCATTAGCGATTATTGGTTAGATAAAAGAATGGGGCAGGAAGTCGTAGATTCAATTAACAATGTCATAAATATTATCAATAATGGACAAAAATTTAGCTTAGTCGGCTTCTCCGGTGGCGGCGGGCTTACAATATTAATTGCCGCTCAAAATAGTAATGTTAAAGATATTATAACGATTGCCGGTAATTTAGATATTAAAAAGTTCGATAAATATCATAATTATCGTGGTTACTTAGTTAAATCGTTAAACCCGATAAATTATGCAAAGCAGGTTAATAATATCCCTCAATTACATCTCTCCGGCATGGATGACAAAAGAGTCCCGCCTTTCATAGCAGAACTTTACGTAAAAACAAGTAACTCACCGTGTGTAAAAAAGCAAACTTTTCCTAATATTTCTCATGCAAAAGGTTGGGATAAAGTTTGGTCTAATATATTAGATATTCCTCTGATTTGTAATTAGGCCTTGGGAAATATTAAATTAATCTATTTAAATATATAAGACAAAATCCTTTATTGACTTTTATACAAAACAGTATAAGTTTTTTTACAATTTAATTTTTATATAAAAATTATGCTAGGCTACGAAAAAGAACAAAGAAGTTTGACAAAAGAACAGAAACAAGCTATAGGATTGTTATCTGTAGGAACCTTATTGGAATATTTTGATCTTATGCTTTATGTCCGTACTTCTTAATGAGCTTTTTTTTCCAAAAGCTGATGCTTATGCTACTTCGCTTTACTCTATAGCAGCTTTATATGCTACTTTTATCTTTAGACCACTCGGGGCTCTTGTTTTTGGATATTTGGGTGATACATATGGGCGAAAAACTACAGTAGTTATAACAATTATGATTGATGGCTACTTCATGCATAGTAATGGCATTACTTCCTACTTATAATGAAATTGGCATAACAGCTTCTATTATAATAATATTATGTAGAATTGTTCAAGGTATGTCCTCAATGGGAGAGGTAATAGGAACAGAAGTTTATTTAACCGAGTTTACTCTAAGCCTCCAATACAATATCCTATTGTAGCCTTAGCTACGGTTTTCGCTACTGTAGGAACTTTCGCAGCTTTAGGAGTTGCTACTATTGTTACTTCTTATGGCTTTAATTGGCGTTATGCATTTGGTATCGGTACAATTATTGCCGTTGTAGGAACATTAGCAAGAACCGCATTATGAGAAACTCCTGAATTTGCTAATGCAAAGCTTAAATTACTTAAAACTTTTGAAAAAGCTAATAGAGATATAAAAGTATTAGAAAATAATCCTATTTGGAAAGAAAAAATTAATAAAAAGACAGCAATAGCTCTATTTATAATGGATTGTGCATGGCCTGTATGTTTTTATTTTGCATATATTTATTGTGGCGATATTCTTGTAACAAAATTTAACTGTACTCCTGAACAAGTTATAAAACAAAATTTCAAATTATCTATAATAGAACTTATAAGTATAATAAATAGTAGCAGTATTAAGTTATAAGATATATCCTTTAAAAATTCTAAAAGCATTATTAGGTATGTTTACTATTATAATATTACTATGTCCATATTTATTAAATAAAGCTTCTAATCCAAATCAAATATTTATTATTCAATCACTTATCATGGCTTTTGCCCTTAATGTTATGCCAGCTGTACCAAATTGTTTTAGATATTTTCCAATCTTTAAACGCTTTACTTCCGTAACATTTACATATGCTTTATCAGCTGCTTGTATGTATATTATTAGCTCTTTTGGTTTTCCTCATTTAATAAAAACCTTTGGAAACTGGGGGGTATTAATTATTATGATTCCAACAAGTATTGGATTTGGTATATTTCATTTTGAAAAATTGGAGAAAGAAAGTGGAAATTATCCGACAAAATCTTTTGCACCTTCTTCGGTGATGTCTGCTTAATTGATAAATATTTATAGCAGGTTTCCTGTAATATCTCTTAGTTTAAGATACTCAGCAAAAATTATAAAATGCGTGTTATTATTGTCTGCTTAGCAAATTATAATTTAAAACCTTGAATTACTAATCACAACAAGCTACAGAACACAAATAAGCGATACTTTTAATATGCAACAAAATTTACAAGCAGCGTAAGAATTTAAAGGGTGGAGGCAAGTTGCCCCTGTCTTTTTTTATAGTGTAAATCAATATTTTTTATATTTTATTGTTAACCGGCAGCAGGTACAATAAGTATTATCACCACCTAACAAGCTAATATTATCGTTTATATTTTGATCATCAATTATTTCGTTAAGCTGGTTTTCTATAGTCATAATTTTAAATTTTGTAGATTTATTAACTATAAGTTTTTGCATATTAGCAGTTATTTTGTCTATATCGGTTATATTATTAAGGGCTTTAATGTTTGTTTACTATATTTTCTATAGTGTCTTTATATTATAGCTTTATCTTTAGCATTTATTGTAGTGTTATTAGCTACTTTGTCGTTTATTCCATTAGCCAACTTTTGAAAACCATCTATTTTATGCAATAAGTCACATACATTTTTTAAACCTTTATTTGTGGCTATATTTAAAGCCATTTCACCATTATTAGTAACTTGATTAATAGCCTCATTAGACATTTTAAGTATAAGTATTTCACAAACTTCTTCATAACCATTAGCAGCAGCCCAAGTTAAAGCTGTATAGCCGTTATTATTAATATGATTAATAGCTGTAATGGACATTCTATTAATAAGTAATTCACAAACTTTTTTTATGCCTTCCCTAGCAACTTCAAATAACTCTCTATTATTAATATCTGTGCTGGACTTATTAATAAGTAGCTCATAAACTACTTCTAAGCCCTTTTCTAAAGCAGAAATTAATATAGTATTACCTTTACTCATCAAAATTATTTAATTCGTCTTGATCTATATGTTTTATTAGGTTTTGTGTGTCTACTTGATTTTTTTCTTTTATATCTGTTACTAATTTTTTCCATTTAGTTAAATTATCGTCTACAATATTAATATTTTTTGCAGAAATTACTTGCTGATATTGTTTCTTCATATTTCTTTTCTGCATTTGTTTTATTTATTTCATATAAATTTTCTGCCCTATATGCATCTCTATCAAGTCCTTTCTTAATCTTGATTGCTGCTTTATATTTTTCTATAGCTTCATTATACTTTTCTTGACTGCATAAATTATTATCCTCTGCATTTAAGCTTTCTGCTTTTTTCTCGGCTATAGTTTTATTTCTTTGCAGATATCCGTTAATTGTGTCCAACGTTACTTTGCCTATGTTGTTCCCTTCAAGATTAAGTGTTGTGTTAAAGAGTTATTAGCTTTAAGTACTTCAGCGAGGCTCCTTGCTCGCCTATTTTGTTCAAAGAAAGATCAAGCGTTGTACTACCCTTTCTTAAACTATCTACTTGCTCCTTTAATCCTCTTTTCTCTAGAAATTTTATTAATTTTTCATGCAACGTTTTTGTTGCCGCTACTTCTTACTGTTGCTGTTCTTCACATTTCTTTCCTGCCTCTGCTTTATTAGCTAAATTTTTATTCGTCAATAAATCACATATATTTTTAAAACCATGTTTTGTAGCTAAGCTTAGTGCTGTTTCACCGTTGTTAGCCACTTTGCTTAATTCAGTAATATCCATTCTAGCAATTAATTTTTAGGCTTCTTCTATATTTTTTGCTTGTATTGCGTTTATCAACCTTTCAAATGAAGTTGGAAACAATCTTTTAAAATCAAACATAATTATATCCTTATTAAATTCTATAAATCTTAATATTTTGTTAAAGATGAGCTATAGACAGAATCATAATAAGGAGTTTTAAGAATGCAATAGAAATTTAATTATAAGTATGCATAAGTGAGTTGAAGTTGATTTAAGAGATTTGTGAATATATAGAGGATTAAAGGAAATAATAAGAAGTTTTAATAATTGGTAATAATTATAATATATAATGTTGCCGGCGTATCACTAAGCCTTTGCAGCTTAACACCGCCTTTAGCACGCATCCATCTTGGTAGCTCATCAGCGCAGCCGCTAAATATTCACCTCGGTTAAGCTTCTGCCGCAATTTTGATGCTTGAAACTTCCCGCTACCAAAATTAAAGATAAATGAGATTAAGGCGGCTTGTTGTTTTTCGGTTAATGGCATACCCTAGTGGACGATTATCGACACATTTACCAGCTTCAAGTAGTTATTATTTACCTTCCTACAGATCCTCGCTCGCTTTTTTGCGATATATTCTTGGGAGTAGTAATAAAAATGAGGAAGGGGAGATTTATGTTTGTTAATAGTAGCCCTTATGTGTTCTAGTGTTTGTTTAGTATTTTTATTAGCATGTGTTATAGCATCCATATAAATACCTACTTCTTTCTGTTCTTTTTTGAATTCTTGAGAAATTTTTTCTTTGTTTTCAGGATTTTCCTTCCCTTTTTCATGAATCTTAATAATATCTTTTAATTTTTTTCAAACTCTTTTTCATTGTTACTCGGCTTTAAATTAAGCATTACATCAGAGTGGTCTGATGATAGTTCTTTGAGGTTATTAATAAGCATTTCTTCTTTTAATCCATTATTAACTCCATTAAGCCAATTTTCATGTTTATGATTTGGTACTATATTTGTTACATAATCTAGGAATTCTGTTTTGTGGTAAGGCTTCGGTATTGAGTTTAGCAAATTCTCCATTGTATCTACATATGGAGCTATACTTTTGATATCAGGGTTATTAGATGAATCAGCTATAAGATCGCTAAAGTCTTTTAGCATATTTGAGTTCTCTAATTCTAATTTACGTTCTTTAAAAAACTTTTCTAGTTTATCGTTAATTTCACGTTGTTCAAATTTACCTTGAGCTGAAGAATCTGGCATTTTGATAATCCTATATTAGTTAAAACAAAAGAAATTAAAGCTTTAATTATTATTAAAACTTATATTAATAAACTTGAGAAATATTGATAATTTAATTAAAAATATTTCTTTTTATAAGGTGATAAATTTACTATTTAGACGAAAGAGAACAGCTGCTTAGTTTAGAGACTTGGTGGCAGAAAATAGTTTAAGAGTGATAGACGTAATACAAATAGCTGCAAATGCACACCAAACTTTCAAAAGTTCGACAATTACAGAAAAACACAATTTAGTAAATTTAGTATTTACTAACCAAACATTAAAACCTGAAAAGCTTGACTTTATGCTGCGTCCGCCGTTTGACAGCTGCATAAAAACATGAGAAATCGAAGAATGGCGCACCCTAAAGGATTCGAACCTCTGACCCACAGATTAGAAATCTGTTGCTCTATCCAGCTGAGCTAAGGGTGCTAAACATTTACGGTAAACTTTATATCAGTTTAAGCAAAGTTTTTCAAGGATTCTTTTTTTATTAAAAATAATAAGCAAATGTGATAGAAGATATTCATGGATAAATTCTACAATTACAATTCTTCTTCACATCAGGCTTTACTTAGTCTTAAAGTAAAGCCTAATTCTAACCGGAATCTAATTAGCGATTTTGTAATTATCAATAATATCCCATATCTAAAATTATCTATAAAAGCAATACCGGAACAAGGTAAAGCTAATGAAGAAATCATAAATTATTTAGCAAAAGAATGGAAATTATCACGTAGTAATATCGAAATTATTAAAGGTCATACTCATAGCTTAAAAACGATATTGATAAAAAATATTAATGAAGACTATTTAAATTTGATTATTAATCCCTATATTAAGTAAGGTGCTGTTATTGCTAGGCTGCCGATGTCATTCTCGCATAGGCGGGAATCCAGACTTTTTTGCTGTCATCCCGTGGTCAAGCCACGGGATCTTGTATCACATAATGTGTCCTGAGATCCCGCAATCAAGTTGCGGGATGACATTAATTTTTTACTAGATTCCTGCGATCAATGGAATGACATAGACAGTCATATGACGAAAAAATAATTTATTAACTGGAATAATTATGATACAAGAAAAGAAAAAGTTTGATGCCGAGGTTGGCAAGATTTTAAATTTAATGATTCACTCTCTTTATAGTAATAAAGAGATTTTTATGAGGGAGTTAATTTCCAATGCTTCGGATGCTTGCGATAAATTACGTTATTTATCTCAAAGTAATAGTGAATTAGTAGCTGGCGACAGCAATTTTAAAATTACGGTTAAAGTCGATAAAGATAACGGACAGATCATTATCCGTGATAACGGCATAGGCATGAATAAAGAGGATTTAATCGAAAACCTTGGTACTATTGCAAGATCAGGTACGGCAAATTTTCTTAAAAACCTCTCCGGTGATTCTAAAAAAGACAATATGCTAATCGGTCAATTTGGTGTTGGATTTTATTCAAGCTTTATGGTAGCCGATAAAGTGACTGTAACCTCAAGAAAAGCTGGTGAGGATAAAGTCCATGTTTGGGAATCGGACGGACTTGGCGAGTATATTGTTTCAGATTCGGATAAAGAATTCACAAGAGGCACGGAAATCGTTTTACATATCAAAAAGGAAGAAGATACATTCCTTGATCATTTTAGATTAAAACACATCGTTAAAAGCTATTCCGATCACATAGCAGTACCGATATATTTCTTTGATGAAAACGGTAATAATGAAATCCAGCTTAATTCAGCTTCTGCATTATGGACAAGACTGAAATCAGAAATTACGGAAGAACAATACAAAGAATTTTATAAAAGTTTATCTTACGCCATAGATGATCCGTGGATTACTCTGCATAATAAAAACGAAGGAGCTATAGAATTTACTAACCTGCTTTTCATTCCCTCAAGCAAAACATTTGACTTGTTTCACCCTGATCGCAAAAGGCGAGTAAAATTATATATAAAAAGAGTATTTATTTCTGATGAGAATATTGATTTAATTCCGTCATATTTAAGATTTTTACGAGGCGTGGTTGATTCAGAAGATTTACCGCTGAATATTAGCCGTGAATCACTGCAGCATAATAGCGTGCTTGAGAAAATCAAAAATGCTATTACAAAAAGAGTGCTTGGCGAGCTTAGAAAAAAGAAAGAGGAATCACCTGAAGAATATAATAAGTTTTGGGCTAATTTCGGTGGTGCTTTAAAAGAAGGACTATGTGAGGCTACTACCGATCATGAAAAATTATTAGAGGTATGTATATTCAGAAGTGCCCTGCATAATAAAATGATCAGCTTTGACGAGTATATAGCAAATTTTAAAGAAGGGCAGAATACTATATATTATTTAAGCGGGGATAATCCCGATAAATTACTTTCAAGCCCGCAAATCGAAGGACTACTTAGTAAAAATATCGATGTATTACTTTTTACCGATACAGTGGATGATTTTTGGGTAAATATTAATAGCGAATATAAAGGACGTGCTATTAAATCTGCTACTAGAAGCGATATCGATGTAGAGCAAACTACTTCACAATCTGAGGAGAAAAATACAAATAGTAAAAAATCCGATGATGAATATAAATTGCTAACAGATTATTTTAAAGAGACACTCGGGGAGTTAGTAAAAGAAGTTAAGATCTCTAAAAAACTTACTTCAAGCCCTGCTTGTCTTGCCGTTAGCGATGCTGCTATGGATATTCGTATGGAAAGGTTTTTGATTGAGCAGAAACAAATAGCTAATGCCTCAGCTAAAAATTTAGAGCTAAATCCTAAAAATAAAATCATAGAGAAAATCTTTAATGACCTAAAAGCAAATAATAAAAATAATGAAGAATTGGTTAATCTAATATTTGATCAAGCCTGTATTTTAGAGGGTGAACCGGTTGCTGATACAGGTGCATTTTCAAAGAGATTAAACGATATTGTACAAAAAGCCATATTATAACTTTAAACTTTTTTAATTTTAATGTAGAATGGTCGCAATTCGTTGTCATCCCGCGATCAAGTCGCGGGATCCAGTAGAAATACTAGTATTTTTTATTGTTTTTATGGATCCCGTGGCTTGACCACGGGATGACACAGTATGTTTTACAATTCACGTAAAAAATTTCTAACAAACCAACAGTTCTAATGTTTTATTACGATACTATATTTAGCAAACATATAGATAAGATCAAAAGCGAAGGAAGATATCGAGAATTTAAGGCCTTAACAAGACAAGCCGATAATTTTCCTTTTGTAGAACACGCTAATAAACAAATAGTTATGTGGTGCATTAATGACTATTTGGGTATGAGTAAACATGCAAAAGTAATGCAAGCTTCTATAGATGCCTTGCTAAAATACGGTGTTGGATCAGGCGGAACTCGCAATATCGGCGGTAATAATATCGCCATTCTTGAGCTTGAAAAAGAACTTGCAAATTTACATAAAAAGCAAGCAGCTTTAGTTTTTACCTCCGGTTTTATTGCAAATGATACAACGCTTGCAAGTCTTGCTAAAATCATGCCGGATATAGTATTTTTCTCCGATGAGCTAAATCATGCATCAATAATTGTAGGGATTACAAGTTCAAGAGCCGAGAAATATATATATAGACATTTAGATGTTAAGCATCTAGAAGAGCTTTTGCAATCAGTCGATATTAATAGACCGAAAATTATTGTTTTTGAATCGGCTTACTCTATGGACGGTTTCTTCTCACCTATCAAAGATATAATCAACTTAGCCAAAAAATATAATGCTTTAACCTTTATCGATGAAGTTCATACGGTCGGTTTATATGGTAAACAGGGTGGCGGTATTGCCGAGCTTCTTAATTGTAGTGATCAAATCGATATTATTCAAGGAACGCTTGCCAAAGCATATGGTACTATCGGCGGCTATATTACGGCTAACCATAGTTTAGTCGACGTTATAAGACTAACCGCCCCAGGATTTATTTTTACCACTTCACTTCCACCGGTAATTTCTACCGCTGCAACACACAGTATTAGACATCTTAAAGAATCGAATGAAGAACGAATAAAACATCAAGAAGTAGTTATAAAGCTTAAAAACTCTTTTGAACGTTTTAATATACCTTATTTGAAAAATGAAAGTCATATAGTGCCGATAATTATCGGCGATCCGATCAAAGCAGCTAAAGCCTCAAATATGCTACTTAATGAATACGGCATTTACGTTCAACATATCAATTTTCCAACCGTACCGCGAGGTACGGAACGCCTCCGAATCATCCCAACCCCTGCCCATACCGATAAAATGATCAATGATTTATCTATAGCCTTAGTACAGATATTTGTCGAACTTGATATAGAATTATCTTCTGCTAAAGAACTGAACGAAGAAGTATGTTTGAATCTTATTGCTTAACGTCATAAGCTACGGAAATTTATGCCTTATTGCATAACTTCTATGTCATTCTAGCTAAAATCGGGAATCCAGTAATAAAATTAAAAGCTCGATTTAGCTCGCTTTTTTCTGGATTCCCGATTTTAGCTAGAATGACATAGAAATTTTAGATCAACTCTTTTTAGGCAATGCCCAACGAGTATATAAAAACTATTGCATATTTCGGCTCTTTAGTTTATTTTGACTAGCAAACTATGTACAGAATTAATGGATTATTAAAATGGGAATTACCATATTAAAAAACGAAGGATTGGATTTTTATGCAAGAATCTCTACTCCTTTAAGTGAGATAGATGACGATATTCAAAAAGAATTGCTTGATTTAACCAAAAAAGTTAAAATAGCAGGTTTTAGAGCTGGTAAAGTACCGGTTTCAATTGTTAAGAAAAAATACGGTACTTCCGTCAGGAATGATATAATAGAAAGAAGAATTAACCATTCGGTAAATCACGTTATTAAAGAGCATAATCTAAATATAATCGGTAGACCCAAAATTGAAGAATTACAAAACGAACCCGATAAAGCTTTAGAATTTACCGTAAAAATAGAGCTATTACCTAAAATTACTATTCCGGATTTAAAGAAAATCTCACTAGATCGGCCAAAATTAGAAGTAAATTCTAAAGATGTTGAGGAACAACTAGAAAAACTTGCCATATTAACAAAAAGCTATACCAAAGAAAGTAAAGCAAAAATAAAAGACGGAGATCAGGTTACTATTGATGCAATCGGGTACATCAAGGATGAAGCTTTTGAGGGCGGTAAATTAAATGATTTTAAGGTAGTAATAGGTAGTAATGCACTTATTCCTGGTTTTGAGAAACAATTAATAGGTTCTAAAACAGGTAGTGAAGTAGATGTTAATGTTACTTTTCCTGAAAATTACCATGCTAAAGATTTAGTAGGTAAGGATGCTCGTTTTGTAGTACAAATTAAAGCAGTACATACTGCAGAACCTACCGTTATCGATGACGAATTTGCTAAAAAATTCCAAAGTAATAACCTTGAAGAATTGCGTACACATTTTGCTAAACAAATAGAAAATGAGTCGGAAGAAACTATTAATACTATAATGAAAATGAACTTATTTGATAAGTTAGAAAAATTATTAGATTTTGATGTACCGGAATCTTTATTAGAGCAAGAAAAAAATATTCTAAAGTCCGAAACCGATAAAAATGAACAAGATGAATCATTATTGAAAGATAAATCCTCTAAAGAAATAACAGAATATTATAATAAATTAGCACTACGCCGTGTGCGAATAGGCTTATTACTTGCTGAATATGCAAAATCTAAAAATTTGCAATTAGAGTCTGATGATTTAAGAAAAGTTATTATGCAACAAGCACGTAATTTTCCTGGGCAGGAAAATATGATATTTGATTTTTATAAAAATAATCCTAGAGCAATTGAAGGACTTAAAGGTCCTGCCTTAGAAGATAAAGCTGTACAATATATATTTAATAATGAAATAAAGCTTAAAGAAAAGAAATATACTAAGGAAGAGCTAGAGAAATATCTAGAGGCAGAAGAGCGACGTATTACTTTAATTTAAAGTTTACCGTTTTTTCTCATTCTTGCAAAAACAGGAATACAGTGCTTTTTTGTGTCATACCGTGGCTTGACCATGGGGTCTTATGTCACAGGCTATATGACATTAAAGATTACTAGATTCCCGCTTTCGCGGGAATGACATAAGAGCCATGTGACAAAGCCAATTTTTCTTAGCTCCGGTAATATATTACTCCTGATTTTTGATAGTCTCTAAAGCAAGTTTAACTATTTTATTTATCCCGGTATTAGTGTAGGTAGAGATAGAGTAAACTTCTTTATTAGTAACTTTCTGCAACTTATTTATTTTTTCTTGTATTTCCTCATCGGTAAGAACATCACATTTATTAAGACATATGATTTCGATTTTATTTTTTAGATAATCGGAATATGATTCAAGCTCAAGACGTACCGTATTATAATCTGCAACTACATCATTACTAGAGCCGTCTATTAAATGTATTAATACATTACATCTTTCTATATGCTTTAAGAATTTATCGCCAAGTCCGTGTCCTTGATGAGCTCCTTCGATCAAGCCAGGAATATCGGCTATAACAAACTCTTCGTCATCAACATATACCACTCCAAGATTCGGCACTAAAGTAGTAAAGGGATAATCGGCAATTTTAGGCTTGGCTGCCGTTACAACTGATAAAAAAGTAGATTTACCGGCATTTGGAAGACCCACAAGCCCAATGTCAGAGAGAAGCTTTAAACTTAAATGAATCCACATTTCTTCAGCAATTTCTCCTTCCGTACGCTTTCTTGGAGCTTGATTAACCGATGATTTGAAATGACTATTACCAAGACCGCCGCTTCCTCCTTTAATTATTTCAAAGCTTTGGTTACCTTCAATGAAGTCATGCAATAATATATTACCGTCCTCGGAAAAGATTTGAGTACCGATCGGAACATCAAGAACTAACGATTTTCCTGATTTACCGCTTCTATTTGAACCTTTACCGTTTTCGCCGTTTTCTGCGGTAAAATGCTGTTTATATCGATAATTTACTAACGTATTAAGATGGTGATTACTCCTGAAAATAACGCTACCGCCACGCCCACCGTCGCCACCGTCCGGCCCTCCTCTGTCAATAAACTTCTCACGATGGAAACTAACGCAACCATTGCCGCCATTCCCACCTTTTATATATATCTTAACTTCATCAATAAAATTCATTATGTACCTCGGTGTCATACCGTGGCTTGACCACGGTATCCAGTAAAAATATCAAAAAATGTATACCTTGAACTGCTTTTCTAGATACCGTGGTCAAGCCACGGTATGACAAAATCACAACTACTACTCACAAATTACTCTACCTCTCCTCAATTACCTTATACTCTCTATGTACATAACCGGTGTAAAGCTGTCTCGGTCTGCTGATTTTTTGTTCAGGGTCTTCGTGCATTTCTTTCCATTGTGCCATCCAGCCTATGGTTCGTGCTATTGCAAAAAGTACCGTGAACATTTGCGACGGTATACCCATAGCTTTATAGATAATACCCGAATAAAAATCAACATTTGGATATAATTTTCTCTCAATAAAATATTCATCTTTAAGAGCGATAGCTTCAAGTTCTATTGCTATTTGTAAGAGCGGATTGTTTTCTAGCTGTCCGAGTTCCTTTAATACTTCCTTACAAGTTTCTTTAAGTACTGCGGCACGTGGATCGTAGTTTTTATATACACGATGACCGAAGCCTATTAACCTAAACGGATCATTTTTATCCTTAGCTTTAGCTATATATTTAGGGATATTCTCAGAACTACCAATTTCTTTAAGCATATTTATTACCGCTTCATTAGCCCCACCGTGAGCAGGTCCCCAAAGTGATGCAATACCCGTACTAATACAAGCAAAAGGGTTAGCTCCAGATGAGCCGGCAATTCGGACTGTTGAAGTAGAAGCATTCTGCTCATGATCGGCATGTAGGATAAATATCTTATTAAGAGCATTTTTTATTATTGGATTTACTTTATATTTCGTACAAGGCGTTGCAAACATCATATGCAGAAAATTTTCGGTAAAATCTAACGAATTATCAGGATAAATAAACGGTTGTCCTATAGAATATTTATAAGACATTGCGGCGATGGTAGGTATCTTAGCAATCATTCTAATAGCAGTAAGTTTGTAGTCTGCTTCCTTACAATTCAATAAATCAGGATAAAATGCCGAAAGAGAACCAACAGCCGCAAGCATAATAGCCATAGGATGAGAAGAGCTACAAAAGGTTTGAAATAAATAGTGTAATCTTTCATTCACTAATGAATGATGAGCAACCTGTTTAGTGAAATTATTATACTGCTCACTACTTGGTAGTTCCCCATAAATCAGTAAATATGCCACTTCTAAAAAATCACTTTTCTCAGCTAAATCTTTAATATCATATCCTCGATGTCGCAAGATTCCTTTATCACCATCTATATAGGTGATAGTAGACTGACAAGAAGCAGTAGACATAAAGCCTGGGTCGTAAGTAAAGCAATCGGCTTCCGCAGATACCCTACTTATATTGATTACATCCTCACCGATACTTGCTTTAAGTATAGGTAATTTAAATATTTTTCCTCTGATTTTTAATTCAGCAAATTCTGAATCATTATTATTTTCATTGGTCATATGGATATACCTTATTTTTATACATCAGTAAGTATAACCCTAATTTAATGAAATTAGAAATGAATTATGATTTATGAGGATTTAAAAATTTTCTTTGATATCTTGCTCAGCTTGCAAGGTTAATGAAAATTTAAAACGCACATACTTCTACTTTCAACTGTAAGCCTAAAGCATTTAATAAAGATCCTATATTGTCGAAACTTGGATTACCTTTGCTAGATAACATTTTATATATATGTTGTCTATTTATATGAGCTTCTTTAGAGATTTTTGCTATACCTCCTCTTGCTATAATGGCTTCTTTTAAAGTAGCCAAAAATAGCTCCTTATTATGATCCACGAAATATTGCTCTAACGCTTCATTAATATACCCTGCTAATATTTCCTCATTTTGCAATTTTTCTTTTAAATAATCTGTAAACTTTTCCATATAACACCCTCAATTTCGTTTATAAACTTCTTCTATTATTTCCAAGGCTTTTTTAATATCTTTGCCTTGTATATCTTTATTACCTGCATTTAATAGCAGAATAATTTTATTATCTTTTTCAGTAAAATATATTCTATAACCTTTGCCAAAGAAAAACCTAAGCTCATATAGTCTTCCTTTTATCTGTTTATAATCACCATAAATTCCATATTCTAGTTGAACTAATCTATTAAGAATTCTACTATGCGTCTTGATATCTAATTTTTCTAACCAATCTTTAATATAAGATTTACCGTTTTCTGTTATAAAAAATTGTATTTGTTTAGTTTTTTGCATATTAATCTTAACCAGAGATAATTATGTTGTCGCATAAATACGATTAATTGTCCAGTAGAAAATTATTTTGAAAAGTACGTGAAGCTGCAAGTACTAGATTAATGTACAAGTTATGCAAGAAGTCTATTATTCACAAGATACTCCTTAATCTTGAGTAAATCATACCAAGAGGTACGTTTTTGCATAGGTTGGCGTAGTAGATAGGCAGGGTGGAAGATTGCCGTAGTTTGAATAGAGGCAGATAGATATTTATTGGTATAAAAATAATATTCTTGTCTAATTTTAGTAATACCCGAAATTTTGCCAAGTAAGCTAGTTGCAGCCGTGCTACCGACTAGAATAATTAGCTTGGGATTAATAAGAGCAATATGCTTCTCAACGAAAGGTCTACAAATATCGACTTCTTCGAGCGTCGGCTGTCTATTAGCAGGAGGACGCCAAAATACCGTATTCGTAATATAAGCATTATTTTTTCGTGAAATTCCGATAGCATGCAACATATTA
This sequence comes from Rickettsia helvetica, assembly GCF_963970025.1. Taxonomy (NCBI): domain Bacteria; kingdom Pseudomonadati; phylum Pseudomonadota; class Alphaproteobacteria; order Rickettsiales; family Rickettsiaceae; genus Rickettsia; species Rickettsia helvetica. The sequence continues at coordinate 371,236 of NZ_OZ018776.1, forward strand.
TCAAGTAAATTGCCGCTTTCACCGCAAAAAGGTATTCCTTTCAAATCTTCAGTACTTCCGGGAGCTTCACCTATTAACATAATTTTAGCTTCCAGATTACCGTCACCGAAAACCGTATTAGTAGCAAATTTCTTAAGTTCACAACCATTAAAATTTAGTAGAGATTCTTTTAGTTCTTCGATATTATTAGCTTTATCGGCAAGAGATCTTGCTAAGGTTATATTATCATGAACTTTATCATTCATATTGAATGCAGCTTCTTTTGTAGGCATAAGTTTTACTTGTGGCTTTTCAGTTAGTTCAGTATTATTACATACCTTTAATTTCGGTGGATGTTCGCAGCAATAATATTCAACACCGATTGCACTTAACCATTTAAGCGTATTATTCATTATCTTAAAATAACATATGTTAACATATCATGTACCAAACGAACTAAATAACATAAGGCTTGATAAAGCTTTATCACCGCTTCTTGAAAATGTCTCTAGAAATCAAATCCAAAAAGCTATTAAAAGTTCTTGCGTACAAGTTAATGATGTAATTATTTCTGATCCTGATGTTTTGGTCAAGGAGAATGATATTATATTATTTTCTTTTAAAGAACCTAAAGAGCTAAAAATTGCAGCAGCAAATATAGCACTTGATATAATTTACGAAGATGAGGATTTGATAGTAATTAACAAAGCTGCAGGTATGACGGTACATCCAGGGGCAGGGCATCATGATGATACGCTTGTTAATGCTTTACTTTATCATACGAAGAATTTATCGGATATCGGCTCATCAGAAAGACCCGGGATAGTGCATCGTTTAGATAAAGATACTACGGGTTTGATGGTGGTTGCTAAAAATAATAAAGCCCATATGTTGCTTGCAAATCAGATAGAGCAAAGGCAGGTAATACGAAAATATAAAGCGTTAGTCTGGGGAGTAATTAACCCGCTAGAAGGAATAATTAAAAATAATATAGGTCGCAGCCGAAGCGATCGTCAAAAAATGACCGTATTAAAATATGGTGGCAAAGAAGCCGTGACACATTACAAAACTCTAGAATTGTTTTACGGTGGTACTATTAGTATGGTAGAATGCAAGCTTAGTACAGGTAGAACCCATCAAATCAGGGTACAACTAAGCCATTTAAAGCATTCGGTAGTCGGCGATCAAACTTATGGCAATAACGACCGAAAAATTGCTCATTCCTCCCCTGCACTAAAAGCAAAATTAATTGATTTTAAACGCCAAGCCCTGCATTCTTGGTATTTAAGTTTTACTCATCCGACTAGTAATGAGATTATGGAATTTTCTTGTGAGCTGCCAAAGGATATACAAAAAATTATAGAAATATAATTTGATTTTATTTTTAAAAGTATTATACTAGTTTAATAAACTAGTATAATGAGCTATTTATGAAAACAATAGGAATGTTTAAAACAAAAACTCACCTACCGGAATTAATAAAAGAGGTAGAAGCAGGAGAAGAATTATGTATTACTAATAGAGGTAGAAAAGTAGCGGTTATAATCCCTATAAATAAATATTATCAAAATAAATTTTCTAATGTATTTCAAGAATTTGCCGAACTTAAAAAACGTGCACCATTGGGTACGGTAGATGATATTTTAGAAATGAAAAACTTGGGTAGAAGATGAATTTAGTTGTAGATTGTTCTTTTATTATGTCATCTATTTTACCTGATGAATCAACACAAAAAAATAATAAAATTTATAACCAAATAGTAGAAAATATATATACGGCATATGTACCTGTTATATTTTATTTAGAATGTAGTAATACTCTTAATATTGCTTTAAAGAGAAACAGAATAAACAAAAATGATTATAATGATTATATAAGATTACTTAATATATTACCTATTAATGTTGATAAATTTTGTTCTACTCCGGAGTCATTATATATTATAACTAACCTAACTACTGAATATAATCTAACTTCTTATGATGCTTGTTATCTTGAATTAGCAACACGTTTAGAAGCAGATATTGCAACATTAGACAGAAATTTAGCAGCAAGCTATTCAAAATCAGGTATTAAATCAATAATTTAATATTTAACTTTCCATGCAATGTTCCATAAAGCAAATTCTTAGTAATGCTACAGATAAATTAAATAAAATAGGCATCAATTCACCGCAATTAGAAGCACGAATTTTACTACAGCATGTTATAAATAAACCTATTGAGTATTTGCTCATTAATCTTGATGAACAGTTAAATGAAGCCGAGATAGAAGCTTTTGAAAAACTGTTAGAAAGAAGATTAAAGCATGAACCTATAGCGTATATTACAGGTGTTAAAGAATTTTACTCACGTGAATTTATCGTTAATAAACATGTATTAATTCCAAGAAGCGATACTGAAGTTTTGGTGGAGATAGTCCTAGGGTTACTCAAACCGTCATTGCGAGCGACTAAAAGGAGCGTGGCAATCTCAGGAATTTTGCCTGAGATTGCTTCGTCGACGCCTATGGCGTCTTCTCGCAATGACAAATTCTTAAGTATCCTAGAACTCGGTACAGGTAGCGGTTGCATTGCTATCAGCTTATTATGTGAACTACCAAACGCTAAGGCAGTAGCAACCGATATAAGTCTTGATGCAATAGAAGTTGCTAAAAGTAATGCCGTAAAACATCACGTAACGGATCGAATTCAGATTATTCACAGTGATTGGTTTGAGAATAGACATCTTTCCAAACCAGCTTATAGAGAGGAATTTAAAGGAGACACTTCACCTCGAACCACAGCGTATATAGACATACGTGAGGATTCGAGTACCGGATCGACGTATAAATTACCTCTAGAAGCGAAGTTTGGAAAGATGTCTAATATTGAGAATCAGAAGTTTGATTTTATCGTTAGCAACCCGCCCTATATATCTCACAGCGAAAAATCAGAGATGGCAATTGAAACAATCAATTATGAACCGTCTATTGCTTTATTTGCTGAAGAAGACGGGCTGCAAGCTTACTTTCTCATCGCTGAAAATGCCAAACAATTCTTAAAACCAAACGGTAAGTTGGTATTAGAAATAGGCTTTAATCAAGCAGAAAAAGTTAGCAAGCTTTTTTTAGATTATGGCTATGATATTGACAATATTTATCAAGATTTGCAGTCGCACAACAGAGTAATAGAAATATCGCCTATTAATTTAAATCGGTCATACGCAAGACGTATCGGTAAAAGTTTGTCAGGAGTGCAACAAAATTTATTAGATAACGAACTACCGAAATATTTATTTTCAAAGGAAAAGCTTGAAAGCGAAAAACATAAAGTATTTCTTGAGATAGGCTTTGGTATGGGTGAGCATTTCATTAATAAAGCAAGATTAAATCCTGATGCACTTTTTATCGGCGTAGAGGTATATTTAAATGGCGTTGCAAATGTTTTAAAACTTGCGAGCGAGCAGAATATCACGAATTTTTTATTATTTCCTAATAATTTAGATTTAATATTAAACGATTTACCAAATAATAGTTTAGATGGAATTTATATTTTATTTCCTGATCCATGGATAAAAAATAAGCAAAAAAAGAAACGCATTTTCAATAAGGAACGTCTTAAGATTTTGCAAGATAAGCTAAAAGATAACGGTAATTTAGTATTTACTTCTGATATCGAAAATTATTTTTATGAAGCAATAGAGCTAATAAAGCAAAACGGTAGTTTTGAAATTATGAATAAAGATGATTATTTAAAGCCACATGATAATTATGTAATGACCAAATATCATCAAAAAGCTATTAAGGCAAATAGAACGCCGAAATTTATGATTTTGCGGCATGTTTTAGGCGATCATTAATTGCAGCCCCTATATTCACTTGAGGTATAGGAGCAACTGCTATACCTCTTACATCATGAGCGGCAGCATAATCGTCAAGTATTCTTAAATATGCATAAAGATTTGCAGCAGCTTCTATAAGCTCACCTTTGGCACTTAAATTTAATGAAAATCTTCCCGTAAGATTGCTATTGCCAAAATTTAAACCGACTTCTTTATCCTCTAAATTTGTAGCATTTAATCTAACTGGCGTATTCGGCGAATAGTGTTTTGCAAGCATGCCTGGAGCTTTTATATCATTCGTCTCTGATGCTTTTAAAATTTTTACCCCCAGTACTTCTTCTAAAATTTCAGCGGTTATAAACCCTTCTCTAAGAATAGTAGGGTTAGTCGTTGTAGTATCAATTATCATTGACTCTAAACCATATTCAGATTGATAGATTTCAGGTGCTAAAATAAAGATTTCTTCATTATCCTTAAAATGTTTCGTGACATGCTGGACGTTAGTCGGACTAATATAGTTTGAGGGATTAGCACTTGGGGCAGCAATAGGTATGCCTGATTGGCTGATAAGCTCTAATGCTAGTGGATAAGATGGCATCCGAATTGCTATTGTATTAAGCCCTGCAGTCACTGCCGAGGCAATATTTGTATTCTCTTTTAAAGGTACAACTATAGATAATGGTCCTGACCAAAATTTTTCTGCTATTTTTATAGCTAAATCGTTAAACTTCCCTATTTCTTTTGCTTGCTCTATGGAGGAGACATGTACGATAAGCGGATTAATAGCAGGACGATTTTTAAACTGAAAAATCTTTAAACAAGCTTCATTATTAGTAGCATCGGCTCCAATTCCATAGACTGTTTCAGTTGGGAAAATAACTACCTTGCCGGATTTTATAAATTGAACTGCTTTACTTATCATTAGTTTAGTTATTTTTGTTTTGTTATATATCTGCTTCTCTATGTCATTCCCGCTTTCACGGGAATGACATAGGAAAGTTTGATCATAAGCGGTTAAACTTAGCTACTTTATCAAATAACTCGCAAATATTCTGTAATAACGATAAACGATTTCCTGCGATTTTTGGATCAGGATCATTAACAAATACATTATCAAAAAAGCTAGTAATCGGAGTTAATAGAGATGATAATAAATTTAAAGCTTTATCATAATCTTTATCAGCTATACTATCTATAATTTGCGGAGAAATTTTTTGGATTACTTCAAATAATTCTTTTTCAGGCTGTATACTAAAGAGACTCACATCAACTAAGCTGGTAATTTTCTGATCACTGATTATATTGCTAGCTCGTTTGTAAGCATTTAATAATTGCTTGCCTGCGTCTTCTATTAAAAATTCTTTTAACGCATCAAGCTTAAATTTTGTATCTACTAAATTTAAGTCAAGACCTGCATTAATTAACGCAATATCATAGTCATTTTTAAAGTAAAATTTTGCTCTTTCTTCAAAAAAAGATATTATTAAATTCTTATTTTCATCAGATGAATCTTTATATAAGTTTATAGAAAAATTAATTAAATCATTTAAATTTATCTCTAATTTATTTTCAATTATTATTCTTATTATACCAAGAGCTTGACGTCTTAAGGCATATGGATCACCTGAACCTGTTGGGGCTTCTCCTGCTATCATCAAACCTACTAAACTATCTAGCTTATCGGCTAAAGCAAGCAAAACAGCATTTCCGCTTGGTACATTGTCGCTCAAACCTTGCGGTTTATAATGGTCTCTAATTGCAGTGGCTATTTCTTCATTTAGCCCTTCATGCTTTGCATAATAATAACCCATAATTCCCTGCAGATCAGGAAACTCCCCGACCATCTCAGAAACAAGATCGCTTTTGCAAAGCTTCGCTGCTACTTTTAAAGGCTTATTTTCAGGAGAAATATAATTACAAATTTTTATTATACGCTCAACTTTTTCTCTTAAGTTACCAAGTTCTGCATGAAATGTTACAGCTTCTAATTTGCCTAATCTTGATTCTAAAGTTTTAGCTATATCCTGCTTATAAAAATATAAAGCATCTGAAAGACGTGCCGATAGTACTTTTTCGTTACCTTGAATAACTAGTTTAGTATTTGCAAATCTACCATTACTGACAAAGAGAAAATACGATGCGAAATTTTCTGTTTTATCAAATAAACAAAAATATTTCTGATGCGTACGCATCGAAGAAATAAGTACTTCTTTAGGTAACTCTAAAAATTTTTGCGGGATTTTTCCAAGTAGCACAACAGGAAATTCATTAAGCCCTGCTACTTCTTCGATTAAACGATTATCTTCTTTTATAATTAAATCATGAGAATTTGCTAGTTCCAGTAAACCGGTTTTAATTATTTCTTCTCTCTTTGTTCTTTCTAAAATAACATGATTTTCTGAAAGCTTACTTTTATAATCTTCAAAATCTATTACTTCTAATTTTTTATTATCAGTTAGGCGATGCCCGTACGTAATATTATTAGCGGTTAAATGCCCAAATTGCAGTGGTAGTACTGTGCCGTCAAATATACATAAAATATTTCGTAGCGGTCTGATCCATTTTATTTTGTAATTGCCCCAAAACATCGATTTTGCCCAGCTATATTTATTAATAGCCTCTATAATAATCTCCGGCAAAATCTCTTTTATTTCTCTTTCTTCTGTTTTTTTGACAAAGAAATAATATAGCTGATTATTAATTAATTTAGTAGAAAGCTCTAATTTACTAACATTATGAGCTTTACAAAAGCCGTTAATAGCAGCTTCCGGAGCATCTAAGCTAGGTCCTTTAATTTCCGTTTTTTTCGGCAGCGTTACTTTCGGCAAGTGGGTAGCATGTAGCGTTATTCTACGAGGTCCTACAAATACTTGTACTTTTGCAAATATTTCGTTTTCTTCAAAAATTTTCGTGAATATGTCTAAATAACCCTCTTCAGCATTTTTTTGCATTAATGCAGGTATTTCTTCACTAAACAATTCTAATAATAATTCACTCACCCGTTCATCTCCAACCATTTTGTGCAGCAAATTTTTGCTAAATGACGCACCCTTAAAACATAAGAAGCACGCTCAGTTATACTAATCACGCCTAACGCATTTAATTGATTAAATGCATGACTTGCCTTAAGGCATTCATCATAAGCCGGCATAGGTAAATTAGCTTTGATTAATCTCTCACACTGTTCTTCGCTATCCTTGAAATGCCGCAGTAACATCGCACTATCGGCAAGCTCTAAATTATATTTTGAAAATTGCCGTTCAGCTTCAAAATCCACTTCACCGTATTTTAAAGCTTTTTCTCCTACTTGCCCGTTCCAATCAAGCTCTTTTACTTCATCGACACCTTGAATATATAATGCAAGCCGCTCTAACCCATAAGTAATTTCACCGGCAACGGGTCTACATTCAATACCGCCGATTTGCTGCATATAAGTAAACTGCGATACCTCCATGCCATTACACCATACTTCCCAACCAAGCCCTGCAGCACCTAAGGTTGGCGACTCCCAATCATCTTCAACAAATCTGATATCATGAATTTTTAAATCTATGCCTAAACATTCTAAACTTTTAAGATATAAATCTTGAATATTATCCGGCGACGGTTTTAAGATAACCTGGAATTGATAATAATGTTGCATTCTGTTAGGATGCATGCCATACCTGCTATCCCCTGGTCTTCTTGATGGCTGAACATATGCAACAGACCAAGGTTTGGTACCAAGGCAGCGAAGCACAGTTGCAGGGTGAAACGTACCTGCTCCAACATGTGCATCGTAAGGTTGCAAAATTGCACAACCGTAATCCTGCCAGTAATTTTGTAAGGTTAGTATAATTTGTTGAAATGATAGTTTTTTCATAAAAAAATAGATTATTACAGATCAATAAAAGGATTAAATATCTTTATATTAAACATATCATAATGCTTAGTATTTCTAGTAACTAGTATCATATTTTTTTGTTTTGCTTGTGCAGCTATTAAGGTATCAATCCCATGCGTACTATCTATGCTCATTAATTCGCCCCATTCTTCACAAGTTTCTTTGTCAATATTAAGAATTCTTTCATTGTAATTTACTATTATCCCTTCTAGCCATTTTTCTAATTTTAGACTTGCTATTTTATCTTTCTTGGCTAACTTTAATATCCCTTTTTTTATTTCACCTATAGTTATACAACTTAAATATAGCTGACTAAAACCAATACTTAAAAACCATTGTATTACTCTACTATCAGGGCTTTTTTTATATAATTCTGATATAGAATTAGTATCTACTAAATATTTCATAACTCAAATTCTCTAGCTTTGCCTTTTGTTCTTTGAATATCCAACTTATTAAAATCAGGAGCACTTAATAAATACTCACTAAAACTGAGCTTTTGTTTAGTAAATTGCTTATAGTCTTTTATACTAATAATTACAACTGCTTCTTCACCTCTTTTTGTAATACATTGAGGGGTACCATGCATTGCAATATCAATAATATTACTTAACTTATTCTTTGCTTCGTGTAACTGCCATTTATTCATATAAAATCCTCATATAGCTAGAGTGTCTAGATTATTATAATATAAAGATTCAAAAAAATAAAATGTTTTTTTATTAATTTGAGATCCTAATAACACTCCTTGCCGATCTCGATCTTAGGGCGATCGTTTGCTACTCGCCAATCGTTAGTATCACGGAAAGAATAAACACAACCGCAAAATTCTTGCTTATAAACATGCTCTTCTTTAGCGATTTCGTACATCCTACTAGCACCGCCGTCTTTACGCCAATTATAAGTCCAATAAGTTACCCCCTCATAATGAGATGCAGCTCTAATCCCTGATTCATTAATTTGGTTCATATCTTTCCATCTAGAAATACCAAGCGAACTAGTTATAACCTTAAAGCCGTTTTCATAAGCATATAAAGCCGTACGCTCGAAACGCATATCAAAACACATTGTGCAGTGTTTACCTCTCTCCTCAGGCTCAAACTCCATCCCTTTAGCTCTTCTAAACCAATTTTGCGGATCGTAATCCACATCGATAAATTCTATATTATGCTTCTCGGCAAACTTAATATTTTCGTTTTTACGAAGCTCATATTCTTTTTTAGGATGAATATTAGGATTGTAGAAAAAAAGCGTAAACTTAATACTGGTATCGATCATTTTTTCCATTAAAGGACCAACGCAAGGAGCACAACAACAATGGGGTAAAACCTTGCTTTCACCGTTTGGTATTTCAAAAACTTCACTTATATTAATTTACTAGATTCTTTTTATATGTCTCTTTATAGAATTTTAGGGTTATAGAAGATAACAAGGCAAGTGCAATTAAATAATATGCAATAGCATAATTGTCTCCGGTCACTTTCGTTAATATCATTGCTAACATTGGAGCAGTACCGCCAAATATAGCAGCAGCAAGGTTATATGAAAGTGCAACACCGATAAATCTTATGCTAGTTGGAAATATCTCTACTAAAACCGTTGGAATAGGTCCCATATAAATGCTAATAACTCCGGCAAATATTACCTGAGATATTATAGCTAAAGTAAAATTCATCGATCCTAAGGCTACAAAAATAGGATAGACTGATAAAATTAACAAGATAATCCCCCATATTAGTACAGGACGCCGCCCCACCTTATCCGAAACATACGCAGATATAGGAAATACTATCATCATTACGATTAATATTATACTACTAACAATTGTGCTTTGCTGATTAGTATAACCAAGTGTTTGCATAAAATTACCGATAAAAACCGTAGAAGTATAAAAAGGAGCAGTTACGGTAATATAAAGACCAAGTGCGATAATTAGTTCTTTGGGTATTTTGTTAATGTTTCGCGTAAAGGAAAACGTGCTAAACACCCTGTTTCCTTAGCTTTTTTATAAATAGGACTTTCTGCTAGGTTTTTTCTAATATACAAACCTACGGAGCTAATAAATAAACCGGCAATAAAAGGTATTCTCCAACCCCATTCAAATAGCATATCGGCAGGCATAAAATAAGAAAAACCGGCTGCTGTACCAAGTCCAAGCAGCATACCGCCGCACATACTAACGAATGAGCTACTCCCCACAAGTCCTCGCTGTTCGAGCGAAGCATGTTCTACAATATACGAAATACAACCGCTAAATTCCCCTCCTAAAGAAAAACCTTGTATGAGTCTGATAATAGTTAAAATAATAGGAGCGGCAATTCCAATAGTTTTATAACTTGGTAAGAGACCTATCCCAGCAGTCGGTATTGCCATAGTTATAATACCCATTACCAAAGCAGTACGTCTACCGAATCTATCACCGATATTACCGAAAATAATACCGCCGAGCGTTCGTACTACAAAGCCTGCAGCAAATACCGCAAAAGTTAAAGTCTCCTGCATTTCTGAATCCGGAAAAAATGCTGCCCTATAATATAAGCAAATTGAGCATATAATGCATAATCCTATTCTAAAGCGTTGCCGATCATGCCGGATATTACTACTTTTCTCATTAAGTTATTTTATTAATTTTAAAAAAGATAATAAGAGTAATATTTTATATTCTCAAGTAAAAATAGCTTTATGGCGTTGTTGCATGGCTCGGAAAATGCTCTTAGTATCTCCCCATTCCCGCGGAAAAGCGGGAATGACACAAAACGAGCCATGTAACAACGCCTACAGTCGCTTGCAATGACGATACCCTATCTATGTTTTTCATTAACCACTTTCTTAGTTAATTTAGCATTTATTTGAGAAGGAGAAACTTTAATATTTTGTTTGATGTTTTTTGTTTTTTCCTGAGATAGAAGACTTTCTTTATCATTTTGTAATGTTTTCATAAACTTATCTATATTGCTTTGTTCTAGTTTTATTGCATTATCATTATTCAAAATTAATCCTCCAATTTTTTCACCAAGTTCAGGTGCATATCTGATGGCAAAAATTGATGCCGGTACAACTATGATAGAAAAAGCCGCTCCCGCAGTCGCAACACTAATTGCTCCGACCAATAAAGCACAAACAGCACCGGCGATTTTTCCAGTTGCTTGTTTAAATATATTACTTTTTTGTGTAAATGTTAAAGACCTCTCTAATATTTTATTAAATTCTTTCTTTATATAGATGGTTGCTTCATCAATATTATTATATTTCTTCATTGCATACATTACAGAAGCCTTAAATAATTTTTTGTGAGACTCCGCATAATTTATTATTTTGTCAAAATTCTTCTCTTTTAAAAGAGTTTTAAATATATTTTTAATTTTTTCTTTTTCGGTACTATTTATTTTTTCATCTCCAAAATAAACTTCTACAAGATTTTCTGCTATTATATCTTGTGATTGCTCTAAAATATTATTCTTATTTTGCTCATTTTCGTCTTCAGAAGTAATCATTATTGCAAATAACTCTAATGCTACGGAAAAATTATCATCGTTAATAACCCGCATACCTAAATAATTTTTGAGTCTAGAAATACATTTATTAATATATTTTTCAGCGTCCGGTTTAGAATTAAGCCTTAGCGTATAATCTATAGCAAGCATATTTGCAATAGTAGAGCAAGTAGATTTCATAAGATTATTGACAAAATTATTAACAATATCTTTTTTAAATAAATTAGTATTTACGTTATTAAGTATTATCGCATTATTCATTTTAGTAATTTATTTTGAGGCTAATTCTCTGATATATAATATTAATTTAGCATAAATAAGATTAGGAGCATGATTTACTGAAAGTTTATAGATATTCTTAGGCGTTAACACTTCTTCATTACGTACTCGTACAAAAGATATAAGAGTATTAGGAGGCATATAAGAATAAATTTCAGAGAATATTTTTAGAAAAGTCAAAAAATCTGCACATGCATATTTTATATTTATGCTATAATTATTTACATGAATCGATTCACCTTCTCCTTCAATCACCTGAACATTATTTTTAAAAAATACTGAATTTATAGATACATCTATAGGTTCTACTAAATCATATTTATTGCTTAAGCTTTTTATTTTAGGAATTAGTTCTTGATAATTTAAGCAACTCACACTACTTGGCATGCTTAAATCTACATATTTTTTGTAAGATTCTAATATTTCTTCTTTAGAGTTAATGACAGAATAAAGCTTTAAAACTTCTTCTGTTAGATTTTCTTGTGAAACTTGTTTATCAAGAATAGATTTACTGTATTCTTGCTGGAAATTTTTTATTATCCAAATAGTTAAGGAAATAAAGAAGAAATATATAATAAATTGAAAGAATATAAGATTCTTTAAATACATAATATATTTTTCAAACATTATTTTTACCTTGGGTTATTAGTGCCGGTTTAGGATCGATATACTCCGAAGTAAAATGAAGAGTATATACGAAGATCAACTTCAAAAAGAACTAGGAGTTCACAAGGCGAGGATCGCAGCGTATCTTAATACGTGAGAACCGAAGCTCTTGTAGAACGACGACGCCAATTTTTGAAGTTGATCGAGTATATTAAGTTTTATCGTCAACTATATTAACCGATAAAGGAATTACTACCTTACCGAATCTATCAAGTATTTTATCCTTATATATAACATAATCTATCTGCAAATTAGATAATTTATTTTTTACGTTTTGCATATGATCATCTAGCATCTTTAGAGATTCATCTACCGATAGATTATTAGTATGATATTTAAGTATTAATTTGATTATTAATTGTCTCTTAGAAACTAACAAAATATTATCTATATTTGTTAATTCCCATTTAATTTCTTCTAATTTAAAAGCCGGATTTAAAGTAATTATTAGCCTTTTCAGTAAATCAAACGGCAGTGGTACCGGTGCTTCTAGTAATTTTTCTATTACATATAAATCAGCTAGGCTAGTAGTATTTTTAATATAAGGATATTTATATTTGATATTATCATATTCTTGATTTGTTGCATAATATTTTTCATTAATAGAGTTTATATCTTTGTAATTCTGTTTTGTATTATATTTGATAATACCGACCACTAATATTAATATTATAAGTAATGCACTATATAATTTAAATGTCAGATCCTTTATAGTAACTAGTTTTTTTATTGATTTTAAATTATTATTATAAGCGGGAAAACTCTTATATTCTAGAAACAGCCTACTAATATTCGTATCTATAAATCTTTCTTTTTCTAGAGTTTGCTTATTTAGTATATTATCAACCGGTATAAAGATTACAGGGCGATCTTCAAAATTTGTTGATTCTAATAAAGATTTTAACTCTTCATCTACTATAAGAATTATACAGGCTCTTTGATCAAGATTACTTATATAGTTTTTAAATAATATAAAGCAATCATTAATTTCTTGTTCTATAATACCTTGAACATAGCCGGTTGTTTTATCAAATGGATACTCAAGGTTTCTAATTGTTATTATATTATTTTTATGTTTGATAATAAATTTTATACCGCTAGCTTGTGATGCATATACACAAATTTGAAAATAATCGTTATATTTATCATTTTCTATATTCTGCACTATTTTATTTATAATAACTTTTAGCTCTAACGTTAAAAAGTAAATTCCTTTTAAATCAAGCGATCTTTTATTTATAATGCATGAAATTATATCGCTTAAAGGTGTTGCAAATGGACACGACATAATTAAAGTCGACCAAATTTCACTTGGTGTAGTAGTAATTTCGTAAACACAATGTGCTATAATGTCTTCTTTATTAAAATAACCTTCGATAAATTGTTCAATAGGATCAAGTTTAACTATTAACTGTAATATAGGTATTTGATCGTGCCGTGTTTTACATTCGCTGCCATCAAGTAAAAAATAAATATCGCTTTTTGGAAATTTACTAAAAAAGTTTTTATAAGGGTTTAAGTCTATCTGTTCTTGAGTAGGAATAAATAATTTATCTAATAATTTATTATCGAGAAAAGTACTAAGAAATACACCTTTATTACCTAGTAACACCACGATTTTTTTTCTTTTGAAAGAAAATAAATTTATTTTAATCATAATTCAGTGTATTTTACTATACGCAATGTCATCCCCGCGTGGCATTGCCTGCGTGGATACCCAAGTCGTCATTGCGAGCAACCATAGGCTGCGTGGCAATCCATAAAAAATAATAAAAATCCTGTAAATCAGGATTTTTAACTGGATTGCTTCGTCAATTATTTTATAATTTCCTCGCAATGACGAAAAATGATCTACACGGGAATGACATAACATTAAATAATATATCTTACCATGACTAAATTTACCACTGAAGAAGTTAGAAGTAAATTTATAACTTACTTTAAAGCAAATAATCATACACATGTACCGGCTAGCTCGTTAATTCCACACAATGACCCTAGCTTAATGTTTGTTAATTCCGGAATGGTACAATTTAAAAATGTTTTTACCGGACAAGAAAAAAGACCTTATAACAAAGCGGTAACTAGTCAAAAATCTCTTAGAGCCGGCGGCAAGCATAACGACCTTGAGAATGTGGGTTATACGGCAAGACATCATACCTTTTTTGAAATGCTAGGTAATTTTTCATTCGGTGACTATTTTAAAGGACAAGCCATATATTACGCTTGGAATTTATTGACTAAAGAATTTGAACTCCCAAAAGACAAACTTTATGCAACAATTTATCATACCGATGACGAAGCAGCTTCTTATTGGAAAAAAATAGCAGGTTTTGGGGATGATCGCATAATAAAAATCAAAACAAACGATAATTTTTGGTCAATGGGTGATACTGGTCCTTGCGGTCCTTGCTCTGAAATTTTTTACGATCACGGAGAACAAATATACGGCGGGCTACCTGGCACTAAGGACGAAGACGGTGACAGATTTATCGAGATTTGGAATATGGTATTTATGCAATATGAACAAATCGATAAAGATACTAGAGTAGAGTTACCGCAAAAATCAATCGATACCGGTATGGGTCTTGAGCGTATGACGGCAGTATTACAGCATGTTAACAACAATTATGATATAGATTTATTTCAGGAAATAATTAATTTTACCGAAAATATAGTAAAAGTGAAAGTAGAGGGAGAAGCTAAATTTTCTTACCGAGTTATTGCCGACCACTTACGAGCAAGTAGCTTTTTAATAGCTGACGGCGTTATCCCTTCAAATGAGGGGCGTGGTTACGTACTTCGCCGCATTATGCGAAGATCCATGAGGCATGCTCATATGCTAGGTAGCAAAGAGCCGTTAATGTATAAATTACTGCCAAAACTTGTTGATTTAATGGGGAATGTTTATCCTGAACTTAAAAGAGCAGAAAGCTTTATAAGCAGTATCTTAGAACAAGAAGAAATTAGATTTAAAGCCACATTAGAACGTGGTCTAAAGCTTCTTACCGAAGAAACAGAAATGCTAACAAAAGGTAATGAATTATCAGGAGAAGTAGCGTTTAAACTATACGATACTTACGGATTTCCGCTTGATTTAACCGAAGATATTCTAAAAAACCGTGATATTTCCATTGATCACAAAGGGTTTGAAGAGCAAATGCTTGCACAAAAAAAACGTGCTAGAAAATCTTGGCTTGGCTCCGGTGAGTTAAAAACAGATCAACTATGGTTTGATATCAAAGAGCAGCATGGTAGTACGGAGTTTTTAGGATATACGCTTAATGAAGCAGAATGTAAAATAATTGCATTAATTAAAGATAATAATTTAGTTAATAATATTCAGGAAACAGATACACAATTCTTGTTGATCAGCAACCAAACACCTTTTTACGGTGAGTCCGGCGGTCAGATGGGTGACATTGGGACGATATTTGCAAAAGATTCTAAAGTAGAAGTAATAGATACTTTAAAATATTTAGGCTCTATTATAGTCCACAAATGTATTTTGAAAAAGGGGCAGATTAACGTAGGCGAGAATGCTAATTTTAGTATAGACATCAAATATAGACAAAATTTAAGAATTCACCACTCGGCAACGCATATATTACATGCAGTACTGCACGAGGTACTTGGTAAACATGTTACACAAAAAGGTTCGTTAGTCGCTCCGACTTATTTACGCTTTGATATTAGCCATTCTAAAGCTGTGACTAATGAAGAAATCACTTTAATCGAAGATAAGGTAAATGAGATTATTAGAGATAATCATGAGGTAAATACTACATTAATGGCAACTGAAGAAGCAGTTAAACATGGAGCTATGGCACTATTCGGCGAGAAATACGACTCTGAGGTAAGAGTAGTTAAGATGGGTGAGACTTCTTTAGAATTATGTGGTGGTACGCATGTCAGACGTACCGGCGATATAGGCTCTTTTAAAATTACAAGTGAAAGTGCTATAGCAGCAGGGGTTCGCAGAATTGAAGCAGTTTGCGGGGAATTCATAATTAAATTAATGAGAGAAAAAGATAATTTACTTAAATTGGTAGAAAGCAGTTTAAAGACTAACAAAAACGAGCTTATTACTAAGGTTAATAATATTTTAGAGCGTAACAAGGAACTTGAGATAGAGTTAGAAAAAACTCATTTAGCTAGTTTAGATTTAAGTATAGAGCAAATTGAAAAGCAAGCTGAACAAATAACAGGAATAAAACTATTATACAAAAAAGTAGGAAATATAGACAATAAAATATTACGCCAGGCTGCCGAAAATTTAACAAAAAAAGTAGAAGATTTAATAGTGGTATATATTGCCGAGGGGATTGGTAAATTATCTATTACGGTTGCGGTGAGTAAAGCTATAACAGACAAATACAATGCAGGTATAATTGCAAAAGAACTCTCTTTATTCTTAGGTGGCAGTGGCGGAGGCGGGCAAGTAAGCCTTGCTCAAGCCGGAGGAAATGATATAGGTAAGCTAACTAACATCCATGAAAAATTATATAGTTTATTAACAGTGTCGTAGTGTACTAATTTAGGACGTCATTACGAGCGGGCTTTGTACGTGGATACCCGGTCGTCATTGCGAGCAGTCGTAGACTGCGTGGCAATCTCGTCAAGTATCCTGAGATTGTTCATCAATTACTTCGTAATTTCCTCGCAATGACGACCGGGTATCCACGTAACAATGCCTACGCAGGGAAGCATTGTAATAACGAAATTTATGGTTGTTAATACTCTGCTTTCACAAAATAAAGTCCGGATGCGGGAGCAGTAGGACCGGCAGCTTTTCTATCTTTTGCCTCTAAAACCTCTTTAATATATTCTGCTTGCCAAACATTCTTCCTGACAAGCACTAAACTACCGACAATATTACGTACCATATGATGTAAAAACGAGGGTGCTGAAAGATATAATTTTATTTCTTCGTTTTCTTTAACAATATTAAGTTCAGTTAAGGTTTTAATCGGTGATTTTGATTGACATGAGCTAGCCCTAAATGAAGTAAAATCATGTTTGCCTAATAGATAAGTGGCAGCTTTTTGCATAGCTAGAACATCTAAAGGTGAACTAATCCACCATGCTCTATTTAAATCAATTACGGATGGATAAGGTCTATTAATAATTCTATATATATAATGACGGGAGGTAGCTGAAAATCTTGCATGAAAATTATTTAGAACCATTTCACAGTTCCATACCCCTACTGCATAAGGTCTTGCAAAATAGTTAATTGCTGTAATAATTTTGTGAGGTTCTAAATATTTTGAAAGATCAAAATGTGCTACTTGACCTATAGCATGAACACCGGCATCTGTTCTTCCTGACCCAAACAATATTACCTGTTCACCGGAAAATTTATAAATCGCTTCTTCTAATATCTGCTGTACCGATATTACTCCTGCTTGTCTTTGCCAACCTGCAAGACCTGTACCTAAATATTCAATGGTGATCTTATATCGATACATAAAGGGATTGGATTTTACAATTGTCATCCCGTGGCTTGACCACGGGATCTTATATAACAGACCGTATCCTGAGATACCGCGATCAAATCGCAGTATGACAATATAAGTGTTATCACGCTTCTAGTAAATCCGATGGATTACCGTCACCGTGCTTTCCTCCGCTTCTAAAACTATTAAGTTTTTTGGATCTAATAGGATGTTGTAACTTTCTTAAAGCTTTTGACTCGATTTGTCTTATACGTTCTCTAGTTACTTTAAATTGCTGCCCTACTTCTTCTAATGTATGGTCAGTATTCATACCTATACCGAAACGCATTCTAAGCACTCTCTCTTCACGAGGCGTAAGGGTTGCAAGTACTCTAGTGGTAACTTCTCGTAAATTTGACTGAATTGCCGCATCAATCGGTGCTACTGCATTCTTATCTTCGATAAAATCGCCTAATTGACCGCCGTCACTATCATCACCTACGGGATTCTCAAGACTTATGGGTTCTTTAGCTATTTTCATGACTTTACGCACTTTATCAAGCGGCATTGAAAGACGGTTAGCGATTTCCGTTGCTGTCGGTTCATAGCCGAGTTCATTAAGCATTTGTCTTGAAGTACGCAGTATCTTATTAATTGTTTCAATCATATGCACAGGAATACGTATAGTCCTTGCTTGATCTGCAATAGCTCTTGTTATAGCTTGTCTAATCCACCAAGTAGCATAGGTAGAGAATTTATAGCCACGGCGATATTCAAATTTATCCACCGCTTTCATAAGTCCTATATTACCTTCTTGAATTAAATCTAAAAACTGCAATCCCCTATTAGCGTATTTTTTAGCGATAGATATAACTAAACGTAAATTCGCTTCTATCATATCTTTTTTTGCTTGCAGTGTTTGTCTCTCACTTTTTTGTATAGTATTCACTAGTTTTTTAAAATCATTAACTAAAAGACCGGTATTAGATTCTATAACTGATAACTCGGCAATCATTTGATCTATATAATCCGATTCTTTAGTAATTAATTCTTTCCAAGCGACTTTTTTATTTTTCAGCATTTTTTCTTTCCATGCTGCATTGATAACCGATCCTATATATTCATCAAGGAAATTTTGGCGAGTTACTCCGTACTTTTCGGCAAGTTTTAAAAAAGCTGTTTCTTTATTAATTAAATCACGATTTATTCCATACATCTTACCTAAAATTTCTTCTGTTCTTTTAGAATTAAAATGTATTTCCGAAACTTCATTTATTAATAATTCCAAATTATTATTATATTTTTTGCTATTTTGTAAAACCTTCGGCTCAAAAGATTTCTCATAACATTTTTTAGCTTCAATGAGTAGCTCTTCGCAGATAAAAGAAATCTTTTTCATACGCTCTATAATATTAGGTAATATCTGCGTTTCTACTCTAGACATAGATAAGTGATTATCCTCATGCTCTTCTCCTTCGGTATCACTACTATGTTCTTCATCATTTTCGGGTGTTTCGTCATGTAACATGTTAGCTTCTAAATCTATCAGATCACGTAGTAACATTTTTTCATTAACTAAATCTTCATACCATACTATAAAACAACGCATAGCAATAGGGCTTCTGCATAAGGAAGCAGTCATTGTTTTACGTCCTTCCTCAATCCTTTTTGCTATTTCTACTTCGTTTTCACGAGTTAAAAGATCGACTCCCCCCATATCCTTAAGATATAATCTTACAGGATCATCGGTAGTACCTATATTTTCTTCTTCTACCTCATCCTCAGATTCATTATCAACATTAGTAGATAGCTTAAATTCTTCATCCAGTCCGATATCAAGCTTAATTTCATCATCTTCGTTAGATTCTAAAATATCTACTCCCGCATCGGAAAATTTTAATATAGCTTCCTCTAATTGTCTTATTGAAGGATTTTTATTAAGAGGAAGAGCTTTGTTTATATCATCATAAGTGACCGGTATCTTTTTAGATTTAGCTTTTTTAAGTAAACTATCTATTTTATCTAGATCATTGTCTATATTGCTATTGCTCATTAAATACCTATATGCTTTTTTCTTTTAAAAGAAGTTTGAAATAATTAAGTTATCGTGTGATTAATAAAAGATTCGTTTAAAATTTGAAGTTCATTTGCAATCTTCAGAATTTCTTTTTTATATAGTAAAACTTTTTCAAAGTCGTGATTATCAGTACTGTTTATGGTACATGCGTATTCTTGTTGTAAATTTATTAGATAATATTTCTTATGTAACCACTGCCATAATAAATCCAGTCTGATATTATTTTTATTAAATGAGATATCTAAAAACAAATTATCCGTTTTTGATAATAATAAAAAAATATCAAAAAAGCTAGTTTTTTCCACAATTGCAGTAATTTCACTTGCTTCTACGTTATTATCTATAATCTCGTTTAAATACCAATTACGGAATTCTTCAAGCGATTTATTATTAAAATTTAAATTTAGGATGAAATCTTTAATATCTTTTTCTTCAAGTATTGTAGGAAATTTAACCAATAAAGCACAAAAAGCGTGTTCTAGTATTTCAAGCTCTGAATAGCCGTGACTTGAAACTATAGGAGTTAAATTTGAGCTTTTAGTTGTAGCTTTCTTCTGCTTTATGACTAAATTTTGCCATATTTGATCTTTAAAAAACCTGTAATAACTTGCTCTTAAATCACTATCCGATATTTTGCTGCAATAATTTTTTAAATTTTTTTCTAAATTAGCTTTTTCTTCCGCAGTTTTAAAACTCTTGCCGCTATACTCAATATGCCAAATCATTTCTGATAGGCTTATTCTTTTATCTATAAGCTTTGCAAAAAAATCAGCACCGTTTTTATTTACTGCATCGTCGGGATCAAGTCCGCTTGGTAACCTAATAAAAGAAATTTTCTTTTCACTATTAATAAGCGGTAATGCTAGATTAATAGTTCTTATGCTAGCTTTTATGCCTGCATTATCTCCGTCAAGACATAATATAATTTCATCGCCGGCACGCCATAATTTATGTAAGTGATTCTCGGTAACGCTAGTACCAAGGCTTGCAACTGCTTCACTAAAACCTGCTTGATGTAGTGCTATAACATCAAAATAACCTTCTACTAAAATCGAGTGATTTTTTTTATAGCTACTGCTTATCGCTTTATGCTCACCGTATAGAGTTTCACTTTTTTGAAATACTGTAGTTTCAGGTGAATTTAAGTATTTAGGCAGCCCTGCCCCTAGTACTCTACCGCCAAAGCCTACAATTTTATTGTAAATATTTCTAATTGGAATGGTAATACGGTTAGAAAATAAATTATATATTTCACCGTTGTCTCGCCTGCCGATTAAGCCAGCTTTACCGAGTTTTGTAATATCTATATTCTTATCATGAAAAAACTTTTCAAATTTATTATTCTTCGGTGCAAAGCCTATGGAAAATTCTTTTATTGTTGTCTCGGTAATATTTCTTCGGTGTAGATAATTTAATATTTCAGGTGTTAATTGTGTCCTGAAAAATTTATTGGCGAGTTCTAAAATATTTAGAATTTCATCGGATTTTTCATAAAATTCTTTCTGTTTCACAGTTAATTTCAGTATCTCTATACCGTAATCGGTTGCAAGCTTTATAGCAGACTCATTATAGGATAGACCGCTAATATTAGAAGTAAATTTTATAACGTCACCGGCTGCTTTACAGCCAAAACAATAGAAAAATCTCTTACTATCACTAACTGTAAAAGATGGGGTCTTTTCTTGATGGAAAGGACATAAACCTACATAGTTACCGGATTTTCTAGTTAAAGCTACTTTTTGCCGTATTACATCAGATATGTTAATACGGTTTCTTAAGAACTCATAAAATTCCGGTGTAACTCTCATATTTTATAGTATATAAGAAAGAATAACTGTAGCAAGACAATAAGAAAGCGGTATAGACAAATTATCATTAATTCTTAAATCTTTTGAATAAAATTCAGCTACCGTAGCCCCTATACAACTTATAATGATAATAATAAAACTCGTATTGTACCCTAAATAGAAATACACTAATATACTTATAAAAATTGCAGAAGCTAAAAAGGTAATAGAACCTGCTATAGATTTACCGTTACTTAAACTATTTCCTATTTTAACGCCGACAAAAGCTGCTAAACAATCTGAAATAATTAAAATCAACCACGAACAAATCACTAAATTTTTAGGAAAAAGAAGAGCAGTTAAGAAAAAACCGAGCATCATAAAGCTAATACCGCTTAAAGCAAAAGAGCCGTTATTTTCTTCGAGCCTTATAACTTTTGAAAAAAATCTAGTTACAAATTTGCTAATTTTTGCATTATTATGACGTGATACATCTAAATATAATGTAATAGCTGTTATTATAAATAATAATAAAGTAATAGCAGTTCTTGGAATAAATAAATAAAGCAGCGGAAATATTATAGCTGATAGGTGGAAAATTTTACGCTTTTTCTCAAAGTCAAAATCTTTAATTTTCATAGAATCATTAATATGTTTTTAGATATGTGGAAAATAATGCCTACGTCATTGCGAGCGACTGTAAGGAGCGTAGCAATCCAGAAAAAATAATAAAAAAATTCTGTAAATCAGAATTTTTACTGGATTGCTTTGTCAATTACTAACATAATTTCCTCGTAATGACGATATTTAGGCAATGCCAAATAATTAAAAAGGCTTATTTGACAAATTTAACTATTACAAATATACTTGCTGAAATCTATATTATTGAAAATAGTATACTAAAATTACTAAATCTATACAATATAATTATGAATACAAAATTTCCTATCACCACTAAAGGTTTTGAAAAATTAGAACACGAGCTTAAACATTTAAAACATGTAGAGCGTAAAAAAATTAGTGAAGATATAGCAGAGGCACGAGAACACGGCGATTTATCCGAGAATGCGGAATATGAAGCAGCACGTGAGAAACAAGCATTTATAGAAGGGCGTATTAAAGAGCTTGAAGATATGACGGCAAGAGCGGAAATTATTGATATTGGTAAATTATCGGGAGATAACATAAAATTCGGGGCTACGGTTACTTTGATCGACGACGATACTGAAGAAGAAGTAACATATATTATTGTAGGAGAATATGAAGCCGATATAACTAGAAAAAGAGTTTCAATCGCTTCTCCTATAGCAAAAGCTTTGATTGGAAAGTCTGTAGGTGATTTTGCAGAAGTTACAACACCGAAAGGATCAAAATCATACGAAGTAGTTACCGTTGAATATAAAGAACTAGAGCTTTAGCTTAACTTTTTCTTATTACTATAAAGAAAGCTAAGCTAATACCATAGCAATGTTGTATGCATAAGTGATATAGTAGAATAGATGAAGAGTAGTAGTTTATTATATTATTTGTACACAGTCAAGCCAACAGATTCTATTATACTGTATTTATTTTTTCTTAAACATCTCAAGCATTCTTTTTGTTACTATAAATCCGCCGAAGATATTTATAGAAGCAAGCAGCGTTGCAAAATACCCCAGTAGACCGGAAAATCCAAAAGCAGAGCTGCTTGCAGCAATTATAGAACTAAGGACTATAATGCCTGAAATAGCGTTAGTGATTGACATAAGCGGAGTATGGAGTGCGGGCGTTACTTTCCACACAACATAATAGCCAACAAAAGAAGCTAATACGAAGATTGTTATAGCAAATACTAGCTGGTCTATAGTACTTGTGTTCGTTTGCCAACTAGTATCTATTACCAAATCTTTTAACTTGTCTGATAATTCTTGGGTATTATGGGCAATTTCAGCAGCCTGCTTCGCTATTATCGGTAATTGATTCATATTTCTTCTCTTAGTTATTATTTTCTTTGTCATTGTGAGAAAATTACGTAAGTAATTAACGAAGCAATCCAGTAAAAAATTCTGATTTACAGAATTTTTTTATTATTTTTTCTGGATTGCTACGCTCCTTACAGTCGCTCGCAATGACGATAGACACATAGTCACTTGATTTTCTCGCTCACAATTTTTCCGTCTTTAGTAATCAACATATCACGTACTAACTCATCATCCATATTAAACTTACCGTCTTGCAAAGCATAGCTTAGAAAATTATACAAATTTTTAGCATATAATTTTGAGCTGTCGGTAGCAATTTTAGTAGCAAGATTTGAGAAGCCTATTATGGTAACTCCGTGCTTAGTAACGATCTTATCCGGTTCTGAACCCTCAACATTCCCCCCTGTAGAGGTCGCTATATCAACAATCACTGAGCCGTGCTTCATAGATTCTAGCATTTTTTCCATAACAAGCAGAGGTGCTTTTTTTCCCGGAATTTGTGCAGTAGTAATAACTATATCATATCCTTTAATAATTTTTGCTAAAAACTCTTCTTGTTTAGCTTTGTAATCTTCTGAACTCTCGTGAGCATAGACTGATTTATCTTGTAGATCTTCTTGTAGTTCCAGTGAGACAAATTTAGCTCCTAAGCTTTCCACCTGCTCTTTAGTAGCAGCTCTTACATCATATCCTGCAACAATGCTACCAAGCCTTTTTGCCGTTGCAATAGCTTGAAGACCCGCAACGCCGATACCAAGCACCAAAGTTTTACATGGTGAAATCGTCCCTGCTGCCGTCATCATCATAGGAAAAGCTCTTGTATAATGATAGCTTGCTTCAATTACCGCTCTATAACCAACTAAGTTACCTTGAGAAGATAAAGCATCCATATTTTGAGCTTTAGTAATTCTCGGCATAAACTCCATAGCAAAAGTCGTAAGGTTTTTTTTAGCTGCAGCTTTTATATATTCATGATTTAAATAAGGCGATAATAATCCTACAATAATTGCTCCTTTTTTTGCAAATTCAAGCTCACTATATTTATCCGTTACGGATGAAGGTTGCACCTTTAATATAATATCGGCATCGGAAATGATTTCGAGCGGTACTGAAGATATCTTAGCCCCTAGAGCAACATATTCTTCATCAAGAAAACCGGCATGAAGCCCTATATCTTTTTCTACCGTAACCGCATAGCCTTTTTTGACTAACAATCCTGCTACTTCAGGCGTTATAGCAGCTCGTGTTTCATGCTTGGCTTTTTCTTTTAAAGCAACGATTTTCATAAATACTAATTATATTTTGCATTAACTGAATATATAAGGTATTTTAAACATAATTTAAAATATAAAACAACGAAAATGAAAAAAATATTTTTTCTAATCATTATTTATCTTTTTGTGAATTCAAGCTTAGCATTTGGGGCAGGTGATAAAACAGCTATTTCAGAGCTAAAAACTTATTTACGTACGATAAAATCGGTTGCGATAGATTTTACTCAAGAAGATTCATACGGTAAAATAGTTAAAGGAACATTACTGATCCACAAACCTTATAATTTTAGATGTAATTATTATCCACCTTTCCCTTTAGTCATAATAGGTACTAAAAATTTCGTATCGATGTATGATTATGATATGGAACAAGTAAGCCGTATTAATAGAAGTGAAAATACATTTAATTTTTTATTAGAAGATAATGAGCATTTTGACAAGGATTTTGTTTTTGAATCGGTAATTAATGAAAGAAATATTTTTAAAATTACTATCTATCATACTCTAACGGAAAAACGTAGCGAAATTACTTTTAATAAAGCTACTAAACAAATTGAAACATTAAAAATATTTGAAGATAATAATATAGTCACTATTACTTTTGATAAAATAGCTAAAGTACAAAAATTTTCCGATGATTTGTTTAAATTAAAAAATCCTGAAATATTCGGTCCGCCTGAAAGGTTAACAAAATCGGAAATAGAAAAAAAATATATTGTTTCTTGAAAATAAACAGGTTATGTTAATTATGCTAGTAGTGGGCATTGTGCCTGTTTAGTCGGTCAGGTCTGAAAGGAAGCAGCCGGAGTAGGATTCGGTGGGTCATTACTAGCATTTACTTCTCGTCTTTTTAAAATTTAAATCGTGACCGATATAAATTCATCTAATCAGTATATTCCTTTTGCAAGGAAATATCGTCCTAGTAACTTTGCCGAGCTTCAGGGGCAAGAGGTATTAGTCAAAGTTTTAAGCTATACTATTTTAAACGATAGGCTCGCCGGAGGCTATCTTTTAACAGGTATTAGAGGAGTCGGTAAAACTACCTCGGCCCGAATTATTGCCAAAGCCGTAAATTGTTCTGCTTTAATTACTGAAAATACGACTATTAAAACATGTGAAGAATGTACAAATTGTATCAGCTTTAATAATCATAATCACCCCGATATAATCGAAATTGACGCGGCAAGTAAAACTAGCGTAGATGATATACGTAGAATTATAGAATCCGCCGAGTATAAACCTCTACAAGGCAAACATAAAATCTTCATCATTGATGAAGTGCATATGCTCTCTAAAGGAGCATTTAACGCACTTCTTAAGACACTGGAAGAACCACCGCCTCACATAATATTTATTTTTGCAACAACGGAAGTACAAAAGATACCTGCAACTATTATCTCAAGATGTCAACGTTATGATTTAAGGCGGTTGAGTTTTGAAGAGATTTTTAAGCTACTTGAATATATAACTAAGCAAGAAAATTTAAAAACCGATATAGAAGCACTAAGAATTATAGCTTACAAATCGGAAGGGTCAGCACGTGATGCAGTATCTATTTTAGATCAAGCAGCTAGTATGTCGGCAAAATCCGGTAATATAATTAATCCTCAAGTAATTAATCAAATGCTTGGGCTTGTCGATAGTTCGGTTATAATAGAATTTGTCGAATGTATTATCCATAGAGAGACGGAAAAAGCTATAAATTTAATAAATAAACTTTACGGTTTTTCGGTTAATCTTGAGATTTTTATAGAATCGGTAGCAGATTTTATTGCTTATCTTAATAAAGTAAAAATGTTACCTAATTATAGTTTGCCTATATATGAATCATTTAATGATAGAACTAAAAGCATATTAGATAAAATCAGCTTGCCGCACTTATCAATCTTATGGCAAATATATAATAAGGGAGTAGGGGAAATAAAAATTTCCTATAACCAACTAACGGAAACGGAAATGTTAGTTATAAAATCTATATATTCGACGTCGCTACCCTTGCTTGCAGATTTTGACGGTAATAATCAAAATTTAAATCAATCAATTGATCCGGAAAAAAAAAAATTTGAAATTGTAGATTTTCTTGAATATCTATATAAAAATAATGATATATATATATATTACTTCCTGCTCAATCATACGGAACTTAAAAATTTTACCGATAATAAATTAGAGTTCCTCAGTCTTGAAGTTACAAGCAAAATAAAAAAACAAATAGAAGATTTATTAGCTGCTTTTACTAAAGAAAAGTTTGAGATAGTAATAATAAAAGAACAGAACAAGCAAACCTTAAAGAATCAGTTAATCGGTAAAATTGAAGCAAGTAACGATTTTGGTTTAATTAAAAAACATTTCCCAAATATAACAATTTCGGATATTTTACTTAAAAGCTAAAAAATATATAGGATCAAATTATGGTAAATTTTAATCAGTTTTTAAAGCAAGCCCAATCAATGCAAAAGAAAATGCAAGAAGCCCAAGAGCAAATGGCAAATGCAAGATATATCGGTAAAGCCGGCGGTGGGCTTGTTGAAATTATTATCACCGGTAAAGGCGAAATTGAAAAGATTTCAATTGATGAATCTTTATTAAAAGCAGAGGAAAAAGAAATGCTTGAAGATTTAATTAAAGTTGCCTTTAACGATGCTAAACAAAAATGCGACGAAGATTCTCAAAATTCTTTATCAGGAGCTTTAAACGGTATGAGCTTACCGCCGGGTTTCAAAATGCCATTCTAATACGACTCTTATATCATTCCCGCGTAGGCGGGAATGACATCGAGCCATGCAATAATGCTTCGCTTCCGCAAGAATGACATAAGAGTCATCCAATAAAACCTTT
Organism: Rickettsia helvetica; assembly: GCF_963970025.1. Lineage (NCBI taxonomy): Bacteria > Pseudomonadati > Pseudomonadota > Alphaproteobacteria > Rickettsiales > Rickettsiaceae > Rickettsia > Rickettsia helvetica. The sequence goes on from NZ_OZ018776.1 coordinate 398,733, forward strand.
TAAGTTCTGTAAACTTCTTTGAAAAATATTATCTAATAATTCAAGATCAATAAATCCTTATCAATCCTGAAACCTTTGAAATGCTCAAGTAGCGACATACCAAGCAGTGAAATATCAAGGTCACCAAGACCTACATGTCCTTTGATGTTCTTAAATTCCGTACCGATTACTACACTATTTAAGGTTATAGGGGCGGCTTTATTTTCGCCGTTAGCTGTTAGATAAGTTCTAGTATATTTTAATTTAGTTAAGTCAAAGCCTAATTTTTGGGCATCCTCTTTAGTCAAAGCTATATCACTTGCACCGGTATCTACCATAAATTTTATTTTAACGTTATTTACAAAAGCATTGATATAAAAATGCCCGTCTCCGCTACGGGCTATAATAATTTCTCCGACTTCAGTAGACCATTTATATGATGGAATTAAAGCAGACATTACTCTATGATAAGCGTAGTTCAGCTCAAACCTAAAAGCATAACCGGTTATTATAACTAAGAAAATTGCTGCCCAACTTGCTAATTGCAACCAAAATTTGCGTATTTCATTTTGGCTAATAGTACTGTAAATTATACTAAATAATATTAATAACGATGCATAAAAACTCCCTATATTTTGTGGTTCTTTAAAAAATTTTGGATAATGTTGATTGATATATCTGTATAATAAACCGGTTACAATTACGGTGCTGCAAACGATAAAAATAAGTTTTATGAGTTTTTTATTCATATAATATACTACAAGTAAATAAAGAATAGGTATACGAAGTTCTATCTGAGTATATAATTTTAATCTATATAATCAAACCAAAGTCCCAGCCCATTTTTAAGTGGAAAACTATCTTCTTGGTTCACTAGAATAATAATTCCAAGTTCTTCTGACGGTATAAAGCCAATAAAAGCATTAATACCGTTAATATATCCTGAGTGAAAAATTAAATCCTTATTTGAGCATCCTTTTACTTTAAGAATACGCCATCCAAGAGCATAATATGACTCGATCATTTTTTGATCAATAGGCCAAACCGGTTGCCATTTAAATCCAAAAACATCTTTGTTTGATTTTACTATTTTATACATACGATCTAAAGTACTTTTAGAAATAAGATTCGGTTTATAACCAAAACTAAGTTTGAATATTTCAATCATTCCATCTATCGATGCAAAAATACCGGCAGATGCAGGTACCGTCTTTGGGTAGTAAGGCGGAAACGGCAGCAATGTTATTACCTCTTGTCCGTCTATTATTGCTTTAGAATGCGGATAAGCAAGTTGTACATTCAGCCCTAGCGGTAATATTTGTATATCTTGCGTTTTAAGCGTTGTACGCAAATTATCTATGCAACATTTAAGCTTGATTTTTTACAATTTAAAGCTTCTTCAAGCAAACTAAAAACAGTATTACTATACTTATAACATTGCCCGGGTTTACAACTAGCTTGTTGTTTTTTTAGCAGCGTTAAAAGCTTTGAGCGACTCATTCCTTGCTCAATTTCAATATTTCCTGAGAATTGATAACCTGTTGTATGGCTTAAAATATTATTAAGACTAATAGCATTTTTTAAGTATGGTAATTTGAATTTTTCGTTAAAATCTAAACTTCCTTGATCTACTATTAATGCAATTGCCGTTGCTGAAACAGCTTTTGAAACCGATGCTAACGGAAATAAAGTTTTATCCGTAATAACTCCACTATTACCTTTCTGATTTCCAAACGTTGTTTTATAAATAACTTCACCTTTGTATAAAATTGCAATTGCTCCTCCTTGTAATTCGTCTTTTTGCAATTCAAGCTTTTTAGTTTTTGCGGTAATTCTACTCGTGTCTGTGCCAAAACTGTACGATGTGACAATAGTAACATTATACTAAAAAATAGGATAAGTTTTTTATTCATATGGTGATATTATTTTCATTTACAGGTATGATACTAAGAAGTTAAATACGAGAGAATAATTTGCTATACACTTCATTCCGATTTCTTTTTTCAATAGCAAGTACGAGTACTATTATACGCTTATCATCTACTTCATATACTAGTCGATAACCGACTGATCTCAACTTTATTTTATATAAGTTGTTTCCACCGTTTATTGCATCTTTGGGTGCGTGGGGTGATTTAAGTCTCTCTGATAACTTCTTTTTAAACTGTTCTTTTATTGTAGAACCTAACTTATCCCATTCTTTTTTGGCAATAGGTTCACCGCTTGCTTTATCTAATAATGCAGTAGGGCTTTTTTTAAATTCTGAGATACTAACTGTTAGATTTGCATAAATATGTTCCATTATTGGACTCCAAGTAAACGAAGAAAGTTATACGAAGATCAACTTGGAAAAGAGCAAGGAGTCTGTAAGGCGAGGAGCGGAGTGACTTAATACGTAAGCACCGCAGAACTTATTAGACGACGTAGCCAATTTTTCAAGTTCATCGAGTATGCCTATAATTAATACTAAATTAAATACTAATTATAGGCTATAACTTTATCTTTATCAAGAAAATCACATTAAATCGCCGATATTCTCTAAAAACAACCTAGCTCGATGCGATGCCGGTTTATTAAAAAAATCCTCGGCAGGCTGATTTGCTAAAATCTGCCCTTGATCCATAAAAATAATACGATCTGCTATTAATTTTGCAAATTTCAAATGATGCGTGACTACTACCATGCTCATTTGATCTTTTAATAAATTTATATTCTCTATAACATCTTTAATATTTTCAGGATCGAGTGCCGAAGTCGGTTCATCGAATAACAAAATTTCCGGCTTCATCATTAAAGCCCTCGCTATTGCTATACGCTGCTTTTGCCCTCCTGATAGGCTCGCCGGATATGAGTCAAATTTTTGCGTTAGCTTAAATTTTGCAAGTAATTCCTTTGCCATAGAAATTGCTTGTTCTTTTGGCAAATTTAAAACATTTACCGGCGTATAGATTAGGTTTTCTCCTACCGTTAAATGCGGAAAGAGATTAAAATTTTGAAAAACCATACCGACTTTTAAACGAAGCTTTCTCCTATCTTTAGGTAATAGCTTCTTCCCGTCTACCAAAAAAGTACCACTACTTGGTTCTTCTAAATTATTTAAAATTCTAAGCACAGTAGTTTTACCACTTCCCGAAGGACCGATTATTACAGTAATTTCCTTGGTAGTAAAACTTAAATCAATATTCTTAATTGCGTAATTCTTGCTGTAACGCTTACAAACTTTTTCTAAAATAATCATAAACTAAACCGTAAATTTATAACCGTCATAAAGCGGCTTAACATTACTTGGAAGTATTTTCGTAATCTCATGATAATCTATTGTGTGTCTCATATTGGTTAATAATATCTGCTCAGGTTTATATTTTTCACGCCATTCTAGAACTTTATTAAGCCCTGCATGATTCGGATTTGATTTATAATCCATACAATCTAATATCCATATTTTTATATCTTTTAAAAATTTTTCTGATTCAGGCGGAAAATCGATTACATCGGGCGAATAAACAAAATCACCTATACGTAAGCCCAAGCTATCTATAGGACCGTGATGCTGTCTAAAAAATTGGATTTCGATAGTATTAATGTTCATCTTATCAAAAAAACTAACAGATTGAGTTGTGAGCAGTCGCCCAAGCTTAAATAATTTATTATTAAATAGATAATCAAATTTTGTATGGAGCTTTGCCGTACTATCGTGATCCGTATAGATTTCGAATGGCTTATCTTGCATAAAAGTAAATACCCGTAAATCATCGATGCCGTTAACGTGATCGGAATGATAATGTGTTAATATAGCACAATCGAGCTTATTTATCTTTTCTCGTAATAGTTGATTTCTAATATCAAAACCGAAATCAACTAATATTTGACTATTTTCATCGTTAATATATATTGCTGATCTAGTCCTTTTATTGTACTTTGAAGGAGATGTGCAAGTACTGCAATCGCACCCGATCACCGGTACGCCTATAGATGCTCCACACCCAAGTATTGTTACTTGTAACATAAATATTTAAAATGATGTTTGAAGTTTTTTATAATTTTTGCGGCTTAAATCAAGAAATATTCTTATTTTTGAATAACATTACTAATATCGGCTTTATACCTTATTGTTTAAAAATAATTTCGTTTTGTTTTAATATCGCTAATTTCGCCTTAATATATATTTTATACTGTATATATTTTTATATTCAATTAAAGAAAACCAAAAATGATAAGAAGCGGCAAAATAAATTTTGGCACGGTTATAATAAGTTAGTTGAAATCGATATAATATACGGGGTATTCGGTTTAATTTTTACCGCTCTTAAATTTTCAGTTAATTTCCCTCGCCCTTATTGCAGTCTTCCTGTGGATAGTTTCATGACCGTAATAAATACTGCAAACGAAAGATGCTTTTCAAGCTTTCCAAGCAGCCATGCGGCTCTTAGCGTTTTGGTAACGTATTTTGCCTGGAATTATATAAAATTACCATTAAAAATCTTAATGATTTGTGTTATTATGCTCGTGTCTTTATCTCGCATAAGCCTTGCCATGCATTACCCAAGCGATATAATCTACGGCATTGCTATTGCATTTATAACAATACTGATAGGTAAATTAATTTATCGAATCTTTGCAAATAATATAATAAGAAAGGTTGGGGGTTTAATTCTTACTATTGTCATCCCACGGTCAAGCCGCAGGATCCAGTAAAAAGTGTTTTTTATTGTTTTTATGGATCCTGCGGCTTGACCCGTGGGATGACAAATTTAGAACAGATATATATGCTACTATACAGAAAATACTTTATAAAAAATATTCTTCCGCTGCTTATAGTCGTTACTTTTTCAGTGACTAGTATAGTATGGATAACGCAAATATTAAAACTTTTATATTTATTTGATAAAGGTATAAAAGTTATGGACTTCTTCAGTTTAATAGTTTTAGTACTGCCTACTTTATTATTTATTCTGTTACCGGTAATAACGGTTATTGCTGTGATCTATATATATAATAATTTAAAAGTCGAGCGACAATTAATTATATTACAAGCTTCGGGAGTTAATAATTTGCAGCTGGCATTGCCTGCTTTATATGTCGCATTAATAGTTATGCTACTTGCTTATTATATATCTTCTACTATCCTGCCATTATCTCATATAAACTTAAAATCACGTTTAAGCTTTATAAAGAATAATTATATATCAAGTATGATTGAAGAGAAAACTTTTAATAAAGTAATGAAAGATATCACTGTTTTTATAGATAAAAAATCAGCAGGAAATATTATGAACGGCGTAATAATATTTGATAATCGCAACGCTGATAACCCATCAGTAGTATTTGCAGGTTCAGGTACTCTTAATATATATGATAATAGCCCGATTTTTGAACTTAATAAAGGCATAAGACAAGAATATGACGTAAACGGTAATTTAACTCAGTTAACTTTCGATTCTTTAATGATAAAACTGCAAAATGATAACCCTTCAGTATCGCAAAGAACTAAACATAATAAAGAAGCAAACGAATATTATATAAACGAATTACTTGCTCCTCCTCATGATTTAGCTATTACTAAAAAAATTAAATTAATTGCTGAAGCACATCAAAGAATAATTTGGCCTTTATATAATTTTGTATTACCTTTTTTAGCACTTGCAGTTTTTTTGAGATATCCTTATAGCAAAAAAACAATTTTTATGCCGGTATTATTTTCTGCCTTAACAGTATTGCTAGTTACTTCAATTCATTTTATATTGCAAAATTTTGCTTCAAAAAATCTAGATTTTATTTTTGCTTGTTATTCCAATTTGGTTACTGCTTTAACAATCGGATTATATTTATTTGTACGTAAAAGAATATAAATTTATTAGACTACTTTATTCCAAGTTCCACGAGGATTTTGAGTAAAACAATCGATTTTGTTTTCCTGCCCGGTAAATTTATTTATTTTAACTGTTAATTCTTTTAAATCTTCCGGTAAATCGGTTATTATAATTATCCTTTTGAAAACTCTTATATACTCTTTTGCTTGTAAAATTTTTCCTATATCTATAGGCGAAATAATAACAAGCACACTAGCATTATTAGGATTTTGTAACTCATCGGTAATATAAACCGGCTGTTTTTCAGGCTGCGGATCAAGTTTACTACCATGAGGTATAAATTGCTTACGTGAATAAGTCCAAAGATTTTTATTGAGCATTTCTTGTTGATCTGCATCTGCAGTTAATATCACGCTTTTAAGATCAGAGTGATAGCATTTTTCTATCAGAAGCAATATCGATTTTAGAAGTAATTCATCGCTTGTTTGATAAATACTAAATTGCTGCATAAAAATTTTATGTTATTTTTTATGAGAAAATTTAAGTGGTACGGATGAAGGGACTTGAACCCCCACGCCTCGCGGCACAAGAACCTAAATCTTGCATGTCTACCAGTTTCATCACATCCGCGTATGGTAATGTCATTCCTGCAAAAGAATTGTTGTATGGATTGATAAATCGGTTGTCATCCCGCGATCAAGTCGCGGGATCCAGTCTTTTTTAATTTTTTTCTAGATACCGTGGTCAAGCCATGGTATGACAGCTAAAAAACCGATCCATACAACACCCTATAGCAGGAACAACTATTTATTAGTCAGTATTTCCATCAAAAAATTATAATACACATCGTATAATTTTTGTAAATCGCTAATTTTGGTGTATTCGTTTATTTTATGTGCTGTTTCGGATAATAAACCGAACTCTACCAAGGAGCAATAATTTTTAACGAATCTTGCATCCGACGTACCTCCACTTGTAGAGAATTCGGGCTTTATTTTAAGCGTCTGCTCTACTACTTTGGCAAATTGTTTTATTTTATCGTTAGGGTTTTGAATAAAACTTCCAGCAGAACTATTATATTCTATCTTATAGTCTACTTTATATTCTTTGCAATATCGTTTAACAATTTGCTCTATTAATTGTCTTAAAGTTTCTGCATTATGTAAATTATTAAAACGTATATTGAAAAATGCTTCCGTACTTGTCGGAATTACATTTAAAGTATTATTACTGACATCGATATTCGTCACTTCAAGATTTGAACTTTGAAAAAATTCAGTACCTTCATCAAGTTTTATATTTGTTAACTCGTTCAATATTCTTATTAAGCAAGGCAACGGATTATTTGCCTTATGAGGATAAGCTACATGCCCTGCTAAGCCTTCTATATTTAATTTAAAGTTAATACTTCCTCTTCTGCCGATCTTAATTATATCGCCTATTTCTTTTTCACAAGTGGGTTCACCGACAATAGCAAAATCCATCTTATACCCTTGATCATAAATATATTGCAGCATTTCTTTAGTACCATGCTTTGCTTTTCCCTCTTCATCACTAGTAAGCAAGAAACTAACGGAACCTTTAAAATCGGTATTATTTTTTATAAAATCTAAACCGGCAGCTAGAAAGCATGCTATAGCCCCTTTCATATCAACTACGCCCCTGCCGTATATCTTACCGTCTTGCTCGTTAGCCTTAAAAGGATTTGAATTATGCCAAAGCTCATGATTGCCTGCCGGCACTACATCTACATGCCCAACAAAGCAAATATTAGGCTCATTGCTACCGAAAACAGCATAAAGGTTAGTGACTTGCTCGCTTTTAGAATCGCCAAATATTTTTATTTCGGTCTTAAAGCCGTGTTGTTTAAGTAAATCATCAATATACTCAATAGCCCCATCGCTCTCAGGAGTTACAGACTTAAAACCAATTAAATCTTTTAAGTAGTTAATGTACATAATATATTATTTTTATATCTTCTTACACTTATTATACAAGCTTATAAAAGTACAAAAAACAACTTTTTATCTCACTAAAAAATAAATTATTGCTATGGATTTATATAGATTTTTGACTTTCTTAATGAATTTAAATAACTTATTATTATGAGCTTGTTATAACTAATATTAAAATCATGAGTATAAATAATCAGTTAAGAGAATTAATTAAATCAGGTACTTTTGCCGGTATATTATTAATTATTGCTTTTACTTTAGCAATAGTTGTCAGCAATAATATTTTGCTAGGAAAATATTATTCTTCTTTTATCTACAGTAAATTTTCTTTAACAATAGGAAATGTAAGTTTACAAACAACTTTTATAGAGTTAGTTAATGACGGTCTCATGACTTTCTTCTTTTTATTAATAGGTTTAGAGATGAAATTTCACCTAGTAGAAGGTGAATATAAAAATAAAAAAACTAATATTACCTGCTGCGGCAGCCCTTGGAGGTGTGGTAGTTCCTGCCTTAGTATACATGTTTTTTAATTATGATAAACCCGAATTAATAAAAGGATAGGCTATTCCTATAGCAACTGATACTGCTTTTGTCCTTGGTATTTTATCTTTTTTCAGCCGACATATATCTTTAGAATTACGAGCTTTTATTATAGGTTTTTCATTAGTTGACGATGCTTTTGTGTCAATTATACTAGCCTTATTTTATTATATAATTGTAGGTTTATTATTATGGATTAGTATGGTGGGGTCAGGTATTCACGGTACTTTATGCGGAGCCATTATAACACTTTTTATACCTGTTAATATAGAAGGAGAATTTAACACTTCTTTTAAAAAACTTGAAAACTTAACTCGTCCTTTTATAAATTACTTTATTTTACCGCTTTTTGTATTTATGAATTCCGGTATCCTTTTAGAATATTTTGTATTTAAAGGCACTTGTTCCAACTCAATACTTGCTTTAATTTATGGGATAATATTTGGTTTATTTGTAGGTAAGCAATTAGGTATTATGCTATTTTCATATCCATTTGTAAAATTTAAACTCTGTAATTTACCAAGTGATACTTCATGGTTAAAATTTTATTCTATAGCTATACTTGGAGGAATTGGATTTACCCTAAGTTTATTTATAGGTAGTATTACGTTTGAGAGTAGTTATCCTTCAAACTCTATGAGAGCTGCAATAATAGCTCTTTAATTTCTGCATTATTTGGCATAGTCGTTCTAAAATATTGTACTAGAAAAGAGTAAAGGATCTAAGTACTTCAGTAAATGAAGAGTCGGTAGACGAAGTTTAATTTGGAAAAGAGCAAGGAATCCACAAGGCGAGGAGCAGAGCGTATATTAATACGTGAGTATAAGCGAATTTTGCAAAATTTAGTGTCACAATATTAATGGCTGAAGCTGTAACCAATTTTTCAAATTAAACGAGTATACTCATTAAATAACGATGATAGGATTTTAATAATACATCATATTTTTGTTTGGAAAAAACAGGATATGGTACTATATAGATATTATTAGAAGAAGGAATCGCTTTTTCAAGCTTATTTAGCATAAAAGGCATATTATAATTATGCTCTACTAAAATTATTGAAGTAAGATTGTAAGTTACGATAAAATCGACCGCTTTCTTAATATTATCTTCTTCAGACATTATTTTATTCGGAGCAAGTATTACTTGCTGTTCTATTACGCTATGTTCTTTTAGCAAATTTTTTAATTGCCCTGCAGATTCTATACCGGTAATAAATAATATAGGGGCATAGCCTACCTTAAGCATTGCAATACCGATTTCAATTTTATGTCTTCCTCCTGCAAATACTATTATTGCATTAGTGGTATTACTATTAAGCTTATAAGAATTTATTAAATATAAATAATAACCAAAACCACCGATCCAAAGAGCAAAAATTGCTAAAATTGTGAGTAAAAATTTTCTGATCATTTAAATATTTTATTAAATTCAGTTTGAATAATTTTATCAAATTCAGACATTTCAATATGAATTCCTAACTGATTTAAAGATGTTACTAAAGAATTTTCAAGTCCACAAGGAATAATCCCACTAAACTTACTTAAATCTGTTGAAATATTTATAGCTACACCGTGATATGTAACCCATTTTCTTACTCTAACACCTATTGCAGCAATTTTAGCAAATTCATCTTTCCTTACTTTTACCCAAATTCCTACTTTATCTTTAATAATATATGCTTTAATTCCAAAATAATTTAAGCTATTTATAATCCATTCTTCAAGCATTTTTATATATAGCTTTAAATCTTTGTGACGATTTGGTAAGGCTAAATTAAGAATTGGATAAATAACACGCTGACCCGGTCCATGAAAAGTAAATTTACCGCCACGTCCTGTGTAAATTACCGGAATATCACCGTAATTTAATAATTCTTCTTGTTTATAATTAGTACCGGCAGTATATACTTCAGAATGTTCGACTAAATAAACAATTTCCGGCTCATTATCACTAATTACTTTGTTAACGTAATCTTCCATTAATTTCAAAGTAACCCGATAATCTATAAGATTCGATATAGTTATAAATTGTGGCATATTAGCTGCTTAACTCGGATTTATATTTCAATATTAATGCATCTAAAATTGCTATTGTTTCAATATCCAAATCACCGGAAAAATTACTAGGACGAAAATGCATTTGAAATGAAATTATAACATCTTTCATTTTAGAGTCTAAAATTCCGGTAGCCTCAAGTTTATAACCGTATGTAATAAATTTTTGTTGAACTGCTTTAATATCGGTTATATCGACTTGTGACAATAGATCGTTAAAACTCCGGTAATCATACCATGCTCCTATACCGTTATCATATAATAGTTTCCAAGGAAATAGCGGACCCGGGTCCTGTTTTCTACCTGGAGCAATATCAGAATGCCCAACCACTCTAGTAGGTTTAATATCATATCTAGCAATAATCTGTTTACACAGACTTATAACACTATTAATTTGCGGCTTTGAATAAGGCAGCCAAATTATATCGTTATTTTTTGCATTTACTTCAAAAGCAGGATTTACGATTTCAATACCGATTGATGTATCATTAATACGCTCATGACCTTGCCAGTAACTTACTCCGGCATGCCATGCTCTATCATACTCTTCTACTAATTGAAATATATGTTCAGGGTTTTCATCGTTTATTAAATAATGGCTACTTAACTTTTCACCGGTTAGAAAATCTAAAGACTGTTTAAAATCACACTGTGTATAATGTAGCACTAGGAATTTAATACGTTTATCAAATCCCATAGCTCTATAAGATGTTTTATCGATTACTATCATAGATAAAAATTTTAAAGGATGTCACTATTGTATGTTTTTTTCTATATCATTCTTGCTTTCGCAGGGTTGTTGTTGTATGGCTTCTATGTCATTCCCGCTTCCGCGGGAATGACATAGAGCAGGCTTTCCGAACCATGCAATAAAGTCGCTTTTAGCTAAGAATAACATACTAAGCGTCTGTATAACACAAGGATAGCCCCCCAGTATGATAAGAAAAATTTTGATGGTGCCGGATATCGGATTTGAACTGATGACCTACCGCTTACAAGGCGGTTGCTCTACCACTGAGCTAATCCGGCATATTAATATGATTATAGAGAAGAGATATGTATGTTGTCATACCGTGGCTTGACCATGGTATCTAGAAAAATAACTTATAATAGTCAAATTTACTAGATCCCACGATCAAGTCGCGGGATGACAGGGGTGTGGAATTGATCCACACAGTCAATGCCTGCTCGCAATGACGAAAGTACACTATAAACTAAGCTTCTTTAGCTTCCTTTTTACTTGGTCTAGCTTTGCGGTTTTTTGCTTTAACTTCCATTTCCTTTTTAACTTTCTCAGGAAGAGTAACATCCGCTTGCTCAATAAATTTTGCGACTCGCTCAGTTGGTTTAGCACCGGTGCCAAGCCAATATTCTATACGATCTTTTTTTAAAACCACACGCCCACTATTATCTGAAGCAAGCATTGGATTATAAGTTCCAACTTTTTCTAAAAAGTCACCATCACGAGGTGCTGTTGCGTTAGCTACTACTACACGGTAAAAAGGACGCTTTTTAGCACCACCTCTAGCTAAACGAATTTTTACTGCCATATATTACTTACAATTATTTTATTTTTTCTTCTTTAAAAAGAACATGTTTTCTAACTACCTTATCATACTTACGAAAAGAAAGCTTCTCGGTTTGGGTCTTCGGATTACGTTTTTTTACCCAAAAAACACCTGTGCCGGCAGTACTTACTAGCCTTACCAAAATATTTTTATTTTTCTTTGCCATTAGCTGACACCTTAAATCAAGATATTATTTTATTATTCTAAGAAAAGCAGAATAAAACGAAATTGAAAAATAGTCAAGTAAAATACTCTACATACTTATTATATGGATCGATTTTACTTTTGTCATCCCACGACTTGATCGCGGGATCCAGTAAAAATACTAAATTATTTAGTATTTTAAATTGTTTTTCTGGATACCGTGGTCAAGCCACGGTATGACACCGAACGCTTGAACGAGTTACCGTCCAAATAAGCGTTCGATATCCTTAAGCTTCAACTCAATATAAGTAGGTCTGCCGTGATTACATTGACCTGAAAACGGCGTATTTTCCATTTGACGCAGTAAGGCATTCATTTCATCTGCCGATAATTTTCGTCCCGCTCTAATAGAGTAATGACAAGCATAAGTTTCCGTCACATGCTCTATTAACTCTGTCAAAGCTATATTCTCACCAAAATCCGATAAATGATCAGCGAGATCCTGAATTAACTTTTGTACGTTTACGTCTCCAAGGATATTTGGAATTTCAGTTACTATAATAGATTTCTCGCCGAATTTTTCTAGAGTTAAACCAAGTTTATATAGTTTTTCTCTATGTTCATATAAACAATCTGCTTTTCTTTCATTTGGCAGTTCTACTATCTCAGGGATAAGTAAACGCTGTTTGATTAACTCTTCCGTTTTAATGTAATCCTTTATTTTTTCATATCCTAAACGTTCATGTGCTGCATGCTGGTCGGTAATCACTATACTATCTTCGGTTTGTGAAATAATATAAGTCGTATGAAGTTGTGCTTTAGCTGCCCCAAGTTTATATTGTTTACGGGTTTGCTGTTCATGTTCTATACGGTTTTCTACTTCTTGTTCTATTTTAGCATGCGGTAATGTATCGATTAACTTCTGACAAGCAGTATTTGGTGTAGTCTTAAAGCTAGACGGCATAGCAGGTCTATAATCCGCCGATTTACTATTAACATTTATAGCTTTGTTTATCGGTGGTTGTGTGTTAACTAAAGGATTTTTAAATAGTTCAAGAGCATCAGAGGCAATAGTAGTAGAAGTAACATGGCTTTTATTTGTTAAAGCATTTTTAATCGCTTCTATTAATAAGTTTCGTACATAATTTGGGTCATGAAATCTTACCTCTGCTTTTGCCGGATGTACGTTAACGTCAACAAGCTGCGGATCGATTTGTAAAAATATAGCACATAGCGGATAACGATCACGAGCTAAATAATCTTGATATGCTACCCTTAAAGCTACCTGTAATAATTTATCTTTTACCGGTCTATTATTAATAAATAAAAACTGATCTTCACTTGAAGCTCTATTATATGTCGGGATACTAGTATAGCCGCAAATAGAGAAATCAGGAGTTTTGAAATCTATATAAGCGGCGTTTTTTATAAAATCATCACCTATTACATCAATTATACGCTGTTTTAGGTTAGTTTCTGCATCTTTATTTTTTCCCTTTAGTTTTAATAAATTCTTGCCGTCATGTGTTAAACTAAAAGAAATTTTAGGATGTGCTAGAGCGATTTTCTTAACCACATCTACAGTTGCTGCAAGCTCTGTTTTATCGGCTCTAAGAAATTTTAAACGTGCAGGTGTTGCAAAAAATAAATCACGTATCTCTATTTTAGTACCTTCATTATGGACAGAAACAGTAACTTGTTTTTCATTGCCACTGATTAATTTAATCTGAAATGCTTTGTCAGCCTCTCGCTTCTTAGAAGTAATTAGCATTTTACTAATAGCAGCAATCGAAGGTAATGCTTCACCACGAAAACCAAAAGTATGAATGTTTAGAAAGTCACTTTCATCAAGCTTAGAAGTTGTATGACGTTCAACGGCAATTTCTAACTCCTTATCAGTCATACCGATACCGTCATCGGAAATAATGATTAGATTTTTACCGGCACGTTCTAAAATAATATCTATTTTAGTACTACCGGCATCTACGGCGTTTTCAACTAGCTCTTTTACCACCGATGCAGGTCTTTCTATAACCTCACCGGCAGCAATTTGGTTGATAGTACTTTCTGAAAGAAACTTGATAGTCATTTTGTTACTAATTTAAATTTCTTACTACAATATGGGCAGATAACTTCCTTTTTTTCTTTATCTATCTCTAAATAAACCTTTGGATGGTCATATGGAGGTTCTTTGCCCTGGCAAGATACAGATGCATCAACGCTATTAACAATTTCCATAGATTTATACATTATTTCTTTAAGTGAAATCTAATATAAGTTACTTTTAAATAAAAGACAAATAATACTTGATTAACTATGTCATCCCGTGGTCAAGCTACGGTATGACAGTGCATATTTTATAAGGAGGTAAAAATGAAAGACAAAGTAGCAGTTATTACCGGTTCTACTAGCGGTATCGGGCTTGAGATAGCAAAACATTTTGCAAAACTTGAGTCTAAAATAGGTTATTAACGGTTTTGCAAAAGAAGATGAAGTAACCAAAATTTCAGCAGAATTGAAAGAACTTGGTGCAAGTAGCGTATTTTATCAAGGAATAAATTTGGCAAAACCTGAAGAAATTCATTCTATGTTTGAGAGCATAATAAAAGAATTCGGTAAAATAGATATATTAGTAAATAACGCAGGTATTCAGCATGTTGCTCCTATCGATGAATTTCCTGAAGATAAATGGGAGCAAATTTTGTATATAGATCTAATAACCTCTTTCTACACTACAAAATACGCAATACCGATTATGAAAAAAAACGGCTTTGGGCGGATTGTTAACATCGCTTCCGCTCATGCATATGTCGCATCACCTTATTAAGTCGGCATATGTAGCAGCGAAGCATGGCATCCTTGGGCTTACCAAAACCGTTGCTTTAGAAGTGGCTGAGAATAATATTACAGTTAATGCTATTTGCCCTGGTTACGTCAACACACCATTAGTAAGGAATCAAATAGCAGATACTGCTAAAGCTAGACATATCAGTGAAGAATCAGCGTTAAGGGATGTAATCCTTAAATCTCAAGCTACGAAAAAATTTGTAGAAGCTGATGAAATAGCAAACTTAGTAATATTTTTATGTGACGAAAAAGCATCATCAATAACAGGTAGTGGACTCTTGATAGATGGCGGCTGAACGGCACAGTAGTTTTTAATTCTTAATATTTGTTAGTTTATTGAGAAATAACTAACAATAAAAACTTCTTGCAAAAATTTAATTTACTCCTTTACACTTGAAATAAACTAAAATTTATCCAAGGAGGAATTTATGCCAGAAAAAAACATGTATATTTTCAAACTGAAGAAACTGAATTAAATAGAGTAAAAAATGCCACATTAATTCATTTTAAAGATGAACTGGGCAGACCCATAGATGGGCAATTAGTTATAGGAAAAGTTGAAGAAGTAAAAGAAAAAGAATTTTCTAGACCCGTAGAAGTTGAGGTAAAGCGTAATTTGGGTAAGTTTAAAAAAGCTCTAGCCTATCTTGGAATTATTAAAAGTACCAAAAAAGTTATTAAAGAAGAAAAATATATGGAAAAAGTAGTAAGTAAAGAAGAGAAAATTATAGGCACCTATGAATTAGGTAATTTTACTAATGATAAGAATTCCATAGAGAACTTTTTAAACAGCTTAGATTTCCATGAAGAAAAACTTTACGCATATGATCTTAGTGGTACAAAAGTTGGGGAAGTAGGTGATTTTGGAAAAGTTAGTATTAGATGAGAATATTAAGCTTGATGAAACTATTCTTCAAAAAGATGGAAAAGTATTTGCTATTGAAAAAAATGGTAAATTCTTAGATTTAGAAGGTAAAGCTTTACAAAATCAGTTTATACAAAAAGGTAGCGGGGTTTACCATTTAAGCGGTGCTACAGACATAAAATATTTTGATAAAGATGAAGATATTAAGACTTCAAAAGGTATTATGAATCTTAACATAAAGCCCGCAAGAAGTGTTCTTAAAGGTAGTAGAGAAGCTGCAAAAATAGGAGAAAAACTATGAAAATAACAAGAAGAAAAGAAATTTGCAGGAATTAAAAAGCCAAAAGGTGGTGCTAAACTTACAAAAGTAGGAATTCCGGTAGTTCCCACTAGATAGATAACTAGGTTATAAGTACTTGACCATTATAAATATATGAAAAGGATTTATGAATTAGTAATAAAAAATCACTTGCAAGAAAATAGGCAAATAATTTTTATAGAAGGAGCCCGTCAAATCGATAAAACTACTTTAGCTAAAATAAGTAATAGATAAAAACTACTACTTAAAATTGGGATGAAGAAAAAGCACGTTTGCTAATTTTAAAAGGAACAACAACAATAGCAGATTTTATAGGTCTACATATTCCGGATCAAAATAATCCTATTGTGATTTTTGATGAGTTACATAAATTCTCAAACTGGCAAACTTTTTTAAAAGGGTTTTATGATATTTATGGAAAACAAGCTCACATTATAGTTACAGGTAGCTTAAAACTAAGAGTTTATAAAAAAGGTGGGGACACAGTATGATGGGTAGATATTTCCCATATCGTATGCATCCTTTATCAGTTTCTGAAGTAATAGAAAACTTTAGTAGTCTAACCAAAGAAATAAATCTACCAAAAAAAATATCTGAAGAACAATTTGAATCCTTGTTTAAGTTTGGTGGTTTTCCTGATCCTTATATTAAGGGATCTTCCACATTTTGGCATAGATGGAAGAAAACTAAAAATACTCAGCTTTTTAAGGAAGATATTAGAGAGTTAACACAAATCCAAGAATTATCTCAAATGGAAGTCTTAGGAAGTTTTTTGACTTCCTCTATAGGAGGGCAAGCATCTTATAGTTCTCTTGCAAATAAAATTAAAGTATCAATTCCAACCATTACAAGATGGCTTGAGTCATTTGAGTCGTTTTTTTATAGTTATCGTATTTATCCATGGTCAAATAATATCCCTAGAAGTTTAATAAAAGAGCCGAAAATATATCTATGGGACTGGTCGCTTATAGAAGATATGAAAATTTTATTACAAATCATTTATTAAAGTTCTGTCATTTTTGGAGTGATTTAGGATTTGGTGAATATGAATTATATTTTATTAGAGATAGACAAAAGAAAGAAGTAGATTTTTTAGTAACAAAAAATAACAAACCATGGATGTTAGTTGTACTAGTTAGGAGTTGATCTGACAGTATTGAGTAATCAGGCAGCTTGATAAGTTAAGGTCAAGTTGTCTGATATTGTCTCTATATTATCAATATTTTTATTAATTGCAATATAAAGAGAATCTTTAAAAGTTTGCATTGGCGTTTTACCGTAACAATGTTTACCTGAATGAGTTCTTTCATTATTATAACCTACAAGCCAGTTATCTATATCAGTTTGTAGCTCTTCTAATGTAGAATAAAACTTTTTGCGGAATAAAATGTGATAACATTCTTCTTGCATAGTTGTGTGGAATCGTTCACATATCCCATTAGTTTGAGGACTATAGGCTTTAGTTTTAGAATGATCTATATTTTCAATACCAAGATATAACTGATAAGCATGATGCTCAGGCTTGCCACAATACTCCGTTCCTCTATCTGTTAATATCCGAACCAGAGGAATATTATAGCTTTCAAAAAATGGTATAACCCTATCGTTAAGATGGTCTGCACTCGTTATAGCTGTTTTTTCTGTATAAAGTTTACAAATAGCAATAGAATAAGTATCAACGAAAGTTTGCTGATAAATACGTCCTATACCTTTTATATTCCCTACATAATAGGTATCTTGAGAACCAAGATAACCGGGATGTAAACTCTCAATCTCACCGCTTGCTTCACGTTTGTTTTTTACTTTTTCAAGAGCTGTTAACTGTATATCATTTAGAATAATACCGTCGCTTGCTACCTTATTTTCTAAAGCTTTTAAGCGTTTCTTAAAATTTTCTAAATCATGACGAAGCCAAACTGATCTTACGCCTCCTCCTGAAATAATTATTCCTTTCTTGCGTAGCTCATTAGCTGTACGTTCTTGACCATAAGCGGGATATTCAACTGTAATATTAACTATAGCATCTTCAACACTTGCTGGTACTCGGTTCTTTAAACAAGGCTTTCTTCTGCTCATCTCATATAGCGCTTCTTCTCCACCTTGTTCATGAAGCTCTTTATAGCGGTAAAATGTATCTCGGCTATAACCCATTACTTTACATGCTTGCGATACGTTACCTAGTTGTTCTGCTAGTTGTAATAAACCAATTCTTGGCTTTATTATTTTTTGTTGGTATATTGTCATCTGACAGTCTCCTTTTTTTAGAGGTTGTTAAATTTTTGCCGGGTACGAGTATATCTTTTTTTTTGTACCCAACAACTTCTTACTGTCAGATCAACTCCTAACTAGTACAGGTTAGTTGAAGCTAAAACTTCTTCAAATCAAGAATTAAACTCAAATTTAAAATATTTTTAAGAACTTTTAAATTGCCCTTTTGCCTTTCAAGTAGTATTTAATATGGAATATAAAGAGATTGATTGCTTCAGTTATAATTATCCTGTAATCGTTCCTGCCAAGACTTTCTTATCTCAATTAGTTTAAATAAATTATATTTACAGATAGCCTCTAACACTTTACACTTTAATAAATGATGTAACTTGTCTATAATAACTAATTAGTAATTAAGTTATTTTAAGCTCGATGAATAGGTCTAAGTTCATTTTTTTATCTGCTATTTCAGGTAATGTACTCGAATATTATGATTTTACTGTATATTCAGTTTTTTCACTGATTATCGGACAAGTTTTTTTTCCAGGCGAATCAGAATTCATTAGAATTCTTCTAAGCCTTGGAGTATTTGCGGTCGGCTTTCTGACAAGACCGATAGGAGGCATATTATTCGGTTATATCGGTGATAGATATGGGAGACGTATCGCTTTAATAATCTCGATGCTAGGTATGACTATTCCGACCTTTATTATGGGTCTCATACCCTCATATGCAAGTATTGGGATTTATGCCCCTATAACTCTAGTTATAATGCGGCTTA
The DNA here is from genome assembly GCF_963970025.1 of Rickettsia helvetica. Classification (NCBI taxonomy): domain Bacteria; kingdom Pseudomonadati; phylum Pseudomonadota; class Alphaproteobacteria; order Rickettsiales; family Rickettsiaceae; genus Rickettsia; species Rickettsia helvetica. The sequence goes on from NZ_OZ018776.1 coordinate 417,809, forward strand.
TTCAAGGTTTATGTATTAGCGGTGAAGGAACGGGAGCGGCTATTTTTATTCTTGAACATCGTCAAAATTTAAGACCCGGTTTTACGGCAGGTTTGGTTCACGGCTCAAATATTGCCGGTACGTTAATCGCAACATTTATCGGTATTATAATCGAACGTTATTTTTCTCATATAGATTTTGCTTGGCGTTTTGCTTTTCTGCTTGGCGGATTTATGGGTCTTGCCGGATTTTACTTGCGATTGCGTGTATCGGAAACACCGATTTTTAAAATGCTTGAGAAAAAGAAACAAGTTCTTAAGGCACCTTTTTCCAATGTAATTAGAACTGCTTGGAGATCGATGTTTTTAACTATGTGTATAGGTGCTATCGCTAGCAGCGTTATGTATTTAGTAAAAACATATATAAATGTTTTCTATTATAATGTAATGCATCTTAGTAATACTATTGCTTTATCATATTTAGCGTATAGTTCGTTTATTGCGATGATAGCGATGCCGCTTGCCGGCGGTACTGCCGATATTATCGGAAAATTTAAAATGGCAATGCTTGTTGGTGTTGCTATCTTGATATTGATTTTACCGACCATGTTACTTATGTCAGCAGAAGAGATGTGGCAACAAATTATAGCTCTTACAATGCTTGGTATGCTCGCAGGAAGTATAGCAGGTACGGCTTATATATTCGTTATATCCTTATTTACGGTAGAACAAAGATTTACCGGTGTTGCTTTCAGCTACAATTTTGCAATAGCGATATTCGGTGGAACTTCACCTATTATTTCACGTTGGCTTGTAGAGCATACAGGCTTATTTTATGCTCCGGCTTTTTATATCATGATCATTGCTGCCGTATTTTTAGTGATTATGTATATGATGAGGAAAGTAATTAAATCGTTGCTTAATAATTATGAACATAGAAAATAAAGAAATAACAAGTAGTTGGTTTACTAATTTACGTGATTTATTGTGCAAAGAATTTGAAAAAATCGAAGAAGAATATGCACAGATAAAAGGTTTAAAATCGGCTAAGTTTGTACGCTTAAGCTGGCAACGTAACGGTGGTGGTGGCGGTGTTATGTCTCTCATGAAAGGAGAAGTATTTGAAAAAGTCGGGGTTAATATATCTACCGTATTTGGTGAATTTTCTCCCGAATTCCGCAGCGGAATTCCAGGAGCAGAGCTAGACGGGGAATTCTTTGCAACAGGCATTTCATTAGTCGCACATCTTAAATCACCGCTAATTCCCGCTATGCATTTTAATACTCGTTATATAGAAACTTCTAAAAGTTGGTTTGGCGGCGGTGGCGATTTAACACCTTTTTATCCGGAAGAAAATGAAACTGTAAAGTTTCATGCAGCTTTTAAAGAAGTGTGCGATAAGTATGATTCTAGCTATTATCCTAAATTCAAAAAGCAATGTGACGAATATTTTTATCTAAAGCATAGAAAAGAGCCGAGAGGAGTAGGCGGAATATTCTATGATTACTTAAATAGCGGTAATTTTGAACAGGATTTTGCCTTTACACAGGATGTAGGTAAGGCTTTGTTGTCAGTATATCCTGAAATCGTTAGAAGTAAGTTATTTTTACCTTGGACAGCTGAGCAGAAAGAATACCAACTTATAAGGCGAGGTAGATATGTAGAATTTAATTTGCTATATGACCGCGGTACTAAATTCGGCTTAATGACTGACGGGAATGTTGAGGCAATATTAATGTCACTGCCACCTGAAGTAAAGTTTAATTGACTTTTTTATTGCTATTTGTTACTGCAAATTATAAGGTTTTTTTGGAAATAGGGACAACATTATTTTTCATAAGTTATAAGATACTTTAAATAAATTTTATACCTAAAAGCTATTATAAACTGTCGTTTATGGTTTCTTTGAATGCCCCCAACCACCAAAGATTTACCTCTCTTCGGTGGTTAAAACTTGAGTAACTTAAGTTTAATTAATCGGGAGCAACTGCATGTCCAACCAAACTAACAAGAGCCTACCTGAACTCGTAGCAGAGTTTACTTCAAAAGGAAATTTAGAAATCCTAAAAGTTGAGATAGCAGAGTTGCTAGAAAGACCTTTGAAAAAGAGAGATATCAATGCAATAGAGAAACGCTTAGCAGAACTAGAAGCAATATTTGGTATTGCTAAAGTATAGATGAGCAGGCATTGCTTTATTTATGTCATTCCCGCTTTCCTCTCACAGGAAGGTATTGCCCGCATGGATCGGTTTTTTCGGTATCATCCCGCGAGCTTGCAGCGGGATCTAATTTAAAATACTAAATTTTAGTATTTTAAGTTGTATTTATGGATATCATGGTCAAGCCATGGTATGACAGAATAAATACTAGTCAAACGGTTTCACTATAACCATAGTCACTGCAACAATCATGCAAATAGCCGGAATCTCATTAACTATGCGATAAAATTTTTCTGAATGGACATTCTTACCGTTTACAAAATCTTTTCGCCATCTTGCAAGTAAACCGTGAAATATCACTAAAACTAACACTGCAAACATTTTAACGTGAAACCAAGTATTAAGAGCAACAAACCCGTAAATATGAGCATTTATTAAACCAAAAATAAATGTGCTAATCATTGCCGGATTCATAATGAATCTGAGTAACTTTAGCTCCATTACTTGTAAAATACTATCTAGCTTACTACCTATTTTAGCTTTGGTATGGTAAACATATATTCTAGGTAAGTAAAGAAGTCCTGCCATCCAACATATAGCAGATATCAGATGGATCGACTTAAACCACAGATAGTAACTTGCCATTATTTTCCTTATTAATTCTTTAATTTACACAAACATTTAGCAAATTCGTTTGGACATATTCTTGTACTGGAGCTACTTGTAACTAAATTAGTATCAACCTTATTAATAAATCGTAGCAATATATTTGTCAAACCATTAATAAAAATTTTATTTGTTCCAAGTGTCGGAATTCGGGTATATTGAATTTCATATTTATCTGTGATTAATTTATATTCAATATCAAGTTCTACTAGTGTCTCAACATGCTCGGATACAAAGGATATAGGTACGATAATTATGTCTTTTTTTAACTTTCCTGCTAGCTCTATTTCGTCTTCTGTATTCGGTTTTAACCATTCTATAGGTCCTACTCTACTTTGATAAGTTATTTTATAATCTAGATCTTTTATATTTAATTCTTTGACTATTGCTTTTACTGTTTCTTTTATCTGAAAACTATAAGGATCGCCTGCTTTTATTATTTTTTTGGGTAACCCGTGAGCAGAAAATAATATACGAAAATTTTTATCGTATAGTTTTTCCTTAATTAATGAAACATGGGCTTTTATAAAATCTTCTTCTAGAGGATAACAGCAAGTTGTTTTAATTGGAATATCAATATCAAGATTTTGTAAAAAATTTTTAACCGATGATCCTGTCGTAGTACTTGAAAATTGAGGATATAGAGGCAATAATATTATTTCGCTTGGATTATATTTTTTTATTTGACCTATTACTTCTTTAGCAAACGGTGCTGAATATCTCATATTTATAAAAATAGCGAAATCTTCTTTTATGAGTTGCTTTAGCTTTTCGGTTAGTGCTAATTTCTGCTCCTCTGTTTCCTGAAGTAAAGAAGATTTACCACCGATTAAAGAATAAATTTTTTGAGATTTTCTCTCTCTAGTAATAGAAATTATTTTAGCGATAATATAACGCAAAGGATTTGGTAGATTAATTATAGCTCTGTCATAGAATAGATTAAATAAAAAAGGTTTTACGGATTCAAGGCTATCAGGCCCCCCTAGGTTAAAAAGTACTATTGCTATTCTTTTCTTCATATAACCTAACATATTCTGTCAAAAATTCTACATTTTCCGGAGGTGTTTCAGGCAAAATACCATGTCCTAAATTAAAGATGAAATTCTTTCCTTTCATTTCCTGAAGAATTTTGTAAGCTTTTTCTTTAATAATTTCTTTATTAGTTAATAATACAACCGGATCTAAATTACCTTGTACTATTACTTTATCACTCCACTCTTTCATTTTTTCAAGAGGGATCATTTGATCTGCGGCTAAAATATCTATCGGTACTTCTTTTATAAATTTTTCATATAATAATCCCGCTCCTTTAGGAAAAGCAATTATAGGAGTTTTTGGAAAAACTTCTTTTACTTTTAGTATGATCTTTTTTGTCGGCTCTATTACAAATTCAGTAAACTCCTCTTCTGCAAGTACTCCTGACCATGAATCAAAAAGCTTTAAAACATCTGCTCCCGATTTTGCTTGATTTATAAGATGACCAGCTGTTTTTTCCATAATAAAATTTAATAATTCTTTAGCAAGTATTTTATTTTCATATATAAATTTTTTGCTCGTTTTAAAATCCTGTTTTCCTTTTCCTTCTAGCATGTAACTCATCACTGTCCAAGGACTACCTGCAAATCCTATTAAAGAAGTGGTGGATGGCAATTCTTTTTTTACTTTTTTTATTATTTCATAAACCTTTTCTAATTTATTATTCGGATTGCTTTGCAGATATTTAAAATCTTCTTGTGATTTGAATTGCTTTAATATAGGTCCTATATTTTCTTTAAAATCCACTTCCCATCCGAGAGCATGAGGTAAAACTAATATATCGGAAAAAATAATAGCTGCATCAAATCCATAACGTTTTATTGGTTGTAAGGTTACTTCCGTTGCTTTGTTAACATCATAACAAAAATCTAGAAAATTTTTTGTTGTTTCTCTTACTTTTTTATATTCCGGTAAATATCTACCTGCTTGACGCATAAACCAAATAGGTATTTTATTACTATTTCCTTTTAACGGATTTAAAGGTTGCTTCATGCAATTACTAAAAATATTAAATTGATAAATATATTTATTATTTGTTGTTTATGTAAATAGAATTATGTAGATTAAATGTTTTGAACAGAGTTATCAACAAAATTTTCATTAAAATTTTCTTAAAAATATAGGTATTTTTAATTATAATTCACATAAGTTTGTAATGAATTTATACAAGTGGATAATTAAGTGTAAAATTCATTTATAGCTTAGAAAAGACTATTTTTTCAAAGAAAAATGATATTTATTCACAATTTTATCCACAAACTATTTATTTAAAAGAAAATACACTAGATTTACTTGATTTAATAAGGATTTGAGGAAATTTTTAATAGATTTTAATAGGAAAAATAACAAGTTATTAAAAAATTTATCCACAATTACATGTGTAAAGTATGACAAAGCTAATTATTCACTTGGTTTCAGACTCTTCCGTGCAAACTACAAAATATGCAGCAAATTCTGCTCTTGCACAATTTATTTCCGTAAAACCAAAATTATATCATTGGCCAATGATTAGAAATTTGGAATTGCTAAATGAAGTATTAAGTAAAATAGAATCTAAACATGGGATAGTATTATACACGATTGCCGATCAAGAACTCCGAAAAGCTTTAACGAAATTTTGCTATGAATTAAAAATTCCATGTATTTCCGTAATAGGTAAAATTATTAAAGAAATGTCTGTTTTTTCAGGTATTGAAATAGAAAAAGAACAGAATTACAATTATAAATTCGATAAAACTTATTTTGATACACTTAATGCCATAGATTATGCCATAAGACATGATGACGGGCAAATGCTTAATGAGTTGTCGGAGGCTGATATAATATTAATAGGTCCTTCTAGAACTTCCAAGACACCGACTTCCGTATTTTTAGCGTATAACGGTCTAAAAGCTGCCAATATTCCTTATGTTTATAATTGCCCTTTTCCTGATTTTATAGAAAAAGATATAGATCAATTAGTAGTAGGACTCGTCATTAATCCAAATAGATTAATAGAGATAAGAGAAGCTAGATTAAATTTATTACAAATTAACGAGAATAAAAGCTATACAGATTTTAATATAGTACAAAAAGAATGCTTAGAAGTTAGAAAAATTTGTGATCAAAGAAATTGGCCGGTAATTGACGTGTCGACTAGATCAATAGAGGAAACAGCAGCTTTAATAATGCGGATATATTATAATAGAAAAAATAAATATAATAAATAAAAAGATTTTCATTATTTACAAGTAGAAGCCTGTACTTTATAATTTTATTTTATACTTGGTCAATTTCAAAAAGAGCAAGGAGTCTGTAAGGCGAGGAACGGAGCGTATACTTAATACGTGAGTACCACAGAACTTGCTAGACGACGATGCCAATTTTTGAAATTGACTAAGTATAACCACTCTTCATTTACCGATAGTAGTAATAACAAGGAGAAATTATGGCAAATAACGTAACGGATAGCTCTTTTAAAAAGGAAGTATTAGAATCGGATTTACCGGTACTGGTTGATTTTTGGGCAGAATGGTGTGGACCATGCAAAATGTTAACACCGATAATAGATGAAATCAGTAAAGAATTAAAAGGCAAAGTAAAGGTACTTAAAATGAATATTGATGAAAATCCTAACACTCCTTCAGAACACAGTATTCGTAGTATTCCAACGATAATGTTATTTAAAAACGGTGAACAAAAAGATACTAAAATAGGTTTGCAACAAAAAAATTCTCTTTTAGATTGGATTAATAAATCTATTTAATATTTATTTTATGTCACTTAGCCATTCAAAAGTATTTATAGAGATAACCGATGGTTATGTAGAAGGCATAGATACTCATAAAAGAGCTCAAGGTTTAAAGCATTTCTTCTTGAAAAAAGGAGTCTCTCTCTCTCCAAATATACCCATATTAAACAATATTAATTTTTCTTGTTATGAGGGAGAAAAAATAGCTTTTATAGGAAGTAACGGTTCGGGAAAAAGTTCACTTCTAAAGTTAATCGCTGGAATATATCCGTTAAAATCTGGTACAGTCAGAGTTCATGGAGATATTGCGGCAATTATAGATATGGGAGTCGGTTTTGAACAGGAGCAGACAGGTCGTGAAAATATAAAAATGTTAATGCTATATAATAATATGCTGGATAAATATAGCAAAAAAATTGAAAAAGAAATTATAGATTTTTCGGAACTCGGTAGTAAGATTGATCTACCGATAAAAATTTATAGTTCAGGTATGTTATCACGGCTTGCTTTTTCCGTATCGATATTCCAAAATCCGCAGATTCTATTACTTGATGAAGTTTTTGCGGCAGGCGATAGCTATTTTATAGAAAAATCTCTTAATTTAATGAAGAATAAATTTAAAAATACTCCTATTTCAATAATAGTAAGCCATCAAGAAGAAATTATAAAAGATAATTGCGATAGATGTATTTTATTAAGAGACGGTAATATTATAGGTGATGGTAGTCCATCAGAAATATTTAAAATCTATAACCAACAACAAGGAAATTCATAAATGATAAAGTATTTTTTTTCTAAAAAATACTGGCAAGCAATAGCATTACTGGTTAAAGCTTCTATAATTAGGCAAAACAAAGATTCTTTTTTGGGTTCTTTATGGAGTTTAATTCAGCCTTTTATTCACATAATGGTAATTTCATATTTTTTCGGTTTTTTATTAAGACAACCGAGAGAATTTATGGTAATGAACTTAATCGGCGGTATTCCTTTATGGAGTTTTATAGTAAGCAGCCTAACGATTTGTTCAAGTTCTTTAGTTACACGTGATCAAATAATAAAAAAAGTTAGAATTTCTAAGACTTTTTTTCCTGTTGCGGATAGTTTAGGGCAATTATATACTTTAATTTGCTCATTTTCGGCAATGTATTTTGCTTTTATTTTATTATTTCCGGAAAAATTTTCTTGGCAAATAATATTTATGCCGATATTAATTTTACCCTTAATAATATGCGTGATTAGCAGTTCTATCGCAGTAGCATTTTTAACACCGTATATTCGAGATATTCCGCAAATATTAAATGTTATTCTCGGAGTTATTTATTGGAGTATACCGATAGTTTATCCATATTCGCTAATTCCGGAGTCTAAAAAAATATATTTTGAATTTAATCCATTCTTTTTAGTTATAAGACCCGTACAAGCGTTGGTGATTGACGGAACATTACCGGATATGATGCTGATAGTTAAGTCTATTATAGTGGCATTTATTACTGTTTATATCAGTTATTTAATTTACAGACAATTTTCTAAAAGAGTTATTTATTACTTATGAAACTTGGTTTTAATCTAGATTTTAATGAATTAGATTTAACCGGGCTTAAAAAATTAGATCAAATATTTTTAGATTATCTCTTTAAAGCCAATAAATCTCTGCATAAAGATTTAATATTATTTAGATCAATACCTTTCTCTATTATTCCACAAGATTATTCCGAATTTTTATTAAAAATCTCCTCTCATTTAGACGATTTTTTAGCAGAGTTATTTTGTATTTCAAAAGAAGTAACTATATCAAGATTAAAGCATAAAGATTTTGATATTATTTATGAATGTAAAAGAAAATTTATTCAGCGTATTGCCGTAAAAAAATATCCACCGGAAAAAATAAGAAATATTAATTTTGAAGAGATATATTTAAAGCTAACTGATTTAATAGGTGCGAATTTTACTTCTAGAGAATTTGCCAAACAAATAATTATATGGCAACAGGCAGAAGAAAGTTTTGCTACAGAATTAGACATAGCAGCACAATATGCAGCGTGTAGGGTTTATTCCTGTGATGGTGTCATTCCGCGGCTTGACCGCGGAATCCAGAAAGAATTTAAAAAAGACTGGATCCCGCTACAAGCTCACAGGATAACAGGGGCAGATGACATCTTATTCACAATCCCCCAAAAACTAGATAAAGAAAACCTAATAGACGATAAAAAAATATTAAAATATCAAAAAAATGAGAGAGTAGATTTTGACTATACAGATTCTTTTTTAAATCTAGATGAAGCTCTAAACCATTCTCATTATTGTATTTATTGCCATAAGCAGGATAAGGATAGCTGTTCTAGGGGAATTAATGTCATCCCGCAACTTGATCGCGGGATCTCAGAACACAATCTGCGATACAAGATCCCATGGTCAAGCCACGGGATGACAACCGGCTGTCCCTTAAAGCAGAAGATTTCCGAAATGAACTATGTTAAGGCACAAGGCTTTAACCTAAGTGCTCTTGCTATTATCGTTATTGATAATCCGATGGTTGCGGCAACGGGTCATAGGATTTGTAATGATTGCTCAAAAGCTTGTATTTACCAAAAGCAAGATCCGGTAAATATTCCTTTAATAGAATCAAATATTTTAGAAGAAACGCTTAAATTACCTTATGGTTTAGAGATATATTTACTTCTTACCCGTTGGAATCCGCTTAATATTTATACACCGCTGCCAAAAGAACCTACTAATTATAATATTTTAGTTACCGGCCTTGGTCCTGCAGGTTTTAGTCTTAGCTATTATTTATTACGGTCAGGTCACAATGTCACGGCTATTGATGGTCTTAAAATTACTCCCCTACCTTTTGACGTTCATAAGCCTATAAAATTTTGGCATGAATATAAAAATTTATTATCGGAAAGAATGCCAAGAGGATTTGGAGGGGTAGCAGAATACGGTATAACTGTTCGCTGGGATAAAAACAATCTTGATATATTGCGGCTAATATTAGAGAGAAATAACAATTTCAAATATTATGACGGAGTGGCTTTAGATTTTAATATAACGAAAGAACAAGCTTTCGATTTAGGTTTTGACCATATAGCTTTTTGCATTGGAGCAGATCAGCCGAAAGTTTTGGATATAGAAAATTTTGAAGCTAAAGGCGTAAAAACGGCTTCCGATTTCTTAATGACTTTGCAAAGCGGGGGAGCATTTTTAGAAAATTCTAATACTAACATGCTAATTAGGATGCCGATTGCGGTAATAGGCGGTGGTCTTACTGCCTTAGATGCAGCAACGGAAAGTTTATATTACTATAAAAAGCAAGTAGAGAAATTTGCCGAAGATTATATAGAAAAAGATTTAGTGGAGGAAGATAAAGGAATAGCTGAAGAATTTATTGCTCATGCAAAATTGTTTAAAGAAGCTAAGAGTAATGAAGAATTAAGAAAGATTTTTAATAAGCTTGGGGGTGCTACTGTTTATTATCGTGGAAGATTGCAAGATTCACCGGCGTATAAATTAAATCACGAGGAGCTAATATATGCATTAGCACTTGGTGTTGATTTTAAAGAAAATATGCAGCCTTTAAGGATTAATCTAGACAAATACGGTCATGTGGAATCTGTGGAGTTTGAGAATCGTCATTGCGAGCAGTCAAAGGCTGCGTGGCAATCTCAGGAGTTTGGCTTAACAAGATTGCCGCGTCAATGCTACGCATTTCCTCGCAATGACGTCAAGGCCAAAACCGTGATTATGGCAATCGGTATTGAAAATAACACTCAATTTGATGAGAATAAATACAGCTATTTTGGTGATTGTAATCCTAAATATTTGGGTAGTGTAGTGAAAGCTCTTGCTAGTACCAAAGAAGGGTACGACGCTATTAACAAAAGACTTATAAATAATAACCCTAGCTTTAAAGGTAGTTATAAAGATTTTTGTACGCAGCTTGATTATTTGCTAACTTCTAGGGTTAATAAAATAAATATTCTAGATGATAAAACTTTTGAGCTTATAATTCACTCACCGCTTGCTGCTAAAAATTTTAAGTTCGGACAGTTCTTTCGCTTACAAAATTATTCTGAAGATGCTGCTAAGTTAATAGAGCCGGTAGCCTTAAATCCTACAAATATCGATGTAGAAAAAGGTTTAATTAGCTTCATAGTTTTTGAAGTCGGTAAATCCACTAGCTTATGTAAAACATTATCTGAAAATGAGAAAGTGGTTTTAATGGGACCGACAGGCTCACCGATGGAAATACCTCAAAATAAAAAAATAGTTATTGTTGATTCCGAAGCCGGTAATGTAGGCTTATTAAAAGTTCTAAAAGAAAATAATAATGAAGTTATATTTGTTACCTATCCTGATATAAAAAACTGTGAATTAACTTCTGTGGATAGAGTAATAATTAATGCTTCTCCTGAAATAATAGAAGAATTGCAAAGTCTAAAAAATGAAATATTCGGTGAAAATACGGAGCTAATAGTTAGCGTTAATTCATCGATGCAATGTATGATGAAAGGGATTTGCGGACAATGTATCCAAAAAGTTAAAGGAGAGCAGAAATATATTTTTGCATGTAGCCAGCAAAATCAAAATGCAGAAATAGTTGATTTTAAGAGCTTGAAAACTCGTTTACGCCAAAATTCTTTACAAGAAAAAATGAGAAAATTAGTGGCTAATTCATCCATGATTTAATAGCTTCAATTAACTCTTCTAGTTGTTCAGGTGACAATTCATCAATTTTTTTTTGAATTTTATCACTTCTTATAGCACTAATTTTATCAACCATAATATGAGATTCTAAATTAAGACCATTTAGCTCTGTAGGAGTCAATAACGGGCGAAAAGTTGGGGCACCTATTAAATCCGTTGTTAGAGGGCAAACTGTTATACTGGGATGATTTTTATGTAAATGAGATTGAACAACAACAGCGGGGCGAGGTTTACCATAATCTCCAGATATTACACAAGCAATAATATATCCTTTTTTAATTTCTATTATTTCCATTCATCTAACCAACTTTCTTCATTGTGTTTTAACCATAAATCGGCATCAGGATTGTTTTCTTTACTAGCTAATAAGGATTGACGTTTAGCTTCTTTGGTTAGGTCTGAATTTTCTAGTTGTTTAAGATATATACGTATTGCTTCACTAATTATCCAGCTTTTGCTACAGTGTAAATCATGAACTGCTCTTTCAAGTTTTTTACTTAAAATTTATTTCTAAACGTATACTAGTCATAATACTTTTTATCCCTTTTAATAAATTAAAATAACCATGCTTATAATATTTAATTGTAACACAAAGTGTACACATTGCTAGTTAAATAAATTTACTTCTCAAAGCGACAAAATGCTCTACTACTATCTTGATTAAGAAAATCGATGATTTGCATTACTATAGAATTATTGTTATATTTCTCGGCAACTTGTTTTATACGCTCAGCAAAATTACCTTTACCTGAGAAGATTTCTTCGATAGCTTTTAAAGCACTTAAAGACTCTGCTTTATCAAACCCTTTTCTATTCATACCGATTAGATTTAAACCCTCAAGCACCGCACGTTTGCTGCTTACAAGCCCAAACGGTATTACGTCTGCTCCAACCGGCGATAGCCCGCCGATCATCGAATATTCACCGATTCTAGCATATTGATGTACGGCAGACAGCCCGCCGATTATTGCGTAATCACCTACCTCAATATGACCTGCTAGGCTTACATAATTAGCAAATACTATGTTATTGCCGATTTTACAATCATGACCGATATGAACGCCGACCATAAATAAATTATTATTTCCTACTCTTGTCACCATTCCGCCGCCTTGGCTTCCTGCTTGCACCGTAACATATTCTCTAATAGTATTATTAGAGCCGATTATTGTGTTTGATCTTTCATTAGCATATTTTAATATTTGTGGAGGTTGACCGATTGATGCAAAAGGATAAATAACTGTGTTTTCACCGATTTCAGTAATCCCTTCAATTACCACATGAGATTTTAGCTCTACATTATCATGAAGTACTACTTCAGCACCTATAATACAGTATGGACCGATTTTTGTATTTTTACCGAGCTTTGCACCTTCTGCAATTATAGCCGTAGTATGGATATTGTTTGCCACTACTTTTTCCTATGCTTTATCTTTAATTATTGCAGTAAATTTACTTTCTGCGGCTATTTCGCTTTCGACCGTAACCGTACTTGAAAATTTCCATACGTTAGCTCTTTGCTGATCAATAACAGCGTGGATATGCATAGTATCCCCCGGCTGAACAATTCTACGAAATTTTGCATTTTCGATAGCCATTAAAAACACTTCTTTATTCTTAGTAGAACCTAAAGATTTAGCAACTAATATAGCAGCTAATTGTGCCATAGCCTCAACCATTAGAACGCCGGGCATAACAGGTCTTGCCGGAAAATGTCCTGTAAATTGTGATTCGTTAACGGTAACGTTTTTAATACCTGTTATTGATTTGTTAGGATCGATTTTAAGTACTCTATCTACTAATAAAAATGGATAGCGATGAGGTATCAAATCCATGATTTCGGTAATATCTATGATCATTTATTTAGGTCTCTTCTTTAATGCGAATAACTATATTTTTATTGTTGCATGGATAGGAAAATTTCCACATTGTCATCCCATGGTCAAGCCACGGGATGACAATAAAAAAATTGATCCATATAACAAAGCCCTTTTCAATAGCAAACTACTTTTTTAATTTGCTATTAGAGGTCTTTAGTAATTGTTTCATAATAATAGATTGTCTATGCCAGTCCATGATAGGAACTGCAGGGCTGCCGCCGACAATTTTACCTGCCTCTATATTTTGTGCTACACCGCCTTGTGCTGCTACTTGTACCCCGTCGCCTATATTTAGATGCCCGGCGATTCCTACTTGTCCTCCAAATGCACAATATTTGCCAATTGTGCTACTACCTGCTATACCTGCCTGTGCTACGATAATAGAGCCTTTACCTATTTTTACGCTATGTCCTGTTTGTACTAAGTTATCTATGCGGCATAGATCTTCTATAACGGTATCTTGAAGTGATCCTCTATCAATAGTAGTGTTCGCACCGATTTCAACATTATTGCCGATCTTAACTATTCCTATATGAAATATTTTATGATGTACGCCTTTTTCGGTAGAAAACCCAAACCCGTCTTGTCCGATTTTTGCACCTGCGAGTATTACGACGTCGTCGCCTATAATTGCATAATTTATTGAAACATGTTGTTCTATTCTAGCGTTTTTGCCGATATTTACGCCTCTACCTATAAAACTTCCGGCTTCTATAATACTATTATCACCTATAATAACATCGTCTTCAATAACTACATTGTGACCTATATAACAATTTTTTCCGATAGTCGCCGAATCTGCAACAATAGCGGATTTCATTATTTTAGCAGGGTATGATTTAATAGGAGCATAGAAAAAATCTATTAATTTGCCGTAAGCAAAATATGAATTCTCGGCATGTATTAAAAGAGTATTTGGATTTGCTTCTCCCGTAAAATTTTTTGGCACTATACAAGCAGCAGCTTTGGTAGTTTTTAAAAATTCGGAGTATTTAGGATTGCTTAAAAAGCTAATATCGTTTGAAGATGCTTCCTGCAGAATTTTAATATCATGAATAGTTATATCTTCATGAATCTTAGGAGGTTCTATAATATCGTGTAAAAAATCTATAATTGCCATTAGTTTTCGTGGTCCTAGATTTTTATAAAAATTACTACTTACCATATATATGCTTTGCTTCATCAAGCAACAGTATATAAGCGATACTTTTAATAAGCAACAAAATTTACAAGTAATATTAAGATTTAAAGAGTAAAAGCCCTTTAATTATCAATATAAAATAAGTTTACAGATAAGCTCTTAATAAAATATGTTTTTACTAGCTTCCTGTCACATAGAAATGACATAGAGATCATGCAACAATGCCTACTTGATTGCAAGATCCAGTAAAAAAATAGATAAATATTAATATATAGTTTATAAAAGCCACAAATATTAATTTTTATTAATATTAACTAAATCAAGGTATTGAAAATGTTAGAAATAAACAACTTAGCCTTTGCAGGTGGTGGAGTAAAAGTCATAGCGTATGCAGGGGCTCTAAAGGCATTAAAAGAAAAAGATTGTTTAAAAAATATCCAAAAAGTAGTCGAAACTTCTGATGGTGCAATAGCTGCTTTATGCATAGCACTAGGATATCAACCGGAAGAAATTGAAGATGTACTTAAGAAAATTGATTTTAATAAATTTTCAGATAATGCTAAATGGTGGGTACAAGTTTGGGACTTGATAACAACAGGAGGGCTAAATTCTGAGAAATATCTAGAAGAATTTTTAGGGCAATTATTAAAAGATAAGGGATTTGACCCCGATATTACTTTTAAACAGCTACATGATAGTCAAAAAACAAATATAGATTTATACGTAGTGTGTACTAATCTCAGCACTCAATTTCCGGAAGTTCTATCTTATGAAAATGCTCCTGATGAGAAAGTCGTAAAATTCGTACACGCTTCAGGGGCTTTTCCTATATATTTTCAGCCCGTACAAAAAACTGATCAGGGAGTAGTTTCAACGTATGTTGATGGTGGAGTTACGAACAATTACCCAAGTTGAGGTGTTTGATGATAAAAGTGCAGCATGAAGCCTCCCTAGAACAGAAAATAAAAACTATAAAACTCTTGGGTTTAAACCAATTAATAAAGAAATATTAAACGCTTATCAGAATGGTATAGAGAACCTAAACCATTTGTGAATACTACTACTGTTGCCGATCAACTATATGCATTAGCTGAAGCTTTCACAAGCTCTGACTTGATACCCTGTTTTCAGAATCATGAGAGAACAGTTTTTATTGATGATAATAATATATCAGCTTTAGATTTTAATATCACATCTGAACAAAAAGAAGCATTAATAAATTCAGGTTATTCTGCAACTTGTGAATATGTGAAGGGAGTGGATAATATAGTCTTTGCAGGGTTAGGAGTAAACGATTCTGATGATAGCCTTATAGTATAACAACGCAAATGAGTAATCTGCTATTTGCTTTAATCTTGTTGTATGGATCAAGAAACGCATTCGATGTCATACCGTGGTTTGATCACAGTATCTAAAAAATAACTTAAAAATACTAGAATTTTTAATTGGAGCTAGTACAAATCACGGGGCGACAGAAGTAAAATCGATCCATTAGAAAGTTGAATATAAAAGGTAGGAAATTGTCTACTATGAATAGTAGACAATTTTTAAAAATCCACTACTATTAAGTTCTTGTGTGCGAAAAATTAATCTATTTTAGTTCTTTTTTGCAGCAAAAAAGAACTTATTTCCTTAGTAGAACTGGCTTCCAATGCCGTCAAATATTGCCGAAAAATGTAATTTAGTAAATTTAGTATTTGTTAACCTAACATTAAAACCTGAAAAGCTTGACTTTATGCTGAGTCCGTCGCTCTCAACTTTTGTAGAGATCTGAAAACTAGAGAATGGTGAGGCTAGTGTACGATTTGCTCCATCAAGTGACAGTAATAAGCGATACTTTTATTATGCAACAAAATTTACAGGTAGCATAAAAGGTATTGCAAAATAAAGATTGATATCGTCATTGCGAGGAAATTATGAAATAATTGACGAAGCAATCCAGAAAAAATGCTAATTTCTAGCATTTTTTTTTAATTATTTTCTAGATTGCCACGCCCCTTTCAGTCGCTCGCAAGGTATTATTACGTGGATCGGTTTTTCAGTTGTCATCCCACGATCAAGTCGCGGGATCCAGTTAAAAATACTAACATTATTAGTATTTTTAATTGTTTTTTTTTGGATACCGTGGTCAAGCCACGGTATGACACCGAATGCGTTTTTCAATCTACGCAACAATGCTGAGCTAGGAATGACATAGCAGCCATGAAACAATGAAAAAATTTTTGAAATCAATAATCATATTGACTTTTTGAAAGTTATATATAAAACGATACTTGAAATAGCAAAGTGCTGTTTCAGGGTGTCGAAACCTCTGCCAAAAGTGAGAGCATTTCTCACAAAACTGATGTAATCCTTGACTCTTTTGATCGGGGGGGATGATAGGGTATGTTCAGGGCTTAGGGTATAACTTTAAGCTTAAAGCCTATCATAGCTGTTGTTCTATACAGTGTTACTAACGCCCTGGTGATTTATGTTTAAGAAGTCAAGATAATTTGTTTATATTGTTCCTGCCAAGGTCGTTTGTTTTTAACAATGTTATTGATAATTATTATTATCTTTCGCATTACAGCAGTAAGAGCTAATTGTTTGGCCTTTCCTTTTTCTACAAGTCTTTTATAAAAAGGTTTAACTGCAGAATTACATCTTACAGACATAACAGCTGCCATATATAATGCTGCCCGTACCGTTTTTCTACCACCTTTAGTTTTTGCTTTAAATCTTGTTTTGCCACTTTCCTTACAGTGAGGTGCTACTCCTACTAAAGAAGCTATTTGTTTACAATTTAAATTACCAAGCTCCGGTAATTCTGTAATTAAGGTTATTGCTATAATCGAGCCAATACCTGGGATAGTAATGAGTAAATTATATATTTCTTTGTAACTTTCTAGATTTAAAATAAGATGTAATATAAGCTTTTCTACTTATTCCTTTTGGCTATTAAGTAAATCAATAACATTATTTATACTATTAATTATTTTTTGATTAGTAACTCTACGTAAGCGATTGCGTTCAGATACTATCATAGTAATTAATTGGTTACGTCTAGCTGTAAGTTCTTTTAATTCTTTTTCTATCTCATTCGCTACTTTTCTAGATTCAGGGTTAATTTTTTCTGCAAATAATGCTAACATTTGTGCATCGATGGTATCAGTTTTTGTAAACTTACCTCTCATAGTTCTAAATGCTGATGTAAAATAAGGATTAACTACTGACACCAAATATCCTGCTTTTTATAAGGTGTTTGCCGCTTTATATTCAAGCCCACCGGTAGCTTCAATTACAATTTTAGCAATACTATAACCTGCTATATATTCGGCTAGCTCATTAATGCCTTTTTGATCATTATTAAAAACTTTATATTTATTCAATGGGTGTAACCAGACGTCTAAAGTATCTTCAGATACATCGATACCTATAAAGATATGCTTTGTTATGTTTTTCTCTCCTGTCCCATGTACGAGCAAGGGGGTTATTCACTTGATCTTAATGGTTGATCGTGAATAACCCCTTGCTCTATTGATTTGTTTGGAACCAAATGAAGTAAGGAGTAACACACCGGGGCACGGTTCATTAATTATAATTAAATTAATAACCTGACCACCATCGTTACCTCCTTACAGTATCTAGAATTATGCATTATTCTAAACACTTATTAAATACATAGACCACCAAGAGTTTATTTCTCTTCGGTGGTTGAAACTTGAGCAATTTAAGTTTAATCAGGAGAACTAAGCCGTTATGAACACTAAAACAGTAGCAGAAAAGAATAGCCATTATTGAGCCGTATCTAGATTTTATTATTAAAGACAAAGACTTATTACGTGAAATTTATCCGAATGGCATGAATAGGGAATTAAGAATAGAACTTATTTTAGCTCAAAAACCTTACACATCATATTCTTACTACAAATTAATCAGAAATTTATTCAAATTACCATACCGAAAAATTATACTTATAATCGACAAACAACTTTTAAAAGCATCTCTTGATTTATTTCGTTCAATTATTCTCGGCACTTTATCATATCTTGATGTTGGTTCTCTATTAATTCGTCAAGCTGTTCTTCTATACTTATAATCTTTAATTTTAAAAGCTTATGATCTGCTAAGCGTTGTTGCATATTAGTTGTTATGTCTATATATATATATGGGATTTGCAAATAAGAAATTTGATTTTTTGTGATATAATGTTTAGTGTATTTGTAAGTATAGATTTATCATAAGTATTTATTGTGGTATCATTAGGTATTCTAACATTTATAGCATCCACTAAACTTTGAACACTACCATATTCGGTTACTAACTCTTTATTTCGTTCTAAATACTTGTTAATCATAGCATTACTTAAGGTTTTATCTTGTTCGTTCATATTATTTTGCTCCAAATTTACCAGTAATAGTAATGTTTTCTTCTAAAGCTTCAATAATTGGTTTTACTCCATAAACATTTATCTTATTTAATGAAATATCAAGATAATTTAAAGCTTTATTATTTTTTAAAAATTCAGCTATTAACTTTGCTCCATCATTAGCTATATTATTGTTATGCAAATCTAAATGTGAAATGGGATTATTATGTAACTTTAAGTTTTCGATAATTGTGTTTAATCCTGTAATTTCTATATTGTTGTTCCCTAGATTAAAATAAATTATAGTATTTGCTTGTAAGATTTCAGCTAATAAGACCGTTTTTTGATCATTTAAATTATTACAACTAAAAAATCAATTGCTTCTAACTTTTTATTTGACTTTAAAGCTTCTATGATAATTTTAATCTCTTTATAACTTATTTGACTTCCAGAAAAATTAATACTAGTAATTGTGTTAATATTTTTTATTTTTGTTGCAATTAATTTAGCTATGTCATCATTTATTGTTTGAGGTCGTGTATCAAGAAAAGTAATAAAAAAATTATTGACGAGTTCATTATTTTTTAGGATCGTGCAACCCTGGTTGTTGTGCTTCATATTTCCATCCTTATTAAATTCTATAAATTTTAATATTTTGTTAAAAAAATAACTGAAATATGGATAAACTATAATAAGTAGTTTTAAGAATGCAATAGAAATTTAATTAGAAGTATAAATAAATGAATTGAGATTGATTTAAAGAAGAATCACTAGAAAGATTCAACATTATCTAACTTTTTTTTTGGAAAGCAAAAAGTCCTTAGTTTATAATGTGTTCGCTGTTTGAGGTGTTTATAAATTGGAATAGAAATAAAGAATGGTGGCCACGGTTGGAATTGAACCAACGACACAAGGATTTTCAGTCCTTTGCTCTACCGACTGAGCTACGTGGCCGTATATACTCGTTTAATTTGAAAAATTGGCTACGTCGTCTTTGTAAGTCCTCAGATGCTCACGTATTATTATACGCTCCGCTCCTCGGCTTACAGACTCCTTGCTCTTTTCCAAATTAAACTTCGTCTATCTACTATTCATTTATTAGGAGTATGAACTTAAGCTTATAATAGATTAATCGGCTTTTGTCTATTCTTAATTAGTAATATTAGACAAAAATACTTAATTATGATATTATGAGCGTTTATTTTTATAACGGTTTTTATGATCAAAATCGGCAATATTGAACTTTCTTCAAATATAATTCTTGCTCCAATGTCAGGTGTTACGGATTTGGAATTTAGAAGATTGGTGAAAAGATTCGGTACAGGGCTTGTAGTTTCTGAAATGGTAGCAAGTAGGGCAATGATTGTGGAATCTAGGCAGTCACTACAAAAAAGTGCCATTATGCGTGATGATGCAACAAGTGCTTGCATACAGCTAGCAGGCTGTGAGCCGAATGTAATAGCTGAAGCTGCTAAAATGAATGAGGATATGGGGGCGAAAATTATCGATCTTAATTTTGGCTGTCCAGCGAAAAAAGTAGTAGGCGGTTATTCAGGTTCGGCTCTAATGAGAGATGAGCAGCTGGCAGCTAAGATTTTTGAAGCTACCGTTAAAGCGGTAAAAGTTCCGGTAACCGTTAAAATGCGTATGGGCTGGGATGATCACACGAAAAACGCTCCGACTTTAGCCAAAATTGCTGAAGGCTCAGGTGTTCAGATGGTTACCGTTCACGGTAGAACTAGATGTCAGTTTTATTCCGGTAGTGCCGATTGGGATTTTATACGATTAGTTAAAGAAGCAGTAAAAATTCCGGTTATTGCTAACGGTGACATCACTAATTTTACCAAAGCAAAAGAAGCTCTGCAAAGATCGGGTGCGGACGGTATTATGGTCGGTAGAGGAGCATATGGCAAACCTTGGCTTATTTCACAAATTGATCATTATCTTAAAACAGGTGAAGAAAAACCTGCTCCCTCTATAGCAAAACAGCTAGATATCGTAACCGAGCATTATGATGCAATACTTGATTATTACGGCGAATCCGTGGGCGTACCTATTGCTCGTAAGCATATTGGTTGGTATAGTAGCGGTTTACCGAATTCGGCAGAGTTTAGAGGTGCCGTTAATTTGATGAACGATCCCGCAACGGTAAAAGAGAAAATTGCGGAATTTTATACGAGCGTTATGGAGATGAATAAATGAAAAGAATTGTAAGTTTTATTTTTATAATATTATTTTTTAATTTAAGCTATGCAAGTGAAAAAGCAGCAATCATAATTGATTATAAACCGGTATTGTTGCCTGTAATTGCTGAAAATAAAAAAATAAAAATCGCTATTCATTCTTATTTAAATAATGAGAAATCATATTTCGTTTTAGTAGATCCGAATTCTTTTAAAACTGAGCTAGTTCTACAAGAGCTGGTAATTTTACCTACGAATAAAATAGAAGAAGAAAATCTTCTGAAAAAATTAAATAAAACTCCGTATATTAAACTTTAGATAAATATAGCTCTGCACCTTATACACAGCAAAATTACGGTACTACGAGTAGCATGTATAAAGTAAAAGGACAATTTCTTACGATTGATATGTGTCCTTCTTCCAAAAGCTTTGAGAAAGAGTTTTTTAACATTCTTTTAGAATTATCAATCAAACTAAATAAACCTATTCCGATTGCTATATGTGTTTCAGGATTATGGATTAATAAACATCAAGAGGAGTTTTTATGGCTAATAAAGCAACAAGAAAACGGTTATCTACAAATAATATGGGTTAATCATTCATTTAGCCATCCTTACTTTAAAGATAAACCTCTTGAAGATAATTTTCTTCTTTCCAATAAAGATGATTTTGAAAATGAAGTATTAGAAGCAGGAAAAATATTGGTAAGTTATAATATTGCTCCATCGCCTTTCTTTCGTTTCCCTGGATTAGTTTCTGATCAAACATTAATAGAAAAACTAAAAGATTTTGGATTTATCCCGCTTGGCAGCAATGCATGGCTTGCTAAAGGTGAAAAAGTTCAAGATGGTTTTTTTATATTAGTACACGGTAATAGTAACGAAAAAGCCGGAATAGATTTAATTATGCCAATGCTACCAAAACTAAAATTACTTCCTATTGAAAAGGCGTTTTTACTGCCGAATTTATAATTCAATTTTTCTAGTAGGGCTTTTATCTCTTCGAATATCAAGCTTTGTACCGAATAGTGGAGAATTTTATAAAAAATCAATAAGGGAAGATTCTTGTGAATTTTCTTTATGATTTGTTATAATACTACACAAACGTTTGTTTTCATCTAATACTTCTAGGTTTACTTCGATTAAAGGCGGAGTAAGTAAGTGCTTAATGATCTCAGACCATTCTATTAAAATTAAATTGCCGTTTAATGCCTCTTCAAGCCCAAGTTCATAAATTTCTTCAGGTGATTTAAGACGATAAAGATCATAATGATAAATAGTGAAATTAGGAGCTTTATATGTTTGCAGTAAGTTAAAAGTCGGGCTTATAATGATTGTATTTTCACCGCAAAAATGTTTAATAATTTCACGACAAAAAAATGTTTTACCTGCTCCAAGGTCACTGTTAAATAAAACTATATCATTTGGTTTTAAGCGTTGTGCAAAGAGTTTTGCAAGATTCTTTGTCTCTTCTTCGTTATTTAATTTTATAAACATTTTTTAACTTGATCAATCATTTGTAAATATTGGTTCTGAAAAGTGTTTGAATCGATATCTTTCACATTCCAGTTTTCGCTATTTAATATTATTATTTTAGCGTTTAATTTGTTATATAGTCGTGAATTTTGTTCGTTACTTAAAACAAGACATTTGTTATTAGACTCTTTAATTAAATCTTCTAGCTTGCTTATATATCGGAGGCTTTTTTGACTTTCGCTATATAATTTTGCAGTTTTAATATTAGTATTAAGAAGAAAATACTCGCTACTGTCACTTAATAAAATTACGTCTTTTATCGTTGCAAGTTCATTATTTTTGATTTCTTGTAGCTTGTTTAATTCTTTAAGTGCTGTTGAAAGGTTATTATTAATATCTTCTTGTAGCTCAGGAAATTTTTCACTAAATTTTTGTGCAAATTCTTGTAGTAAAATCGCAGCATTATTAAGATCAAGCCAAATATGCCAATTATCTTTTATAGTGGTTAAAGATTTAATATCACTGATTTTTATAATGTTTTTACTATGATTACTAATTAATTTCTCGGCAAAACCGTCAAATTGTTCATTAATATAAATTGCAATATCGGCATTTTTGACTTTTACTAAATCACTAGGTTTTAAATTATAATGATGAGGGCAGTCGCTACTAATAGCTAAACTTTCTATATCTGCTTTATCTTTAACAAGCATTGAAACAATACTACCGATTGGCGTGATACTTACAACTATTTTAGGCTTAGCATAGCTAGTGAAGCTGAAGAATGTAAGACATAATAATGCTATGCATGTCAAACCAGTCTTTCCGTCATTGCGAGGAAAATTACAAAGTAATTGACGAAGCAATCCAGTAAAAAATTCTGATTCACAGAATTTTTTTATTATTTTTTCTGGATTGCCACACTCCTTACAGCCGCTCGCAATGACGACTCGGTATCTACGCAACAATGCCTTTAGTCGCTCGCAATGACGATTTAATATACTAGCTCTCATAATTTCTTCAATAACTCTGATTTACTAGGCTTGAAATCCTGCTCTATCCAAAAATTTTTTAGATATTCTAATTTTACACCTATCTCTTTTTTTTCTATATTCATATTTAATAAGTCATTACCGTTTACTTGGAATTTCGGACGTAATAACGCATCATATTTAAGGATAAATTCTTTTGCTTGTGAATGGTTTAATTTACCGATTATGCTAGCTGCTAATAAATATTCCTTATAGTTCTTCTTTTCAAACCAAATTTTCTTTATGTTAAATTTAGCTTCATTCAGAAAGTTCGTTATTGATAATATTTGCACTGCCTCATGTTTTGAGAATTTCCAATCGAGAAAAAGTTTTGAATTTATGTTTTTTAAATTATATAGTAATAAAGCATAGTTAGTGGCTAATTCTAATTCTTTAGCTTGCTCAAAAAATTTTATTTCATAATTTTGGATAGAGAATATTAGTTCTAATATTCCTATTTCAAACATAGCTTCTAAAATTTGTGCTACTCTTTTTGAAACGATAATTTTATCCATTTCACTTTTTATTCGCTCTCGTGATAAAGTTTTTAAGCCGTCTTTTAAAGCTTTACATGCTTTAAACCCTCCATCATCAAGCTGATTCGCATAATAGCTAGAAAACCGGAAAAAGCGTAGGATTCGCAAATAATCTTCTTTAATTCTATCTAGAGCTTCCCCTATAAATACGACCTTTTCCTGCTGCAAATCCTTAAACCCTTCAAAGTAATCATATATCTCGTTCTTAAAGGGACAATAGCTTAAAGCATTAATAGTAAAATCTCGTCTTGCAGCATCTTCGGCAAAATCATTTGTGAATACTACTTTGGCATGTCTGCCGTTACATTCAATATCTTTTCTAAGAGTCGTAATTTCAAATTTTTCATTATTTAAAATAGCCGTAATCGTGCCGAATTTTAAACCGGTCGGAATAGTTTTTATTTTAGCTCTAGATAAAATATTTGTTACTTCACTTGGCACTAGAGTAGTAGCTATATCGATATCATAGCTATCTTTCTCAAGTAACACATCTCGCACGCAGCCGCCGATAAGTCTTGCTTGTCCTTTTTCATTTAAGAGACTCAAAATTTTTCTATATCCTTTTGAAGGGATTTTTAAAGTTTTATGTATAATTCGCATGGTTTGGTTTTACTGTACATTCCTTTTTATTGCAAAAGATAAGTATAATAGGGCTTTTTTTTTTAAATCTTTATTAATTGTTATTAAGCTCCCGCGGTATTTAGCTTTGTAATTGAGATTAATATGAATTTCGGCTTTCTCACAATGATTATTTTTGTTAATGACAATTTTTTATCCGTAGTGAGTTAAAAAAATATTATTCTCTAAAGGTAACACCATACTATCTTTTTGTCCAAACCAATTAGTCCTGTAAGTTCTATTGAAAGCAGGCATTTTATCGGTGTAGGTTGCTAGCTTATTTTCTCTATCTTTAACGCCTACCGCCATGTGATTTGCGTCAAATATTAATTCCGGTTTTGGGGAGTAGAACATAAATATAAAAGATATTGCCATGATTGCAAGACCAAGTAAACGCCACGAGGTTTTCCATATACAAATCCAAACAAAGCCGAATAAAAAGAGTAATATGCTGAAATTGGTAATATGACCGAAATACCATACAGCAGCTGGTAAACTATTAAAATAGGCGGATGATTTTATTATTATATCAATAAAGAACCCCATAAGCTTTAGGATATAGTTGTCAAACCCGATCATGGTAAAAGGCAGAGATAACAAAGCAAGCGGCATAAGAAAAAATGACGTTATCGGAGCGACAATGAGGTTAGCCGGTACTGAGTAAGTAGAAAATATAAAGAATTGATTAATTACTACAGGTGCCGTTATGATACTTGCTAAGAAGCTTGAATAAATATTTGAGGCTGTATAAAATTTTACTGCCCCAAAAATGCCTTTCTTTTCTCCAAGTAACCATGAATTCTTTAAATAAAATTCATAACCGGCAACAAGCGATAATACAGCGATAAAAGATAATTGGAAACTTGGATGAAAAATATATTCGGGATTTAACAATAATATTATAAAAGCCGCAATTGCAAGAGAACGTAGGGGAAAGCAAGATCGTCCGATAATAATACCGTAAATAAAGATTGCAGCAGTAATAAAAGCTCTAGTTGCTGCAATTTGCATACCGCTTAGCTCTAAATAACCAAAGCTACCTACTAGCGAACAATAAGCAGAGATTAATTTTATATTGAAATTATATGCCAAATAATTTGAGAGATTTAATAAAAATCTTGTAGTAAGGAAAACAATCATGACTACTAAAGATAGATGCAAACCTGAAACGCAAAGCACGTGTGATATACTGTTTTGCCTCATATCCTGCATGATTTGTCTGTTTAAACCTTTCGTCTCGCCGAGTAATATCGCAGCTGCAAAATTCCCTTTATCTTTTCCTAATTTTTCTATTAAATTATTATAAATATGAATGCATATTTTATAAATAAAACTATCAAAATTTATTTTGTTACGTTCTATAATTTGCGGCTCAGACATCGCATAGCCGTTTGCTCCAATATTCGATAAATAAGCATAAAACCCGAAATCATAACCGCCTGGTAATATACTATTTTGCGGCTTATAGAGCTTAGCAAGCAAAGTAATTCTGTCATTTACCCTAATTTCCTTTATACTCGATCAACTTGGAAAATTGGCTGCGTCGTCTTTGTAAGTCCTCGGATGCTCACGTACTTCTGTACGCTCCGCTCCTCGGCTTACAGACTCCTTGCTCTTTTCCAAGTTGATCTTCATATAATCACTCTGCATTTCACCAGAGTATATATATTTCCTCGGTATACTAATTTTAACTTTTTGTAAATTACGATTAATTTTTTCGATCTTGATGTTATTTAATACTACTTGTCCTCCTATAATAGTCGGTTTTATCGATTCTATATTTACCGCTAATTTTAGTGATGATAGGTTTATAAAGCATTTCGCTATGTAAATTTGTCACACGATATTTAGAGATAAATATGCCAAAAATAAAAGCAATAATCATCCAGTAAATAAACTGTAAAAATATATTAGAATTTCTAGTAAAGGTTAATATTAGGCAAACACAAAAAATGAAAAAAATTGTTGTAAATGAAAGCTCAAAATCAAGCGAAAAATAAACAATAATACCGTAAATAAAACTAACAAAATACCAAATATTTAAATTATTATATTCTGCTTCCAAAGTTAATTTAAAAACTCCTATAATCCTAATATTTTTTAAATTTTTTTCTAGATTCTCACTTCTGCAAAAATGACATAAGCCCAGACACTAATTATTAAAATAAATTAACTTTCATATTGCTTTTTATTAACTTACTTATTATCCTTTATTAACTTACTTATTATAATTCCCAACATTATGTATATAAAAATTTTAATTTAAATTGAGATATTTATGATGAATAAGTTAACAGAACAAAATTTACTAAAAAAATCAAGATTTTTAAAATATTCTCTACTTGCCTCTATTTCAGTAGGAGCAATAATCGCAATACCTTTTGAGGGTATGGCGATGAGTAAAGAAGTATTTCGTATCGACCTCAGTAATAAATTGTTGAATAACTTATCACAATTAAACGGAAACAAAGATACGACAAATACCCCACAGCAGATAGGAACAGTAATTGTACGGGGACCGGAAATAAACACATATACTCCATCTGAAATAAGAGAAATGGAAATATCTAGCCAATCTAAGCCATCTAATCCATTAAAAGATATTCCTATAGAGGATCATTATAAAAAGATAGCACAAAGTAGGTCTGAGGTCGGAAAAGCAAGAAAAGTACAACCACCTACTAGAAGCAAGACAATTGTAGGTGGTGAAAAAACAGAACAAAGTCAAAATACTTATATTCCTGGACCGACAGAGCAAACGCCTCAAAAACCAGAGATTATAATAACAGCGTCTTCGCCTACTGTTAGCCTAGCTTCAAGTAGCTTGGTCACTGCACCTAATACACCAAGTACTACCCTGACGTCACCGGAACATTATACTACGGCACCTGGTACTCCATCAACACTAGCGACTCCATATCAGCCTACTCCAGATTCTAAACCAAATGATAGTGTAGGAGCTAATACACCACCAAATACAAACTCAAAGGTAGTACAAAAACTATCGTTTAGCAGCGAGCCACAACAGACAGTACAACTTAGTACACCAACAGTTCCTCCGAGACCGATCACATCTGTACCGTTGCCTATAAAAAAAAGCAGTATTGAAGTTACAACAGGAATGGTAAGTAATATATCACGAGTTAATGAGACGATAGGAATCAAGTTAGCTGAAGTAGAATCAACAATTAAAAATACCCAAGGCAAAAAAAATAAAAAACCATGGCAGAGGTTGCATAAGCAGCTAACTTCATCACAAAAAACAACAGAAGCACTAAAGTCAAAAGCTGAAGAGATAGAAAAAAAAATAAAAATACTATCTGACCAAAATAAGGAGTTAGATAATCTTAGCAAAGGAGCAAGGTTAAAAAGCACTCAAAAGCAAGATAAAATAAAAATAGGTAAAAATAAAGACAAAATAAAGAAACTTGAAAAAGAGTTAATAAGTAAAAACAATGAAGTAGATAGGTTATCTAAAAAAATAGATATTTCAGTAAATAAGGTAGTTTTAACAAAACCTCAAGGAAAAGCCCCGGTTACGGAGATACCGCCAGCTGGGGTATTCTTAAATCAGCAGCAACAGCTAGATGTGCTTACTCAACAGCAGAAAGTCACTGCTGCTAGACAAGCTGTAGTTGATAAAAAGAGAGCAGAAGCAAATGAAGTAAAAAGAAATAGTGCAGAATACAAAGATCTAAAAGATAAAAAGCAAAGACAAGCAGCACAAAAACAATTATC
Source organism: Rickettsia helvetica (assembly GCF_963970025.1). Lineage (NCBI taxonomy): Bacteria > Pseudomonadati > Pseudomonadota > Alphaproteobacteria > Rickettsiales > Rickettsiaceae > Rickettsia > Rickettsia helvetica. Next base: position 446,035 of record NZ_OZ018776.1, read on the forward strand.
GGAAATAAAAAAGCAAGAAAAAGCTATGAAAACGGTAGTGGATAAAGCTGTAGATATAGAAAAGCTAGAGGTATTAGTTTCTACTCAGTCAACAACTTCTTCTACTGCTACTATTCCTAAGCAGCCGTCAAAAGCACAGCCAATAATACCATTAAGTCATGGGGTTCAGAAAATGTTAGATGAACAGCTGGACGAGTATGGTGGGTACTTAGTGCCAATAAAAGCTCAGCCGCAAACTTATATGCTGAATCAAGAAGTGGCAGACCCTAAAAGTATGGATTCAGGCTTTGTAAGCAGAACTTCAGATGTGGGGTTTGGTTCAAACCAGAATAGCAATAGAGCCTACGAGGATTTGCCGCTGATAGAACCTGAGAATCAGCAACAACATGATATGTTAACTATAGAAACTCTTGATTTAATAACGCCAACACAAAATACAACGGTTGCTAAAAATGACTCATCGAGGAAAAGTAATGTAAGTGGAAGTATTCCGGAGATACAACAACCGCAGTCAGAAAAAATGCTTTTAGCAATAAATGCACGATTACAAGAGTATGATGAAAAAATTTCTTCGTTACTTCTAGAGAAGTATACAAGCGAAGAAGCTGAAGATATTCTTGCTCAGTTATTGTTACAAGAAATGTTAGTGTCAGATGGTAAATCAGAATCTACCTTACCTGCAGGAGATGAAGAACAAGAAGACACAGAAGTAACAGACGTAAGTAGAGAATTATCTTTATTACCTGTATCAAGTAATGAGTGTGCATTAGCATTAAGCGACAGTAGAGAAAAGGAATGTTTAGCATTAGGCGATGGTAGCGGAGATGAAGAAAGTTATGATTCAGGGTTTGAAGCGGAAGAAGAAACAATAGAGCAATTATCCGATTCCGATGGGGGTAACCTTAAAATGACGGAAGTTGATACGGCTATTCCTCTTGAACAGGAAGCAAAACAAGAAATGCAAATGCAAATTTCAGAAAATGCTCCTACTTTAAATCAAGCGAAAGTTGTTAATACTATTGTAAATAATATGATTCGTAACAGATTAGATGCATCTATGAATATGTCTAATAATATGGTAGCAGTAGGAGCCGGTGATGAAGAAGATCGTATAAAAAGAGGTTTGTGGATGCGTGGTATGTACGGTACTAATAATCATGGACGTGTTGACAATATGACCGGTTATAGAGGTACTAACAAAGGTGCTACTATTGGGTTTGACGTTGAAATCGACAATAATATTGTAGGTATAGCTTATAGTAATGTTCATTCAGTATTTAAATTTAAAAATAGTAAAAATAATGATAAAGAACTTATTAATAGTCATGTGGTTTCTATTTACGGACAAAAAGAATTACCGAAGAATTTTGCACTACAAGCTTTAGTATCTGCTTCTAAAAACTTTATTAAAGATAAGACAACTTATTCATATGGTGATACTAAAATTAGAAGTAATGTAAAACATCGCAATCATAGTTATAATGCGGAAGCATTACTGAATTATAATTATCTTTTGCAGAACAAGCTCGTTATTATCCCAAATGTTGGTTTAAGATACGGGAAGTCACGAGATGGGGTATATAATGAAACCGGTATTAACATACAAGAAATAGCTCTTACAATGAAAGAGAATAATATATTGTCCGGAGTTATCGGTACTAAAGTCACAGTACCTTTAAAAGATGTTCTAAAATTTAATAATTTAGGGCTAATATTCCAAGGAGCGGTAGAACATAATTTTAAAGAGAAAACCCAAAGAATAAATAGAGTCGTTAAAATATTTGATACTGAATTTAAGCAAAATTATGTAATACCGAAACAACCGAAAACATCCTATAATTTAGGAACGGGTATTATAGGCAGTATCAAAAATACTACTATTGCTTTGGATTATAATTATTATCTAAATAAACATTATAGAAGTCATCAAGGTAGTGTTAAGCTTAAGGTAAACCTATAATTTTTATACTTGCAATATTTGCAAAGGTGTTGTATAAAACTTCTAACTTACTGTCATGCCGTGGTCGTAGCCACGGTATGACTAATATGTCTATATTGCCTACTTTTAAAATTAAGGCCCCTTCGTCTAGTGGTTAGGACACCACCCTTTCACGGTGGGAACACGGGTTCGAGTCCCGTAGGGGTCACCACGTCCCTCTCAGCTTTTTAGCCATTTTCAAGTTTCTCTAAAAATCATATATGTTCCTTTTGTTTTAATTTTTATATTAAACTCTTTTAAATACTAAATTTTAAAATATTATCAAAAAAACTAACTTCGTATACTTCTTAAAGCAATCTCAATTCATTTATTTATACTTCTAATTAAATTTCTATTGCATTCTTAAAACTACTTATTATAGTTTATCCATATTTCAGTTATTTTTTTAACAAAATATTAAAATTTATAGAATTTAATAAATATGAAAAAGCTAATAAAGCTTCTAGAACAAAAAGGATTTTCTAGAGAAGCTAAAAATTTAGAAAAAGATAATACTGTTTTAAAGATTAGATATAAGGGTGTCGATATTGATACGATAAAATTTATTCTTAATATACTAACTTTTGATAGCGAAATTAGTTCTACGCTTACTTGCCTTATTCTAGAGAATGCTTTTATACAAAGTGATGGATTAAAATTAATTGCAGAATTTTTACAACAAAACTCTAAGCTTATTTCACTTGATTTAAGCAGCAATGGTTATTTACAACCTAGAGCAATTGAGCCGATTGGAAAGCTTTAGAATTTAATGATACATTAAAGTATCTTAGTCTTAACGATAATAAAATAGGTGTTATAGGAGCTAAAGCAATAGCTGAAGGGTTAAAGGTAAATAAATCTCTTACATACCTTGTGACCTTGGTAGCGATTGTCATTGGGGCAATGAGTGAGCTATAGGTGATAAAGGAGCAGAATTTCTTGCGGAAGCATTAAAAACAAATAATACTTTAACTTATCTTAGTCTTGAAAGAAGCAGTATTAGTCTAGGAGGGATAAATTTTTTTATAGAAACCCTACAAACTAATTATTCTCTTACTACTCTTATACTAAATCAATGGTTAGGTTCATATACACGGAAGAACCGGAAGAAATACAGGAAATTCTTTGCTTAAATAGAGAATTTGTAAAAAAATTATTGTTATTTTTAATTAATGATTTTTCTACCGAAGACAAGAATATAAGTTTAAATATTCAAAACCTAATAGCTTTAAAATTTTATCAAATTGCTGATAAAGAGCTGTTAATAGATCATTTAAACGAATATGAAGATGTAACATCTTTTCTTTATTATCAACTGCAACAAAATTGGTTGCAGAAAATACTTTAGCTATAGCAGGAGTCTGTAAAGTAATAACACCTGATACTGAGCTTGCAAAAGGTGAAGTTCATATATCACACTTACCGGCTGAAATAATATTATATGTTTTAAGTTTTCTTAAACCATATTCTATAGAAATAGGGTATAACGATGAACTTTTAGAAATAATTGAAGTTATAGGAAATAACTATTGTATTTTGTCATAATTTGATTAAAGCAGTAATGCAAAGCCAAATAAATAATATATCAAGCAAATTACTGAATTTTAAAGATAAGGTAGAAGTACAACAAACAATAGAAGCAATGAAGCAGTTTAATAATGAAAGTAAAAGATAGCTCTTAAAAGTAGACGAGTATTTAGATAAAAAAATTGTATCACAAGAAACAGTTGAATTAAACAATAAGTTAAGTTCTAATTTACTTCAAGAAGCAATTAATAATAATAACAGCGTATTATTATATTAGCCGGATTACTAAGCATGGGGTATGATGTAGGATTAAGTAAGTAAGAACAGAGGCAACTGACCCCCCCCTACACCCTTTAGATAATTATGATGGAATTAAGTAATATTCGCTTAATTAAGCCGATATTAAGGCATAACGGGGCTTAACAAAAGCCCTAATCAGGTCTAATCTATACTGGTTTAAGGTTCTAATAATGTACCATGTCTCTCACCATTTTATATTTTCCTATAAACTCATGATCTCAGATAATCTAATTTTAAATTCAGAATAAAAATAATAATTGAAAGTAATAACTTTTAATTTATAATGCTTCAAAAAATTTGGTTAAAAACGCAAAATTCAGTTCAATTAGAGCTATATAATACAACCAATAAAGAATAAAATTTTATGAAGTATATTTATGAAAGCAGATGTGTTTTCTTCAAAAAATCCGGTTAACTATTCTCAAACTATAAGTGACTATCAAACAATTATAGCGTGTCTAGAAAAAAATGTCCCTTCATTTGTTCATCTAGATTTTAGCAGTCTACATTTAATGCTTCCGCAGTTAGAGGAAATAGCTGCTAAAATCCGAAATAATAATTTTATCGGTAATGTAAGCTAGGGCAAGATGCCTAATGCTTCTAGTGATCTTGTACAAAAGATCGAAAGTAAAATTATCTTAAATAATCAAAACTATAAGCACCACCCTACCGACTTTGTGCATGGTTTATTTAGTTTGCATGCTTATATGGATTCTACGGAAAATGATATTGTAAAGTTTGCAGAAGAAAAAGAAAATAATGAAAAGGTAAAAATCTGAAATGAACAATTAAAAGACTGGAAAATATTTAACGAGCCTAAAATAGGTAGATATTACGCAGTAGCATATGTAAACGAAAAAATAAAACAAATGGTACTTACCTATCGAGGTACTACATTTGAAAAATTAGATTTGCTTAAAACTAATTCACCTCTTAAGGCTCATTTTAAAAGTATTTTAGGTGGGCAGATAGTAGCACAGCAAGCAGGCAGCATATGAAGCTACAAAGGAGATTACCAAATATGCTGAAAAGCATAATTATAATTTATCTTTTACTGGTTATTCTTTAGGTGCATGGCTTGCAGAGCTTAGTTTATATTTTGCTCATAGAGATTTTCATTATCCAAAAGCAAAGGCAATCACATTCGATAGCCCGGGTTTAGCTACAGAAAATCTTCAGCCGCAGATGCATAGTCATGAAACTACCTTTGACGTGAAAAATTTAAATATAACAACTTATTTATCAGCTCCGAATTTTGTAAATGTCTGTAATCCGCATATTAATAAAGCATATAGGTTATTTCCTAAAATTATTCCAAAGCATACAGGCAAGATAATAAATATATTAAATAAAACATACCGCTAATTAAAAACTATACTCCCTTGTTAGAAGGCATATTATTATTATCCGGTTATTTACTTGATCCAATGCTAGATGCTTTTGACCCAAAAACCGGTAAGCCGGTAAAATATGAACAGATATTAGATTGGCCTTGCATAGAATATCAGCCCAAAGATAATAGCTAATAAATAAGGCACTTGATTTTATATCCGGCAATAATATGGTTAAAACTTTAACAAACAATTTAATATATAAAAATGCTACTGCAACGACATTTGGAAGCTTCTTAGAGGTAATCGATCAGCTTATAAGCGATAATATTGCAACCGGACAATTTTTAGAGGTTTATAAGCATTTAGAAAATAATGCCGCACAAGGAATACCCATCAAAAGAGATCATAACCCTTGAGGGAAAATTTGAACTTTCTTACAAAGATCATTATCGTATAGAAGAAGTAAATTTGTCTATCTAGCAAACACAGATAATAAAGGAAGCAGCGATTACTATTTAAGCCAGTTAAATAATCTAAAGATAGATGCACAAGAAATATCGAGTTTAGTTAAACAACAGTTAAAAACAATAAAAGAGCAAATTTTAAGGTTAATTGAAGTTAGTGAAGAAGCAAAAGAAGTATTAGAATCTAGTAACAATTATATTTTTATTAAAAATGATAAAAATATAATTAGTAATTTACCTCTTTTATCAGTTCATAATATTATTACTCGTGAAAAAGTATTTCAAGAAATAGGTAATATTTTAAGTAAAGAGCAATGTGTAATAATTAGTGCTTTCGCTGGAACAGGTAAAACTACGCTAGCTATAGATTATGGTGGTAAACAAAGAGATGAAGCAAAGAAAATAAAATAGTACGTTTTATTAATGCTGACTCTGCAGACAAAGTCCTTGAAACATACCAAAAACTAGCTGAGGAATTAGGAATTAATATTAAAGATGAAACAGAAGAATCAGTAATAAGTTTAGTTAATAAAAAGATTGCTAATTTAAAGCCATTTACATTATTTATTTTTGATAATGTCGAAAAATATAAAGATATTGAGCCTTATCTTAACGGTATAATGAATATATCTAAAGATAAAGCACAAGTGATAATTACTACTAAAGATAAAAATTTACATGGTGATTTAAAATTACATAAGGATTTAAATGTTGAGTTAGAGCCTTTTAGCAAAAAAGAAGCAAGATTATATTTAGAACAATCTTTAGGAAATAGATTAAATAATCAAGATATTTATAAATTAGTAGAAGAGTTTGGTAGTAAAGATGCTGCATCACCTTATAGGTTATCTAAAGCAGTAGCGCATGTAAAAGAAAATAAACTACTTAAAGTAAAATTACTTTAAAAATAGCAAAGATGATCACATAGAAACCATTTTATTACTACAATTATTAGAAAAATCACCTTTAGCTTGGCAGATATTACAATATTCGACACATTTAGACCCTGATTTTATCAGCATAGAGATTTTCAAAGAATTATTTCTAATAGATGAAGAAAAGTTACAGGCACCTATAAAAAGGTTGGAAGCATTATCGATAATGAATTTAACATACCGAAATGGACACAAGCCGGCTTACAATTACATAGATTAATGTAATCTATAACAAAGCAATATATAAATAAATATAAAGAACATGCGATAGATGAAAAAGAGATTTATATAAAATTAGTAGAAGTATTAGATAATTTATTTCCTTATTTAAGCTGTTCCAAACGGAGACTGGGAAAATGCTAAATTACTTTATCCACATATAATAAAAATATTAAATGATGATACTAAAATCTATAAGCTTATAAAAGCAAACTTATCTCAAAAAATAGGGAAATATAACGAATGTGTACTATGTAAATTTACAGATTCATTAAAATATTCCAAAAAAGCTTTAGAAATAGTGCAATCGTTATATCAAAACAATCACATCTATATTGCTAGCTCCTTTAATAATGTCGGAGTAGTATATGATAAATTAGGTAATACTACAAAAGCACTAAAATATTATGAAGAAGCCTTAAATATGTTTCAAGAATTACATCAAGGTAATCACCCTGATATTGCTGACTCTCTTAATAATATTGGTTTGGTTTATGGACAATTAGGCGATATCTCTCAAGGACTGAATAAAGAAGAAGCACTAAAGATTATATCAAAGATTATATCAAGGTAATCATCCTTGTATTGCTAGTTCTTTTAGTTCAATTGCATTATCTTATAAAAAATCAGAAGATACAAATAAAGCGATAGAGCTTTGTAAACAAGCTTATTTAATGTATGTACAAACTTTAGGCTTAGAACATCCTAATGCTAAATTTATAAGAAGTTATCTTAAAACAATGGCTCCGGAGTTTATAAAAAATAACGAAACTAGGGAGTTGATATTACAGAGAAGCGATTTTGAGGAAGTTACATTACAAATTAAACAAAAAATACAAAAAAGAGTTTTAAATAAATATATATTAATGCTGCTAAAGATAAATGGAATAGTAAGTTCTCAATCTTAGGAAATTGGGGTGTGAAAGGCTATTTAGGCGATAAATATTTAGCAAAACAACTAAGAGTTTTAGCAAATGTTAAGAATATAGAAGTAGCTAAAATGTTATGTTTTGTACTAGTTAGGAGTTGATCTGACAGTAAGAAGTTGTTGGGTACGAAAAAAAAGATATACTCGTACCCGGCAAAAATTTAACAACCTCTAAAAAAAGGAGACTGTCAGATGACAATATACCAACAAAAAATAATAAAGCCAAGAATTGGTTTATTACAACTAGCAGAACAACTAGGTAACGTATCGCAAGCATGTAAAGTAATGGGTTATAGCCGAGATACATTTTACCGCTATAAAGAGCTTCATGAACAAGGTGGAGAAGAAGCGCTATATGAGATGAGCAGAAGAAAGCCTTGTTTAAAGAACCGAGTACCAGCAAGTGTTGAAGATGCTATAGTTAATATTACAGTTGAATATCCCGCTTATGGTCAAGAACGTACAGCTAATGAGCTACGCAAGAAAGGAATAATTATTTCAGGAGGAGGCGTAAGATCAGTTTGGCTTCGTCATGATTTAGAAAATTTTAAGAAACGCTTAAAAGCTTTAGAAAATAAGGTAGCAAGCGACGGTATTATTCTAAATGATATACAGTTAACAGCTCTTGAAAAAGTAAAAAACAAACGTGAAGCAAGCGGTGAGATTGAGAGTTTACATCCCGGTTATCTTGGTTCTCAAGATACCTATTATGTAGGGAATATAAAAGGTATAGGACGTATTTATCAGCAAACTTTCGTTGATACTTATTCTATTGCTATTTGTAAACTTTATACAGAAAAAACAGCTATAACGAGTGCAGACCATCTTAACGATAGGGTTATACCATTTTTTGAAAGCTATAATATTCCTCTGGTTCGGATATTAACAGATAGAGGAACGGAGTATTGTGGCAAGCCTGAGCATCATGCTTATCAGTTATATCTTGGTATTGAAAATATAGATCATTCTAAAACTAAAGCCTATAGTCCTCAAACTAATGGGATATGTGAACGATTCCACACAACTATGCAAGAAGAATGTTATCACATTTTATTCCGCAAAAAGTTTTATTCTACATTAGAAGAGCTACAAACTGATATAGATAACTGGCTTGTAGGTTATAATAATGAAAGAACTCATTCAGGTAAACATTGTTACGGTAAAACGCCAATGCAAACTTTTAAAGATTCTCTTTATATTGCAATTAATAAAAATATTGATAATATAGAGACAATATCAGACAACTTGACCTTAACTTATCAAGCTGCCTGATTACTCAATACTGTCAGATCAACTCCTAACTAGTACAGTTTTGAAGCAATTTGCTTAGGAGTGATTAACAGCCCTAGCAAAAACTTCGCTTGTGTAAAAGAATTCGCTAGAGCCGATCCTGAATTAACAAACAAGCATCCTGCATATTTTATTGACGGCTCAATATTACGATTATGTGTCAATGATAAAGGGATCTTAAAGAAATGCTAGATAGTTGTTATGTAGCTTTATCCTCATCACGAGGAAAATTAGATTTATCCATTAAATTTTTAGCAATATTGCTTTCTGAAAATTTAGCTGATTGAAAATATTCGGATACAAGTTTTATCACTTCATCACAAAATTCATCTTGTAATTCCTTACTTGCAGTTAATTTTTGGTTTTGAATTAACTGTATAGCATCAGATTTTTTATGCTCTAAAAATTCTTCAATTTCTTTAGTTTTTTCTTGAATGATTTTTTTTGTAACTTCATTGCTTTCTTCTATCATTTGAGAGCATAAAGTTTCTAATTTCTTTATTTGTGAGTTGGTTTGTTCAAAAAGCAAAGCAGCATCTTCTTTTAACTTTTCAGCTTTTAGAACTTTTTCTTGTACTTCTAAAATCTTAGCATCTAAAGAATTTAAAATGGCTTTTTTTGCCGGTCTATAAATTAAATATACAAAAATTACAAAACTAACGGCAAGCCAGAAGCTCTCATCTAGGAAATTCATTATTTTATTTTTTTTAGTAAATCTATATCTGCTTTAGTTCCAGCTATTTTTTCAATAATATTAACGGCAAGTTTTATGATTGCTTCGCTTTTATTAGTTCTAAATTGCTTAGCAGCTAAATTTATATCTTCAATATTTTGATTTATAGAGTTTTTTAAATTTTGCTCTAGATTCTTTTTTTTAATTAAAAATTCTGATTCTAAAGAGTCTATTTTTTCTTTTTTTAGTCTATCTATTTCGGTATTTGTTTTTGCTACTTCCTCATTATAATATTTATTTAGCTTTTCTGCTTCTAGGGTCAGTGTATCGGCTTGCGTAATATTATCTTGAATATTTATCTGTCTATTATTAAAAATTTCTTCGGCTTTTGGAGTAATAAATTTGTAAACAAAGATATATAATAAGCCAAAAGTAACGATAAGCCAAAAAATTTGCGAATAATAGGTAGCAATATCAAATTGAGGCATCTTATTTAAAAATGAATTTTAAGAAAAAATAAGTAACATAGCAATTACAAAGGAAAAAAGTCCCATTGCTTCAGCAAGACCTGCACCGATCAGAGCCATTCTTTGTAAGTTTTCTGCAGCTGAAGGGTTTCGTGCTATTGAACTAAGTAGAGAGCTAAATATATTACTAACGCCTAGAGCCGCACCGTACATGCCGATAGCCATAAGCCCTATACCAATAAATTTTAAAGAAACCATGTCCATAAAAAACCTAACTTTTAATTAATCAAAATAACAATTAGTGTAAATTAATAGCATCATTAAGATACATACAAGATAAAATAGTAAAAATATAAGCTTGAAGTATTGCAACAAAAATTTCAAACCCAATTAATATCACCATAAGAGGGATTGGTAGAAATTTCAAGTAAATCATTAATGAAATAGTAAAACCAGCTATTACTTTTAATAAAACATGCCCCGCCATCATATTAGCGGCAAGTCGCAATGATAAACTAACCGGTCTTGCTAAATATGTAAATAGTTCAATTACTATCATTAACGGTGCCAACCATAAAGGAGTACCGTGCGGTAAAAAAAGAGTTAAAAAACGTAAGCCGTGTTTTACGAAACCGACTATAGTTACCGTTAAAAATACTAAAATTGCCAAGGCAAAAGTAACGATAATATGACTAGTAGCAGTAAAGCTATAAGGTGTCATACCAAGTAAATTACAGAATAAAATGAAAATAAATAAACTAAAAACTAATGGAATAAATTTACGTCCTTTTACTCCTATATTCTGATTTAACATATCAGCTACAAGATTATAAACTATTTCAGCACTTACTTGTAATCTAGAAGGTACTAATTTTCGGTTATAAAAAGCTAAGTAAAAATAAGTTAGAGCTAAGATGCTAGCAAGTAACATATAGATACTCGAATTAGTAAAGCTGACATCAAAACCGAACATTTTGATTTCTATCAATTTTTTGATATCAAATTGTGCTAAGGGACTATGAGTCATTTTCTTACTTTTTATTGTTTACTTTTTGCCTTATAATGTTCAAGCCGGCAATCATTCCTATTATTGTAAATATAATAAGAAATAAAGGTTTAGAATTAAAAAACTTATCCGTAAATATTCCGATCACAACACCTACCATTGTACCTGAAACTAAATCTATAGCTATAGAAAACGAGCTAATTTCTTGCCGAATTTTAGGATTAGAAAACTTAGGAGTTTTTAAGTCTTTAATTCTTGCTTTGATATCTTTTAGTTTTTCCGTATTCATTAATTTATTTCCCCGCCATTGCGAGGAAAAATTGAAAATTTTGACGAAGCAATCCAGTTAAATTTATTATTTTTCTGGATTGCCACGCTCCTTTCAGTCGCTCGCAATGATGATCTACTGCCGATATTATAATTACAAGCTCATTTCATTTTTTCTTTCTGCTCCTCTAAAGCTTTATCTACTGCTGTGGAAATATTATCTATACTATAATTTCCGGTTTGTACTCCGTTAACAAAGAAAGAAGGAGTGCCTATAAATTTTGGTGTTTTTGCTACAAAGTTAGTATTAGCAATTAGCGTTTCAGTAATTTTATCACTATTTAAACATTGCTTATATTCTTCCGGAGGAACACCGCCAAGCTGACCTATATCAGTTAATAATTCTCTGTATTTATTGCTATATGCCCATTTATCTTGTTGTTGTAATATGATATTATGAAACTGTATAAAACTATTTGTATCGCCCTTGCAGCGGGCTAAAATTGCAGCGTCTAAATCTTGTTTTGTAGCAATAAATTCACGAACCACATATGCAATTTTATTAGTATCGATATATTTTTTCTTAAGTTCCGGAAAAATTGTTTGATGATAATAAGCACAATGCGGACAGGTAGGAGAAAAATACTCGACTACTATAACATTTGATTTTTTGTTACCGAGAACCATATCATTATCATCAACTTTAAAAGTGACTTTAACAGGTTTTATTTCAGGATTTTTTTGTTCTTGTGAATCCGGCGTTGATACTTCATCAGTCTGATTATTGTCATTAGCAGGAACTATCAATTCAGCTGCATTTTCAGAATTTACGGCTTCCTGATTCGTTTCTTTAGAAGTTTCGTTATTTTGCAGAGTTTCTTGCTCTATTATTTGTTTTTCCTCATGGTTCTTATCTTGTGCTTTTTCTTCTGAACAGCTACTCAAAAATAATAAAAATACTAGCACAATAAAAATACTTCGCATATTTATTCCTTTAACTATTTGTATTATCTACAATAAGATCATATCAATTTTATTTCAATAAAAATATCTACTTTATAATAGGAGCAAAATGTGCTATGCTATAGAAAATAATAGTCTAACATTAAGTTCTTAGGCACTAAAACCACTATGGAGGAATTAATAATGGCAAATACAACACAATCCGAACATAAAACCGAACAAAAATCCGAGTTTAAAATAGGGCAGAGAATTGTCTATCCTGCACATGGAGTTGGTGAAATAACAAACATAGAATATCATACTATTGCAGGTACTGAAATTAAAGTATATGTAATTTCCTTTTCGCAGGATAAAATGACATTAAAAGTGCCTGTTAGTAGAGCTGCGGTTGTTGGTCTTAGAGCGGTTGCAAGCAGAAAAGATTTAGATGTCATATATTCAACTCTTCAAGGTAAACCAAAGCAAGGAAATAGGATGTGGAGTAGAAGAGCTCAAGAATATGAAGGTAAAATTAACTCAGGTAATGTTATAGCTATTGCTGAAGTATTACGGGACTTGCATAAAAATGTTGATAATGATCGTTCTTATAGTGAAAGAATACTCTATGAATCAGCTTTAAATAGACTTGCAGGCGAACTTGCTATCCTTGAAAATATCCACCCAACCGAAGCAATTAATAAGTTAGTTGAAGTATTGCGTGAAAAATTAGTAGCATAGCTATACGAAGTTCAACTTGAAAAATTGGCTGCGTCGTCTTTGTAAGTCCTCGGATGCTCACGTACTTTTGTACGCTCTGCTCCTCGGCTTACAGATTCCTTGCTCTTTTTCAAGTTGAACTTCGTATAGCTACTCTTCATTTACTCGGAGTATATTTTTTATGGATTGGCTACAGTCTATGACTACTTGCAATAACGGAAAAGCTGATCCACGCAACAATGCCCACAAAGCCACACTAAATTACCCTACTAACAGATAGTTCATCCGGAATTTCTCAAGGGATGCAGTAACTACATAGTCAACAAATTCTTTTAACAATTTTGGATCTGTTACTTCCTGTCCTTTATCGTCACGAGCAGTTAAAAGTTTTGAATTAATTTTTTCAAGAACGCCTTTCTTAATATCATCAATATTATGCATACCGTCTAACATTTCTAAAATATATTTTTCATGTATCGGTATACCTACCATATCGTTAAGTCTATTAGTGACACTAAACACGTTAGTTACATTATTAAAATGTGCTTGTTTTGCTTGGTATCTTGCAAATTCGCTAGTTTTAGGTTTGTCAGTGATAGTTGCTATAATATGCGGTTTGGTCTCAAATATTTTTAGATAACCTTGAAAAAGGAATTTGATAAAATGTTGTTCTAATGCTGCTAAGAAATCTTGTAATTGATATTTACCAAGCTTTTTTAAAGCTTCTTTTGCTACTTGTTCTAAGCTTATCGGATTGCTAATATTTTCAGCATATACATATAAAATAGCTTTCATGATCGGTGAAGTGGTTGAAATAAAAGGATCAGGTAAATTTTCGTAATAGAAGCTAACATTTTCCTGTTCGTTAGTTAAATCAACATCTTTTTCTAGAGTTACCGGTCTAATATTAAGGGTAGTGTAAAACTCTTTTAAATTGTTAAATTCAATTTTTCTGTTTATAGGCATGTTTTGATGACATAATAATGTCGAGCGGAACTTTCTATTAGTGATAAAATCCATATATTGCTCAGTACGAACAATATCATTAACAGCTTGTAGCTTTTCTGCTGCCTTAGTAGGTAAATTACCGATAAACATTGCAGTAAGTGACGTATCACCTAAGTAATTTAGATGATTTTTTTGAGCTTTTTCTACGAATTGATGAAAATATGTACCTGTATTAATTTCGCCTAAATATTCATGTAGTACGTATGAATCAGTATATGCAGATAATAATTTTGTTTCATCTCGTAAGAAATTAGAATAAGGCGTTGTGGAGCTTTCTAATGAGTCATTGATAAACTTTAAAAGTAATCTAGCTTGCTGTAATTTATCGTAGCTAGTATTAAATAGCTCTGAATGGAACATCATCATTTCACGTATTGTTCTCTGCATATTCCAGCCTGGGAGCGTATTATAACTTACAAAAGCTATGCCGCTTGGATTTAGCAGTTTATTGCAAATCTCTAATATTTTATTTTGTACTTCTTCAGGTACCCATGAATATACGCCGTGACAAACTATGTAATCAAACTTACCGTATGACTCATCAAGGTCCAATATAGATAATGCCTTTAGCTCGGCATTTTTTATTTTCAAATCACTGGTAATTTTTTTACCTAATTCTATTTGTATTTTGGATAAGTCAATACCAAGAGATTGTGATTTAGGATATGTTTCAGCAAAGTTAAGCATATTAACACCGACTCCACAACCGATATCAAGTACTTTAGCAGTTTCAAGAGGCGGAGGGTTTAGTCCAAATAGCTTAGCGATAGTTCTTAAATACGGTGGGGAGGTATAACTGAAAGTAAATGGAGAATAAGGTACTTCATCATAGGATATTTTATTAGCTTGTTTTGTCATAGTATTTACATAAATTAAAAATATAATTTTAAGCAGTTTCAAAAGATTAAGCAATATATTTTATATACAAAAAACTTTAAATTTAACTAATGCTCATATAATATGTAAGTGAGTGTAATTTTATTTTATGAAAAATAATAATAGTTATTTTGGTTTTTTAAGAGGTGCGATAAAAATCAAGGAGGATGTTGTAAATTATTCTTGTGAAGCTGATTAGGATAGTGCTTTACTGTGTATGGATCAGAAAATGCTCTCGATGTCATTTCTGCAAAAGCATTATTACGTGGATCGGAAAGTACTCTTGATGTCATTCCCGCGTAGGCGGGAATCCAGAAAAAATATTAGAATTACTAATATTTTTAGTTGTTTTTATGGATCCCGTGGTCAAGCCATGGGATGACATCAAACGGGTTGCTCGAGTCATGCAATAAAACCAATCAAATCACGGTATGACAGGTAATTTAATCAATTGTGCTTTAGTTGTAAAATTTTCTATTCCCTCTAGATCGGTAGCGGTAACCCATAGCTGTATATTTAAGCCGGTAAAAAATTCGATTAAATATTGACGTCTTTTATCATCTAGATGCACAAAGACCTCATCTAAAAGTAAAATCGGTGCTATTTTAGTTAGCTTTATAGCATAATTCATTTCAGCAAGGATTATCGCAATTAATATAGCTTTCTGTTCACCTGTAGAACAGAATTTAGCTAAGATATTTTTCTTTTGATGCTTTACTAAAAAGTCGCTTTTATGAACTCCAAAACTAGTGTGACCAAGTAGTTTATCTTTGCTTCTTGTTTGATAAAGTTCTGCAGTAATAAAACTAACAATATTTTCTTCGCCGTCTAATATTTTTTGTTCAACAATGCCGTCAATCGATAAATCGGCTTTTGGAAATTCATTTTCAAGGTCATCTATTGCTTGCTGCATAAATTCTAAGGTTTTTAAGCGATTATTAGCAATATGGTTAGAAATATCAGCCATCTTTTCTTCAATAATTTTAAGCCAATTATCATCTCTTATATCTTCTGCTAGAATTTTATTTCTCTCATGCATGTAATATTCATATTTACTAACTAACTCTGCATGCTTTGGATCAAAATTATAAACTATCCGATCAAGAAATTTTCTTCTATTGGTACTGCTGCTGGTAAAGATTCCTTCCATTTGCGGAGTCAGCCATACCATGCTAGTGAATTTACTTAACTCATTATTGGCTATTTTACTTTCGTTATACTCAGTTATCCTTCTATTAGAACTACGTTTGAACTCGGTACTGAACTCTGCAAGTCCTAGCTTACTATGCAATAGAGCTTTTACGGTACAATGATCTTCTGAAGTTTTGCATATATCAGCAAGTTTCGCTGATCTCAGTCCTCTTCCTGGATAAAATAGCGATATAGCTTCTAAAATATTAGTTTTACCGCTACCGTTTTCACCTATTAAAATTATTGGGGTATTATCTGTTTTTAGTTCAAGATTTTTAAAATTACGATAATTCTCAAGACTTAAGGAATATAGGAAGATATTTTTCATTTTATGAAAGAATAATAGTTAAATTATTGATACGTTGCATTTATACCGTCTAGAAACTGCCATAGTAGTTTTGCACCTTTTATTGCTCCTTGATATGCTAATTTTTGTTCTTTTGAGCTTAAATTATTAATCAAATTTGCACATTCTTGTGCATGCCATTGATCAACTTTACTATGAACAATGAAAAATTGTAAAGTTCTGTAATCTGAAATTCCATAAAATTTTTGCAACCCTTGAATTTTAGAGTCAGATACTTCAGGAGTCTGACGTTCATAAGCATAAAGTGCTCCAAGACCTATAGAAAAAGATTTCTCTGTTAATTTAAAATAACCTTGAACAAGTTTTTGAGTTGAGTCTAATTTAGGTTCTGAAGTGAGCTTGTTTCTTAAACATCTAAGTCCTTCAGCAAAACGTTTCCATAGTTCCGAGTGATTTTCTTCACCTTGTTCTTCTTCTATAAGATTACCAAGTAATATTTGCTTAGCTTGTATATCACTACATTTGGAATGTATTGCACTTATATAACGTGGGAAAGCTGTAACATGATGATAATATTCTTTTGCATAAATTTGTAAAGTAGAATGAGTAAGTTTTCCCATATTCCACAATTGATAAAATGGGTGATTTAAAAGGTTATATTGTTCAAGATTTATATTAAACTGTTCTAAAAATTTCATCTTACCTCCTTTTAGTAAATTTATAAATCTGATAATTATTTGTTTTATCTATTATTACAGAATGCCATTCTGCTAAAAGATTAAGAGGAAAAAAAGTATCTCCATCATAATTTTTATTTATTTTTGTAAGTAAAAATTTATCAATAAGATTTTGCTCTAGGAAAAGAGTCGCTATTTCTGCCCCTCCAACTATAAAAATTTTCTTATCAGTAAAAAGTTTTGTTATCTGCCAAAAATCATCTAAAGATTTAATAAAAAATATAATAGATATCTTTCCAAACTTCGCTTCTAGAGGTAATTTAAAGGAGACACGGAACGCAGAACCACAGCATAATATAGAGACATACGTGAGGATGCGAGAGTACCGGATCGACGTCTAAATTACCTCTAGAAGCGAAGTTTGGAAAGATATCTATTATTATAAGATTGCGATGGTGTATTTCTTGAAAAAACAATATAAATACAATTTTTTAAAATCTTTGTAGGTATAGAGTCAAAGGTTTTTCATCCCATGACTATAATATTATTTTTTACCGTCTGATAAAAATATTCAAACTCCTTAGGATAAGACCAAGGCATCTGACCTTTATTACCTATCACCCCTTGTGGGTCACATGCCATTATACCGATGATTTTTCTATTTTTCATAAGACGAATATTTAATCATATGGTCTGCTACAAAAAATCTTTGATGCTCTATAACATTATGCACTCGTAAATAATCGGCTCCATGTTCTGTTAAATATTTTGATATTGCTATTGTTTTTAAATCTCTTTCCGATGCTTTGGAATTATAAAAAGCAGAAATATAAGATTTTCGCGAGTGTCCTACCAATATCTCACATCCTAGATTTTTAAATTCTTTAATATGTTATAATATATATAAATTTTGATAAACGGATTTTCCAACACCAATTCCAGGATCAAGAATGATATTTTTTCTATCAAATCCACATTTTTCTAATTTTGTTATTTCTTGCTCTGCCCATATATTTAAGCTAGCAAGCAGAGATTTATCGAAATCAAGACATTTTTGTTTTTGCGGTGGAACGGTTAATGAATGCATAGTAATAATTTTACAATTATAATCGGCAATTAATCGTAATGTATAATCATCTAGATTATTTTTAACCAAGTTGATATAGGAAATAGGGTATTTTTTTAAAACACGTTTAATTACTTCAGGAGTGAAACTATCAATACTGACTATAACTTCCCTAAGTTCTTCAAGAACATTCTCAAGTCTTGCATATTCTTCATCTTCATTAATAATTAAAGCAGAAGGACGTGTTGATTGTGATCCAAACTCAATTATTATAGCACCTTCATTTATCAAGCGTACAAAATTTCTAACGGCATCTTCTTTATGAAAATTCAATCCTCCATCAGAAAAAGAATCAGGAGTAATGTTTAAAATACCGACAAATTGAGGATTTAAAACAAGAGAGCGTATAACTCTTTGATTTTCAATTAAATGTGCTATTTCTGCAAAGGTTTTATTGTTGTAAAAATTATTAATGGGGCATGAGTAACGATATTCCAAGCTTAAACCTGCAATTAGATGAATAAGAAACGGTCTGTTTAATAATTCAAGATGCGGTATTTTTAAATCAGGTAAATCTATATAGTAGTTATTCCAAAGTAGGATATCTAAGTCAATAACTCTTGGAGACCATTTATCGTAAGAGCTTGCTCGACCTAGTGGTTTTTCAATCTTTTTAAGCTCAATTAGAAGTTTACTAGGCGTTAAAGTACTTTTGCCCTGCACTACCATATTTAAATATGATTTATCCCAAGCTTTATCTGCATTAGGTGGTAGAATAACTTGTGTTTCAAAAATAATAGATTGCCTAAGCAATATAAAATCACAGCTTTTTAGTAAATTTAGAGCTTTTTTAATATTTAAAAGTCTATTACCTAAATTACTCCTATAGAAATATAAATCATAGTGTATCCTTTCCTGAATAAGAAAAAGAAACTCCGCCATGCACTCCTGAAACCGGTGATTTTAATTTAGTAACGATTACGTTTAGAAAAATCTTTTCTAATTTAGATTCGAGAAAATTTTGATAAATAATATCATATATTTGTGCGGCTAAATACTCGATAAGATTAAAGTGATTTTCTTGAGAAAGTTTTTGTACTAGCCGTACGATTTCTGCATAACAAATAGTATCGTTTATATTATCCGTTACAGTAGCACAAGCGGAGGAGTTGAAAGAAGGAGTTTTATGTTAATTTTTACAGGTTGAGCGTGATGTTCTTCTTGAGTACTGCAGCCAGATGTACCCAAGTTATTAGTTCCGAAATATTAAGTTTACATGAATAATTTAAGTTGAAAGCTTGATACCTATCATAGTATTAATGTTAGTTTAGTATAAGCTCTTTATAAAAAGATATAATAGTTAAATTGATATACCGCCGCTTTTTTTAAAGCCGGCATGAGCTTTTCCAAGTTTTTTAATAAGTTTAGGTGAATATGATTTAATGTCTTTTTCCTTGCCGCCTTCATATTTTTTAGCGAGTTTCATTCCTCCTCTGATCATATTATAGGCGAAGTTCATTAGCTTCGTTTCGCCTGCTATTCTTTTTGGGTTCATAAACATATAAATTTGATAAACGGCAAAGCTTTTTAATAAACGTTTTAAGTTTATTCTAGCTTGTTTGGTTAAACCTTGCAATTTATCTTTTGGGTTTGCAAGGTTTTTATTAGCATCTCTAACTATTTTAGAATGCTGATGCATTAAATAATTACTGACTTCGGCAACATTCTTGTTAATGAGCTTCTCATCCATTTTACGCATTTTAAGCTTTAAGTTTTTAGTTTTACCTAAATACTTACGGATTAATAAGATAATCCGGCTTTGCAGTTGAGTCAAATCCATAGTTTGTTCATTTAAGATAGCAAGTATTCGCTCTATCTCATACTCAAACTCTTCATTTTGGCTTAATTCTTCAAAAATTTCCTCTACCTCTTTACTCTCAAGTACAAGATCGTCACTAATACCCATTAATGCATCTTTTATTTGATCGGCGATTTTTTTGGTATCTTCGGAAAATTGATTATTTGTCATAATCTAATTCATCGTTAAATATAGCTATTTTTATACTAGCACTACATTTCTGCTTGTCTATAAAAATTGTATTAAGAGATATTAAATTTTTCTCATTGAGGATACTCTGAGGAATTATAATAAGCACCTAACATATTGCTAGAATCTTCATTATAATCGCTAGGTATATCCTTAAGACTAAGTAGATATGAGGTCTCATCTTTTACCGTATTATTAAATTTTAGTGCAAAATCTTTATATGTTACGGCTATCTTATTAAATTTAAGCTGAGTATCAAGAGAGGAGTATAAAGTACTTAGACATTTATAAAGGTTATGTAATGTTATATTATTGTTATATTCATCTATGGTTATTGTTGCTGTTATAATATCGAAAAATGTTTTTCTTGTTAATTTTTGTGCTTTTGTTATTGGCATACCATAGTCCTTACAATATGTAGCTTGCTCTAAATATGCTTCAGTTAATACTAAAGATAATTTTATTACATCTTTGGTACTACCCTGTTGTATTTTGCTTATTATTTCTGATTTTTTAGTACTGATTAAGCTTTTAAAAGCTTTTGATACGTCGGTTACATCGGGAGTTAAGTGTAAATATTTGATAGCTTCAGAATAATTCTTCTTACCGAGTTCTATAGTTCCGAGTTCTATATTTGCTTTAACAGAACCAAGTTCGGCAGCTTTTTTATATAACTCTATTGATTGATTCGGCGTTATTATGGAGATTTTGGCTTTTGGCAATAAATTTCAGCTAATTGACGCTTACAAAACTGTTCTTCCTTATGTTTTTTAGACATATTGTCATAAGCATCTTTTAATAATGTCTCTAACTTGTTATAAGTATCTATCTCTTGTTGCGGAAGTATTTTAGAATTAAGTAGCTTATTATAGATTACTATATTTATATCTTCATCTTTAATAATTTCTGTTATAGAACCGGTAATATATTCCCATAGCGATTTAGCATCTTCTTCATTGATGGGATTTATTAAGTTTTGTAAATTAGTAATATTTTTATCTATAGATAAATTCAGAGATAAATTTATTAAATTTGATTTTAAGTTAGTTTTAATTCTTGTTAAAAATTCTCTTAGCTTAAATATATCATTAACTTCTGTAGTATCTAAAGTTTTGTTAGTTTTTATGTTATTATAAAAATTCTGAACAGTTTCATTTAATTTTTTAAGAAACGAATCTTTAGTACTCTCTATCATTGCTATGAAAGCTACTAATAATTCTCCATTTATATTATAGCTTGCTACCTCGCTAAATAAATTATCAAACCACTCTGAAGAATTAATTAAATTTGAATTCTCTTGAAAATTATTGATATTGGAAAAATATTTCAAATAATTTATAAGAGAATCTAAACCACTTTCCGGTTTTGAAATTTGTAAAATAGAATATAATTCATCACTAACCTTGAGAAAACTTTCTGTACTCTTGTCTTTATTATCCCTAGTTTGAGAATCTTTTAGAATTTTTATTAGTGGTACTAATTTTTGATTTTTAGACGGATCAAATATTGTATTTTTTTCTTTATCCCATATTTTATCTATTTCTGTTTTAAGTGCATCTATATTAGACTTTATTTCTAGATTAATCAACTTTGTAGCACTTAAAATCTCTTCTGAATTACGGTCATTGATAGTTATTTTATTACTTTTATTAAGTGTGATATAATCTTTATCATATAGAATCTTTAATATTTTTCCGTATTTTGGCTTATTACTAGGCTTAGGGAAAAAATATGAATTGGATGCTAATTTAGCAATAATAGATTTTTGTTTTTCACTAAAGCTTTTTTCTTTAAGAGCTTCATTAAAAATATTAGATACTTGAACCTGAGTTTTCTCATTTATTGTGTCGGTAAAAATTACGGATATATTATTACCTGTATCTATGGCTTCAAATAAATTAGTAAATTCCCATAATATATTAGTAAGCTCTTTTATCTTATTTTGAGTATCAAGAGATTGAGCGTTTTGTATGGCAATATCTTTTATTACTAAAATAAATTTGGTTGGTTTAGTATCTAAAATCTTTTGTAAAAAAAATGTATTAAGAATTGACTGGGCAAATGAATGGTTGTTATTTAAATAATTACTGTTATAAATCATTAAATTCGGTTGATTTTTATTTGCAGGAACATTAAAGATGTCTATTTTATCATCATGTCTGCTTGTTCCAATAAATTCAAAATTTCCAAATTGATCACTCTTAACTTCTAATTGTTTATCTTTAAAAAATTCAGTTAGAATGTTTAAATCTTCTTTATTTGGTCCTAGGGTGACTATAGCTTTATTACTTTGATTAATAATAGGTGCATATTTCTGCTCATATTCATTTATCAGCTTAACAGGTTCTAATATTTCAAAAACAGATTTTTCCGTTTCTTGCTGTTGTTGTGTTTTAGTCATTTTTGACCGATCTAACATATTAATCATCCTCATCAGTTGTTTTTTTATTTAATAATCTTAACTTTAAGATTAACTCAAAAAATTTCAACTTAGTTAAAAAATTAATTAATTTTTTAACTAAAAAATATGTATATGATAAAAATATCACAATTTAGATATTACGATATTTAATATACTGAAAGATGATTTTTATTGCATATATGATAAGAATAAGTTTTATTATAAATAAATATTAATAATTACTTAGGTTATGAGAAATAATAAAAACCAAATGTATATCTATAAAAATTTTTATAGCCCTAGTATGATTACGGACATAATATTTTATGTTTATTTTATTCTTCATTAACTCCGTCTAAGCTTAAGATCGGTGCAAAAACTAGTAATATGGACGATTCGCTTAAAATTAAGTTTACTCTTATAGATCAAGAAGGAAAGAAATTTGATAGTACCCATTTGCAAGGTCATTTAAGTTTGATTTATTTTGGTACTACCTATTCCTTATATGACAATCAAGCGCTAAAAAAAGTAGAAGATATTATTGAGATTTTGAAGAAAGAGAAGATTTTATTACTCTAGATCCTGAGCATGATACAAGTGAGGTATTAAAAAAATATTTAGAAAAAATAGATGTTAATTTTATAGGTTTAACGGGGGGAGTACAAGATATTGAACAATTAGCAGACCAATTTAAGGTCTTCTATACATCCAAAATATTTGATATAAAAACAAACGAACATGAATTATAACATTCTAACTTTGTGTATTTAATTAGCAGCCAGGGAAAATTGTTAAAGCATTATTGCTTAGGCTTACCGAAAAATGGTTAAATAAAAATGTCATTCCTACAGAGGCGGGAATCCAGTACTTTTCTGTGTCATCCCGTGGCTTGACCACGGGATCTTATGTTACAGGCTGTATCCTGAGATCCCACAATCAAGTTGCGGGATGACATTAAAGATTACTGGATTCCTGCTTTCGTAGGGATGACACATGAGCCATGCCTAATGACGTTATCTAAGCATTCCCTATTTGTGATGAGAAATGTATTTCATCAATGCCTAAGTGTTTTAATGCATTATGCCATTTACTTTCAGGATTATCGGCAAAAATAAATTCTTTATTACAATCCATAACCAGCCATAGATTTTTCTCCAATTCTTCTTCAAGTTGCCCTGGTTTCCATGCTGTATAACCGACAATGAATAAGCTATTTTTAGGTCCTTTACCGAAAGCTATATCCTCTGAAATTTCTAAATTAGAGCTTACTGCTAAATCATTATGGAAATCCAATAACAAATTTTTATTATAATCGCTAGAATGAAGAAAAAACCCTTTTTCATGTTCTACGGGTCCGCCAAGATATATAGGAACCATAACAGGGGTTGTTATTTCATCATTTTTTATTTTAAAAAACGATTTTAAATCTATATGATTTACTAAGCGGTTAAATATTAATCCTATTGCTCCTTCTTCCGTGTGTGATAACATATAAATTAAGGATTTATGGTAAATACCTTTTGTAATTACATGCGGTGTAGCAACGAGTGTTTTACCAGATAAGTTATGAAAAATTTTATCGCCCATAAATAAAACTTTAATTATATAATTAATATATAAGATTTAAATCTAATTATTCAATAGAAGTTAACAATAATGATCACATTTTTTGATATTACTATTTTTGCTATTATTACTCTTTTCTCATTTTTCGGCTTATATCAAGGCATAATCGGGTTTTCAACTAGAATACTCGGTTTTATTACTTCTATAATGTTAGGATATTTCTTATATCCATATATTTCTGAACTAATCGGGAAATATATGGATAATGAGGTTATAAGAATAATTATTGCCGGTGTTATATCTTATGTTATTTCTTTAATTTTATGTGTTTTTATAGTTTATAAATTTCTTGCTATAATTTCGTTTATGAGAAACGGTTTTATTGACAGATTCTTAGGGCTATTAGCGGGATTTGCCGTAGGTACTACTATCTCGGTAGTACTATTTTTTATAACAATGATCTTTACTTCTGAAAACTATTTTAAAAGTAAATCTTTAAAAGATTTTGTGGTAAGTAGCAAACAGAGCAAATATGGAGGAGTGCTGAAAGTTTCCGTCACCACTGATTATTTAGATGAATTAAGTAAAAATATTATAGTTATAATTCCAAACAAGATTTTAAAATCTATTGAAATATTTGAAAATAAAGACCTAAATAATTTCAAAAACTCCCTTAAGAAATCAAATGATTCTAACGATGATGAGGATGTATTTTCTCAAGAATTACAAGATGAGCTTTCTAATATAGATGATGAGTAAAGTGTTATTTTAATGTCATTGCGAGGAAATTACATAAGTAATTGACGAAGCAATCCAGTAAAAAATTCTGTAAATCAGAATTTTTTTATTATTTTTTTGGATTGCCACGCAGCCTATGGCTGCTCGCAATGACGACTCGGTATCCATGCAGGAATAACATCAGATACACCAAACAAATACCCTCCCCTTTCATTAAACCAGCCTATTCCCCTTAAATTTTATAAATCACTCAATCGTAAATAAATAGTGTATAATGACCGATAAGTTAAGTGGTAAAATCATTAAAAACAATAAGTTATAGGGGAAATTATGACTAATAAGAAAAAAACTTTTTACTAAATTTTTACTAGCAACCAGTAGCATTGGACTACTTGCAAGTGCAGAAGGCTTTGCGGTGGATATTGTTGCTGCAAGGCCGACTGTTTACACACGAGATGGGAATGATTGGCAGCATAATGGAGCTCATTATAATCCACAAAACGGTGATAATATTATTTTAACGGAGAATAATCAGCGTCTTAATTTTGATACTGATATCAATATAGGTAATATTAATCTTTACGGTTATACTTCATGGGGGCTTATAATTCAGACTAATAATCTAACTCGTCAAGTTAGTATTAATAATATAGTTAATGTTAATAATAATGAAACTCAAGCAGCAGTTCAAAATGCTTTAAGAGTTCCCCTAGGATATGGTGGTAATAAGAATGTAAAAGTGGATATACTACTTCACCATCAGGTAGCAAACAAAGGAGCATTAGTTGAGGATAGTAAATTAGTTATTAAGGGAAATGATATTAGTGTTGTCGGTGCAATTCGATTTGGCGGTGCGTCGATTGAGTTAGTTTTTGAAAATAATAATATTACAGTTGATAATAGAATATACTCTAACGGTATACAGAGAGGAAGGCTAACTGTAGCAGGCAATAATGTAGTTTTTACAAAACCTATCGGTCACGATGGAATGAATCTTTTTAGTATTTCTGCATTACAGATAGAAAATAATAAAACAGCTACCTTAAAATCTAATATTTATGCTAATGATATTACTCTAGGATAAAATTCAAAATTAATTATAGATTCTTCTAAACAAGCTTTAGATATATGGTCTGGAGTTGCTGCCAATAATCCGGGAGATGATCATGGTATAGTTGAAGTAAAAGGAAAAAACGCAGTAATTTTTCGTCAGAATGTCGACTTACAGGATTTTAGAGTTGCCGAGATAAAAATTGGAAATGAAAATAAAGCTGAATTCAAAAATGATGTATATGCAAAGAAGACTACAGTAGCAAGTAATGATGTTATATTTGAAGAAAAACTTGATATGACCAAGTGGAATCAGGATAATAGAGGGAATAGAACTAATTTAATACATACTGGTAATTTAGAATTTACGAATCGCGGCAAAGTAAAATTTAATAAAGATTTAATCGGTAACATTACTACTAGTAAAGCTAACCATGGTGAAGTAACTTTTGTAAATACTCCTAATATTTATAAAGTCGGTGCAGTAAATAAGAGGATTGAGAAGTTAACATTTACGAGTAATCATGTTCGTAACCTACATAAAAATATTTATGCTACCCAAATTAACTTTGATACGGGAACTTATAATGTTCACGCTAATCCTGTTACAATCGACGGAAATGCTAAAATTAACGGTTCAACATTTGACCTTAGACATGACTTAATTCTTAACGGTGATGTAGAATTTTCCGGTAATATTACATATTAATGTAACTGGAGGATATAGTGTATTTTTTCAAAATAATCTCCCTAACGTAATAGCCGGTACAAATATTATAATTAATGTTAACGGTGTTCACCCTGCAGATGCAGTATCAGCATTATCTATTTTTAGGGTCAGTGGCGGTGCATTTATTCCTGAAGGACACAATTTATAATCCGGCTACAGGAACTATGAACTTTAGGGCTGGGTTACAAGTGCAACAGGCAGGGCAAGCAGCGGTTCAAGAAAGTAGCACAGCAGCAAGCAAGAGTTAATGCACAAACACAAGCGATGCAGGCTCAAGCTCAGCGTGAAGCTAACGAAAGAGCAATAGTCGAAGAAAATAATAGAAGAATAGAAGAGCAAAGACTGCAAGCGGAGTATCAGCAACGTCAAGCTAACGAAATAAGAGTAGCCGAGGAATATGTTAAAAAACCTGAACCGCAAAAATTAGCTGAGGCAATCAATAATACTATCGTTGTCCATACGGAAAATACTTTTGTAGCGGAAGCACAAAAAGAAGTGATCAGAGAAAAATCTGCACTTGTTATGAAAAATCCTGAAAAACATGCAGTAGAACTTGCTAAGGAATTAGTAAATAATAAAGCTGAGCTTAAAGAAGTGGCTAAAGTAGTTAATGATGATACTGTTGTAGTGAGTAAAACAAAACAAGAACAATCTTTATTATTCGTAGCAAACTTAGCTCAAGTTGCACCTGATAATGCAAAAAAAGTAGTAGAGCATTTAACCGAGCAAGGAACAAGATCGGTTAGTGTAGCAAATGTTACGGCTGAAGCGGTAACTTCTAACGTTAATAATCACCTATCAGGCGGTAGTATGATAGCTGTTGCTGCAGGTGATGAAGAAAACCCTATAATTACTAAAAAAGGATTATGGGTTGCCGGTACTTTCAGTTCAAGTAATCAAGACGCATATAAAGGTAATCCTAGCTATAAAGGCATGGTATCCAGCGGTACTATCGGTGGTGATCTTTATATCGGGGAAAATAATCTTGTCGGTATTGCATATAGCCGTATGAACTCTGACTTTAAGTTTAAAGGTTCAAGCACCGGTGATAAATTATCGGCAGAAAGCGATATTATTTCCATATACGGTCAACAACAATTTAGTAATGGCCTTATATTACAAGAAATATTTTCAGCAAGTAACAGTAAAATCAACAAAAAAGACTTAAGACCGGTCGGACCTAATAGCTATAAAACAGCTAGCGGTAAATATACAAGCAAAGCTTACGGTTTTGAGGGTAATGTCGGTTATCAATTCTCTGTCATGGACGGTATAAATTTAATGCCTAATATCGGCATTAGATATAATACATATAAAAGATAATGCTTATACCGAAACCGGTACAGGTGTGAATAATATGTATGTTGCAGGTAAGTCCGGTAACTTAACTACAGGGATTACAGGTATAAAATTAACCGCTCCTAAGAGATTATCAAACGATACTCAAATAGTACTGGGACTGCATGCTTCCGTAGAAAACAACTTTAATAATAAGCAATCTAAGGTAAAAGCTAGATTTATTTGGGCAGATAATTACTTTGAGAATACTACAAGTAGTAGCACGCCGCAAGTCGGCTATAATGTAGGTGCAAGTTTACTTACAGCTCATAAGAATATTGAGCTACTTGCAACGTATAACTGTAATCTACGCAGCAAATATACTCGCCATCAAGGTTCATTAAAGTTAAAGATATTGTTCTAATATCAATCAAGGATAAGATTTTAAATCTTATCCTTTGTTTTATACATCAACCAATTGTTGTAGAATAAGTAAAATACGATTTACTTCATAAGAAGTAGCTTGTGCTAGTCTTGGATAGATAATTCTTGTTATGCTTACTGATCTACAATGTTCTATTAGTGCATAACTTTTTACCTCTAAATTATCTCGTACATCTAATTCAAAATGAAGATTACTAAATTCCGGTTGCGATTGGCTACTAAGAGGACAAATAAAAATTATAGGAGGGATGGAATCTAATATTGTTTGTGAATTTAGTATTATTATGGGACGTGTTGTTCCAATTTCATTTATTTTAGCAGGATCAAGTCCAGCTAAATAAATACCCCCCCGTGTTAATATTTCTTTTTGCTCCACCATTTTTCCTTTTCTTCTAGTAATTCCGAATTTAAATTTTCAGTGATTTCTGTCATTTCTTCTAGATATTTTTTAGATTTTTTCATTGCATTAAAGCTTTTTATAATATCGTCTTGTTCAAATTGAGACTGAAGAACATCGAGTTCATGTATAATGGCTTGACGAATAAATGCCGTTCTAGATAATCCTAGCTTTTTAGCAATTTCATTACTAGCTTTAGCTATATTATCGGGTAGAGTAATAGATAAGCTTGTCATATCATTTTTTATATATAATTTTATATTCAATATAATACTAAATTCTTATAAAAGCAATAGCTCATAACTCCCTAACCGGTTTTAGCACTAGCTTTTTGTTACTAAAGATATTAATTTTAGAAAAGAAACTACTTTTTGGTTTTTTAAAATCACGTTTATAATTTTCACCGGTGACAGCATTATAGCTAGTAATCAGAGAAGGTATAACCTCATTATAATATATTTTATAAAGGTCTTGCATAGTTTCTTTGGTAGTTAAATATCCCCATTTTACGGCTTGTTGCGGTACTCTAGCGAGTGCCTCAATACATGCTATGGCTTCTTCAATTTCAGGGTTTTTATTTTTATACACGTCAGCTGCCGGTGATAAATTAGCTTGCATATCTTTAAACATAGCATCAATCATTAAGGCCATATATTTGTCGGTTTTAAATTTTTTTACAAATATTAGATTATTCCTACTGCTATAATTTAAAAGCCGAAATTTATATATAAAAATCATGAATTTTATAGCATAAACTTTTAAGCCGCTAACTTTATTTGCATTATAAAATTTAAGTTTCGTTTCATAATCTAATTGCTTTTTCATACCTGCTTTAAGGAGCTTATGTAGCAAATTATGACAATGTATTATGTCATTTTTTCTAGCAATTCGTACTTTATCGGTAGCTTTAGTACCAGAAAAATTAGCCGAATGGCGAGTTGTTTGCTTGCCTCTGTCATCTCTTTTTATATCGGCAAAATGCCCCAGCTCTTGGGCTGTGATAATCTGAAGTCTTGCTGCCGCAGCAAAGCCGTTGCCGTAAGTTGGATGATCTTCATTGTTTTCAGCAAAAGGATTACCGCCGCATGAAACAAAAATAGCTACGTCCTTGCCGTTAGTGCTTTGCATACCGCTATTACCGCCTACTCGTTGCCAGCTAACCATATCCATCATATCGCCGATATTATGCGAATAGGTAAGAAATACTTCCGTCTTGTTAAGAAGAAGCCATCTTATTACGATCGGATGGGCAGACTGGACAAAAATACGTGCCAGCATTTCGGTTACTTCTTTCTTAACCGGCTGTAGCTTTTGTATTTGCTTTTTTAAGTTGTCGAAAATTGATTTTATTTTCTGATCTGAAGCAGAGTTTCTGTATAAATTTTGAAAAAGCTTGGTAGTTTCAGGGATTAAATGCGGGCTTGTTAATTCTTCTTTGCTAACCATCAAACTTATATTAAGAGCAGGCTCGGTAAATCTTGCAAAATTGCAGCAATCATCGGTATCTATCCGTAATTTACCGGACTTAATTAATTGCATTGCCAAATGCTCATACTCTATTTCCATATCCTGTTTATAAATAGCAGGAACATGGTCAAGAATGTGATATATGCTAGTCATTTTAAAAATTTAGTGGTTATTATCTTCTAAATTACCTGTTGGTAGTACATCATCATTAGTACTTGTACCATCCGCATTACTAAAATTGAAGGATATTAATGCTGTACCGTCTTCTTGATTATATTCTATATTCAATATTTGAAAATATTTGTTATAGTCTAAATTAGGAAATACTTTTATAAAGCAGTCTCTAAAAAATTGATCTGATGATTTTAATTGTAATGCTGCTTTCGTTGCATTTTGACGTGCTATATCCTCTTTAAAACAAATATTGATAGCCGATTCATTTACAAATAATTCCGGAGCAGTTGCTTCAGCTATGTTAACTATGTGAGGATGTTTTCCTAAAAACCCTTCTATGCATGTTTCCTTTCCGACTTTACATATCTCATGAAATATAAATAACAAATAATTTGTTAAATCATCTGGGGTCTTAGTGTTCTTACTTCTAGTACATAATTTATCATGATATTTAGGATCAGAAAATTCTTGCATTCCTCTTTCTTCATCTTTCCATGAAAACCTGAAAAAAACCATGATTTCGGGTTAATTGAGACAAGATTTAAATCTGTATTTTCCCATGTTCCCTCTTTTATTCGTTCCATTATTTTTGTAAAAGGTTCTTTAGGTAATTTATCTACCGTTTTAGTACGTTTACATTCTGTTCTAAGAGGATTACTTTTTATTATATCATCCCATGATTTGTTTAATCCATCTTCTAAAGCAGTTAAAACCTGTTTTAAAAACGGTTCAGTACTTTATAATATCTCCTTTGCATTATGTACATATAACCAATCAAAAAAGTAACATCTTGAAACGCTTGTTTCTCCATAGGATTACCATCAATTTCCTCAGCATCGTAACGAAAAAATTTATTTTGCATCGGTAGTTTAGCCTCAAAAAAATTACTGAATTTATTAAAACTACTTTGCTTATCTAGTTTATTAATTTTTGCGATTTCCACACTCCTTAAATTAGTAAAAAATAAAGCTAATTTCTGTAGATCTTGTCCTATAGGTATCGTTGTATTAGATTGTTTATTAATCATTTTACAAAATTTAGTAAGTACATCTACTAGCTTTGCTTCTTCCTTAGAGTTAAACATATTATCGCCGGCATCATGCAGAACTGCTATTAAGGCAGTGGTAAAAGGACCTAAAAAACCGGATGCTGCTATGTCGCCAAGATAACAAACCCATTTCGCAAAAGAAGAGGCTTTCACACGTTCCAAATGCCCCGAATCAGGAACTACTAAGCCGCTACTTACGGCACTAGCAGCAATACATACATTATGTAAAGCAACATTAAAACATTTATAATAGTCTTCTAATTTAGGATCAATGCCTTTCAATTTTGTAATTTGCTCGTTTATATCTGCGGTAAGTGGGATATTTGCAGATTGTAATATTGTTTTTATTTTTGCAATTTCTTGTTCATGTTTATCTACTATAACTTCTAGTTGTGATACTCTTCTCACAAGGTCTTCGTTATTGTTATATTTATTATAAATTAATTGACTATTAGATAAAAAATGATTTTCTCTCGGTAACAGCTGTGATAAACTAAGACTATTATTAGGTTGTTGTTCTATTCTGCTAAGAATTTCCTGAAATTCTTCCTCATTCTCTGGCCAAGGTGTATATTTTTCAAATACAATACTGGCTTCCTTTAATTTACCTTCTTTATAAAGAGTTCTTCCTAATAAAAAATCGGTATCTTTAGGCTTAGATTTATATGGGGCTGCTTGTCGAAATGAAATTTCTGCGTTAAAGTAAAGGGCTTGTTTCTTGTCTGAATCATTAGTAGTTTCCCCTTGGGCATAATAAATAATTCCCTCGTAATAGTACCAGAGATGTATGTAAGTTTTATCTAGTTCTTTAAGTAAGTAAGTATCTTAAGTGCTTCTTCATAGTCTCTTTCATTAAAAAGTTTCACTCCATTAGAGTATAATTGTCTTATTTCCTCTTTTATATTCTAATCTATTATAAGTTAATTGTTTAAATCATATTATGGCCGCCGTTGATGGAAATAGTCTCGCCTGTTATAAAACCGGCATTTTCATCAACTAAAAATGCCACGGCTCTAGCTATTTCTTCAGGCTGTCCTAGTCTTTTTTTTGGGGATACTATTAATGATTTTAGCAAGTACGTCTTCAGGTACCGCTCCTATCATTTCTGTTGCGATATACCCGGGAGCTATGCAGTTAACGGTAATATTTTTAGAAGCAGATTCACGGGCTAAGGCTTTAGTAAAACTGATAATAGCAGCTTTAGCGGCACAATAATTAGTTTGTCCAACCTGCCCTGCTTGAGCATTAATTGAACTGATATTTACTATACGGCCGTAATCTTGGTTTCGCATCTGCTCCATTACGCTACTAGACATATTAAAGCAAGAATTGAGATTAACGTTAATGACGTCATTCCAATCTTGATGACTCATTTTATGTAACATTTTATCTTTGGTAATACCAGCATTATTTATAAGAATACTTACCGGTGTTTTAAACTCCTCTTCAATTTCCTTTACTGCTTTTCTATATTCTTCAAAATCTGCTACATTCCAACGTTTGGTTTTTATACCGTATTTTTCTTCCATTTCTTTAGCAGCATCGTAATTACTGAAAAAATTAGCTACTACAGTAAGACCCTTATTTTTTAATTCTAAAGCGGTAGCTTTACCTATTCCTCTAGTACCGCCTGTTACAATTGCAAGTTCTGACATTATTTCTCCCTGTAGTAATTTATATTTTTGGTCCTTTTATATCTTTTTGGGTCTTGTTGCATGGATACCGATGTCACTCCTGCGAAAGCAGGAACCTAGAAAATAAGTTTTTTATATGTTTTTTCTTACTTCCCGCCTACGCGGGAATGACATAAACCGATCCATGCAACAAGACCATCTTTTTGTACAGCGTATTTCATAAAGCTTGATACAAGCGAATTTTGTATAACTCGTCTGTACTCACATAGCTTATCTACTGCTTTCGCAGGCTCGCATTTAAATTTATCTTGTCTGAACCTTTCTGAAATATACTATATCTTTAAAAATTCTTTGAGTTGTATCAATTAAAAATTTTGTTTTAGAGATGATACGGTCATAAGTTAATATTTTATAATTATTTCATCTCTTGTTATTTTAATTTAAAATAATTATATAAAAATAATCTATTAAAATTCTTTAATCTTAATAATTAAAATATATTATTTACATGAACATTGATAAATTTACTGCACATGCTAAATCAGTGATAGCTAGTAGCCAATCACTTGCTGCTAAAAACGATCATCAGCAAATATTATCTTTGCATTTATTATCTAGTCTTTTAAGTGAAGAAACAGGTATAATTCAAACCCTTATTAATAATACCGACGGTAATATAAACTTATTAAAAGATCAAGTTCAGCTAGAACTAAATAAAACCCAAAAAGTTCAGGTTGAGGGAGGTGGACAAGTTTATTCTTCTGCTGAAGCTCTTAAAGTTTTGGAAAAAGCGAGCAGCCTTGCTAAAGACAGCGGGGATAGTTTTGTAACCATAGAACGTATATTTGAAGCATTAACTTATGATAATACTATAGCCGGTAAAATTTTAACGAATAATGGAATTAATAGTAAAAAACTAGCAGCAGCTATTTTACAGCTTCGTAAAGGCAAAAAAGCAGATACCGAATCGGCAGAAAATAGTTACGATGCTCTAAAGAAATACGGCAGAGACGTAACAGAGCTTGCAGAAAACGGTAAGCTTGACCCGATAATCGGGCGTGATGAAGAAATAAGAAGAACGGTGCAGGTACTATCACGACGCATGAAAAACAACCCTGTATTGATCGGCGAACCCGGAGTCGGTAAAACTGCTATAATAGAGAGGCTTGCACAACGCATATTTAGTAAGGACGTACCTGAATCGCTTATGAACTGCTGTATTATTGAGCTTGATATGGGAGCATTAATAGCGGGAGCTAAATATCGAGGTGAATTTGAGGAGCGTCTTAAAGCAGTACTTGGTGAAATCAAAGAATCAAGCGGTGAAATTATTTTATTTATCGATGAATTGCATCTATTAGTCGGTACGGGAAAAACCGACGGTGCTATGGATGCCTCGAATTTACTAAAGCCGATGCTTGCTCGTGGTGAGCTGCACTGTATCGGTGCTACTACTTTAGATGAATATCGTAAATATATTGAGAAAGATGCAGCACTTGCTCGCCGTTTCCAGCCTGTTTACGTGAGTGAGCCGACGGTTGAGGATACTATATCAATACTTAGAGGAATTAAAGAAAAATATGAGCTACATCATGCCGTACGAATTTCCGATAGTGCAATAGTTGCAGCAGCGACGTTATCAAACCGTTATATTACCGATCGTTATTTACCTGATAAAGCTATTGATTTGATTGATGAAGCTTGTAGCCGTATGAAAATCGAGTTGTCCAGTAAGCCCGAAGAGCTTGATGAGCTAGATCGCCGTATTATTCAGATAAAGATTGAGCTTGCAGCACTTAAAAAAGAAAATGACGAGCATTCTAAAAAGAAAATAGAGCATTTAACCACAGAGTTGGAAAAATTAGAGTCTAAATCCTATGATATGGGGGCTAAATGGCAAGCTGAAAAGTCTAAACTACAGCAAGCACAAAAGCTCAAAGAAGAGCTGGATCGTAGCCGAAATGAGCTTGAACATGCCGAACGTGATGCTAATCTTGCGAAAGCTAGTGAGCTAAAATACGGAATTATACCTGAGATTATGAAAAAGATTCAGGAAGCCGAAAGTATGGATAATAAAGGGCTGTTAAAAGAAATTGTATCGGAAAGCGATATAGCAAGTATTATCTCTCGTATTACCGGAATCCCGATTGATACTATGCTGTCAAGTGAGCGTGAGCGTCTACTTGTGATGGAACAGAAATTACGAGAATCGGTAATAGGGCAGGATGAAGCAATTAAAGGGGTCAGTGATGCGGTTAGAAGATCACGTGCAGGTATTCAGGATATTAACCGCCCGCTTGGCTCGTTCTTATTCTTAGGACCAACCGGAGTCGGTAAAACCGAGCTTACCAAAGCCTTAGCCGGTTTTCTTTTTGATGATCGTAATGCAATACTTCGTATAGATATGTCGGAATATATGGAGAAGCATGCTATTTCTCGCCTGATAGGAGCTCCTCCCGGTTATATCGGATATGATCAGGGTGGGGTGTTGACGGAGGCAGTAAGACGCCGCCCTTATCAGGTAATATTATTTGATGAGGTTGAAAAAGCCCATCCCGACATATTTAATATTATGCTGCAAATACTTGATGAGGGAAGATTAACCGATAGTCAAGGTATAACGGTTGATTTTAAAAATACTATTATAGTTTTAACCTCTAATTTAGGAGCAGAAATTCTTGTTAATCAGAAAGAGGACGAAGATACATATAAAGTTAAGGATCAAGTAATGGAGTATGTAAGAGCAGTATTTAAACCGGAGTTTTTAAATAGATTGGATGAAATTATATTATTCCATCGTTTAAATCGCAATAATATTCATGATATAGTTAAAATTCAATTAGAAAGTCTAAAGAAGATTTTACTAGCACAAAATATTACTCTTGAATTTGATGAATCTGCCTTAAATTATTTAGCCGAAAAGGGTTATGATCCAAGCTTTGGAGCAAGACCCTTAAAACGCCTTATCCAGCGGGAAATACAAAATAATTTAGCCAAAATGATTTTAGCAGGCGAAATAAGTAGCGGTAAAACGGTCAAAATAAATGCAAAGGATAAAGAATTGAAGATAAAAATGAGTTGATTAATTTTTATAATTATGATATCTTACACATATTTAATTAAGGAACAACTTAAAGCTTCTTATCAAGAAATAGCTCAAGATACTCAAAGAGAAAAAGAAGCACACGACTGGGCAGAAGGTCTAATTCAGGGTAGTTTTGATGAAAAGAGGTGAGAAGTATGGTGGGTGATTTTTGATTCTTCTCTTGGTGGAGCAATAAGTAAAACAAGACCAGCAATAATTATCAGTAAGATGCAGCCAATGGAATGTTAAACAGAATAAAGCAATAACAGATCAAATAACAATAGCAAGTAGGTTAAGGTTAAAATCTAAAATTTCTGTAATAACCAATAATGAGATGCAGTCTTGAATATGCTCTAAAACTTCAGCTGGAGCTAGGTTTATATTTATAAAATTTAGGATAAGATTTAAATCTTATCCTAAATTTAGAGTTAATAACTTTCAATTTCAGCTAAATTTGTTACTTCTCCTGAAAATTTATAATAATCACTACTAGTAGAGTTAGGAATTTGTAAGTCAAATAATAGTGTTTTTTCTTCTTTATGCGGATCAACTAAGTAAGAATTTGTAATATCTGTAACTATTGGCGATAAGTAGGTTGTTGTTTCAATAAGCTTATTAATAGCATTCTGTCCGTCTTTTAATATTTTATCGACTAGTTTTTTATCTTTATAAAAAGTATTTACGGCACCTATTAAGGTTGTTGATATCTCATATATAATAACACCGTTTTTAATTATATTGGTTATATTAGAGTCTAATTTTGCTGTTTTAGAAAAAATTAAAGAAATAACAGCAGGATATTTATTAAATACATTAGGTAATTCTAAAAAATTATTTACGGCTGAATAGGCAGAATTTGTTGCTTCTGAAAAACAATTAAATGCTTTGTATATGTTTTCATAATTGTTATTGCTCATAAACTTACCTCTTTTTTATATAGATAATTACATATCATACTACTAAATTAAGAAGTGTCAATATTAAAAAATTATATTTCTTCCAAGCTCCACCTAGCTTTTGGACAGACATTCAAAGGAGTAAATAGCTTATTATTGTAACGCTCAAGTCCTGCATATGCAATCATTGCAGCATTATCGGTGCATAAGTGGATAGGTGGATAAATAAGCCGATAACCATGTGTCTTAGCACTATTACTTAATATTTCTTGTAAATATTTATTAGCAGCAACACCGCCGGCAATTACTATATTTTTCTTATCGCAATTATTTATTATTTGTTCATATGCTCTAATAGCATCCTGTACCTTACTACCTAGAATTGCTCCTATAGTAAATTGAAAACTTGCCGCTATATCATTAATTACAGCGTCATTAATTTCCTTTAAATTTATTATTAAAGTACGTACGGCAGTTTTAAGTCCTGAAAATGACATATTACAATTACCGTTGTTAATTATAGGTTTTGGAAATTTATATTTATGAGGATTGCCAAGTTTTGCTCTTTTTTCAATTTTAGGTCCTCCAGGAAAAGCTAAGTTTAGCATTTTTGCTACCTTGTCAAAGGCTTCGCCTACGGCATCATCTATAGTAGATCCTAGTATTTTATATTCTCCGAGTCCTAACACTGCTACAAATTGGCAATGCCCACCTGAAGCTAGCAAGAGTAAATAAGGATAAGGGATATTATCGGTTAATCTTGTGGTTAAGGCATGACCTTCTAAATGATTAATTGCAATAAAGGGTTTTTTTAAAGCACTGCTTAGCGATCTTGCAAACATTGAGCCGACTATAACACCACCGATTAAACCTGGACCGGAAGTTGCAGCAACGGCACTAATTTCCGTTAATTTAGTATTGCTTTCTTCTAAAACGCTTTTTAATGCTTTATCTAGATTCGATAAATGAGAACGTGCAGCAATTTCAGGTACTACCCCTCCAAAAACTGCATGTTCTGTATTTTGTGAAATGATTATATTAGATAAGATTTCTCGATTTTCGGTGATTATAGAAACAGCTGTATCATCACAGCTTGATTCTATACCTAAAATTTTTATCATTCAAATTGAAACTAATTAGAGGTGTTGTTAAGTAAAAAATGATAGTTTGTGTCATTGCGAGAAGGTGTTGCCCGCGTGGATACCAATGTCATTCCCGCCTACGCGGGAATGACACCGAATGGTTAAAACTATACCTTCAAAGCATTCAATTTGTTATACAGCTTATAAATAGATTGTTCGGCATCAATAATTTTTTTATTAACTATTTTTAGTAATTTTTCCGAAGGTTTTTCTGTTATTTGCGTTGCAGAACTTACTTGCTCCGCTAAATTTTTAAGAGATTCCTGTATTTCTACAAAAGATTTTTTAAATTGTTTTTTAATAGTAATAGATGATTCTTCAAGCTCTTTAATTTTTAAGCATAGATTTTCTAATAAATGGTCTATTTTAGCTTGCATTAAGGTCAATTTTTGCTTTTGTTTTTCACTAAGATAGCTTAAAGTTTCTTGCATTTTTGCCTGTATACGTACTTTTGTAGTACGTTCAAGTTCTGAAGCTAAACCGATTTTACTCATTAAAAATATTATCCATTTGTGAACGTCAAAATGATACCATTTTGCACCGTTACGATAATCTGAAGGAAAAGCATGATGGTAATTATGCCAATTTTCACCGAGTAAGAATAATGCCATCCACCAAATATCTCCGGCAGTGCCTTTGTAATATTTTTTACTACCGGCAAAGTGGCATAAAGAATTAACACAGAATGTTGCTTGCTGCTGTAGGAATCTACCGAGTCCCATAAATAAAAATCCTGCATATGCCGATTGCATAGTACCGCCGACTAAGTAACCGATAAATAAAGGTACGACAATATTCATAAAAGCTGCTATTTGCCAATAATATTTCAGCTGCCATTTTAATAAACTGTTTTTCCCGTGCTTAGCCCAAGTAATGCGATCAATAGACTTATAGCTACCGCTTCCGACTAGCATCCATCCTATATGAGACCACATAAAGCCTAAAAATTTATTGTCAAATTTTAATGGAGTATGCGGATCTTGATCTTCATCCGTATATCTATGATGCTTATAATGATTCGATGCCCAAGATAAAGCCGGTCCTTGTAATGTTCCTGCAGACAGCATAACTAAGACAAACTCGG
This sequence comes from Rickettsia helvetica, assembly GCF_963970025.1. Taxonomy (NCBI): domain Bacteria; kingdom Pseudomonadati; phylum Pseudomonadota; class Alphaproteobacteria; order Rickettsiales; family Rickettsiaceae; genus Rickettsia; species Rickettsia helvetica. Next base: position 485,388 of record NZ_OZ018776.1, read on the forward strand.
CATATTTATTTATTGTATAGGCATTATGAGACCATAACCTATGTAAACCGATCCCAACGGTAATATTATTAATATAATAACTAGCAATTATAAAAATAACTTCAGTTAGTCCTATCCCATAATCAAACGAATATTTAACTACAAGAGATATAATAAAAATAGGATAAAATATTAAAGCAAATAAAGCAGGCTTATTTAGTTTACTTAACATAAAATTTACAGTTTTTAGTTATAAAATATATAAATCGGCAACGAAATCTTATTATATATAGTATACATAAAATATAATTAATAGATATTAACATACTTAATGCATAAATACAAAGAAAATTTTGACAACAAAATTCTAGTCGCTATCCTTATTTAAACAATAACCGATAAAATGAACGGTTTTAATAATTAAATTGTCTTTCCCTAAGGCCTCTCTAATCCTAATTTATATGAACATCTCATAGATGTTCATTAAAGGTCTCTTCACTTTCCCATAGATATTTTATTATTTCTTGACGCGAAAATACTTCATTTGGAAACTGAAAAAAAAGTAGTAAAATTTTAAACTCAGTAGGACCTAGACGAATATTTAGCCCGTCTTTGTATACTTTTTCAGTATTTAAATCAATATTTATATTCTTAAATTTAATAATATTATCTTGTAAAACTGATTTGGAATGTCTCAATAAACTTTTTAAAGTACCTACTATTTGCTCAGATAAGAAAGGCTTATAAAAAAATAGCACGTTATCGTCTATTTCTGTTAAATTTAATTGCTTGTTTGATAATAAGAATATTATGGGCGTTTTAGAAAATTTAATAAATTTTCTAACATTATTTTATTATTAAAGGATTTTCTTGTAATTCTGTACTAATAATCATGATAGCAAGCGGCTGACTAAAAAAATAAGTTAATGCTTTTTCTAGAGTTGAAACCCTAATTATATTAAATCCTGCTCTCTGATATCATTACTTAAAGAAATATTAACATTTTTTTCTTCTATAATTAAAACTTCAGGTAATAGCTTATCAAATACTGAATTAATCTCCATTAATATTTGATAAATAATTAAAAACTTTTATAATAATTTATATTTATTAGGGTTTATAGCAAACTTTTTATAAAAAGAAACAAAGAAATAATAATTTTTTAAAGATAATACTTGAATTTAATAGTTTTAGTTGCTATAAATAGCTTTGTTTTAAAGTTTGTTTGTTGGAGATTCTTATATATCATGAGCTTTTATGAATCAGTTTTTATTATACGCCAAGACGTATCATTAAACGATATAGATAAAATCGTTGATGATTTTGCTAAAATTATTAAAGATAATAATGGCACTATCATAAAAAAAGAATATTGGGGGTTAAGAACTTTAGCTTACAAAGTCGGTAATAACAAAAAAGGGCATTATTATTTTTTAGGTCTAGATATTACTAGTAATGTAAAAGAAGAACTAGAAAGAAAAATGAAGCTTAACGAAAATATCATTAGATTTCTTACAATTAAAGCAGATTCAATTAGTAGTGAACCTTCACCGATATTAAAAAATCAGAGTACAGAGAATACTCCGGTAATTGACGTAACGATTAATAATTAAATTTGTAAGAATTAAGGTTAAAGAATGTTAAAAAGTAATAATGCTAGTGAAACAGCTACTCGCAAGGTAGGAGATAAAACTGCTAAAAAAGTATTTTTTAGAAGACGTAAAGGATGCCCTCTTTCTGTGCCTAATGCACCTGTTATTGATTATAAAAATCCTGAGCTTTTAATAAAATTTGTCTCTGAAGGCGGTAGAATGCTACCAAGCAGGATCACAAATGTTTGCGCAAAGAAACAAAGAAAGCTAAATAACGCTATTAAAATTGCAAGAATTTTAGCGTTATTACCTTTTGTATTTCAAGCTAAATAAAGGCATAATACATGGAAATTATATTAATAAAACCCGTAAGAAAATTAGGTAAAATTAGCGACATACTCAAAGTAGCAGATGGGTTTGGTCGTAATTATCTTTTACCGCAAAAATTAGCTATTAGAGCTACTGAGCCTAATAAAGAGCTAATAGTTAAGCAAAAACACGAATTTGAAGCAAAAGATAAGCAAATAAGAGAAGAAGTAGAAAAAATCAATGCTCTTATTAAAGATCAAAAATTAGTTTTTATCCGTCAAACATCAGATGACGGTAAACTTTTCGGTTCGGTTACTAATAAAGAAATAGCCGATAAATTATCTGAAAATGTATCTTATAATATCTCTCATTCAAATATTATTCTTGATAAACAAATTAAATCTACCGGAATTTATACAGTTGAAATAAGACTCCATGCGGAGCTTAATTCTATAGTTACGGTTATTGTTGCAAGATCAGAATCAGAAGCACAAGATTATTTACGCGAACAAAAGACTGAAACTTCAGAAGATTTAGCTGAGTCAGCATAAATTTTTCTTTATCATCTTAATCATCTAGCTAGGTGGTTTTTTGTTACCCTTGCGAAAGCAGAGTACTGTTGCGTGGCTTGTGAAAAACCTGCTCGATGTCATTCTCGCGTGGATATCAAATCGTCATTGCAAGCGACTGAAAGAAGCGTGGCAATCTCAGGATTTTGGCACGAGATTGCTTCGTCGAAACTTGCAGTTTCTTCTCACAATGATGAAAGGATATGAGCCATATAACAAAGCCTTTCCGCAGAAATGACGTTGTCAAACTTACAATACTAACATTTTGCAACCATGCTATATGAAAAATTTGAGTATAATATCAATAATCTAATAGGTAATTTTGGCTTATCTAAAATAGCGGTTGCAGTCTCCGGTGGGAGCGATTCGGTAGCACTGCTTTATCTTGCTAATATTTGGGCAGAAAAAAATAATATAGAATTATTTGTTATATCGGTTGATCATAACTTACGGGAACAGTCGAAGCAAGAGACCCATTATATCCAAAATATCAGTAATAGTCTAAATCGCAAGCATTATAGTTTATCTTTTGATCATCAAAATAATTTTTCTAATTTACAAGAAAGAGCAAGAGAAGGACGCTATGATTTGATGACAAATCTATGCCTGGAACTCGATATATTAGTACTTCTAACTGCTCACCATGAGGATGATTACGTAGAAAATTTTTGTTTAAGATTAGAGCGTAATAGCGGTATATTTGGACTTAGTAGCAGTAATATCAATTGGTATAATAATATACAAATAATTAGACCGCTATATAATATTCTAAAAAGTGAATTAGTAGAGTATTTAGTCAACCATAATATAAAATGGTTTGAAGATGAATCGAATTTATCAGATAAATATAAGCGGAATCTTATTAGACAAAAATTAGCTAAAGAAGAAGATTATATTAAAGCCGCAATAATCTCACAACAACTTAAAACCAACAAACTTATAGAAAACGAGTTTAAGCCTGAATTAATATCGGCGATAGTTGAAGCAGTCAAGATTTTTGAATATGGCTTTGCTTTTCTCGATTTAGTTAAATTTGATAAATTTTCAAATGAGGTAAAAGTACAAATAATTAATTTTTTACTGATAATGATTAGTGGACAATCTAGAGTAGCTCGTTTTTATTCGGTAGAACCTATTTTGAAATTAATTACTCAAGAGGTAAACTTTAAGAATACCCTTCATGGCTGTGTAATTAAGCGTATACAAAACGAGTTACTTATATATAGGGAATTCGGCAAAAAATTACCTGAGAGTAAAATATTACTAGATAAATCCATTATTTGGGATAATAGATTTTGCATCACAAGAAATCAAGAAACTCCAAATTATTTTGTAACTCATCTATCATTAGAAGATTATAAAATGATAAAGAAACAATTAGATTTAGAACCTTTGAAAAATCTATCCTGCAAAAATCACAATGCAATTTTATTTACCTTACCTATCATTAAAATACTTGAAAAAGTTGTAGCAATACCACATATATCATATTATGATGACGACATGTGGAACTTTGAAGTATCTTTTTTTCCAAATTTTGTATCTCGTTTCACCCATTTTTGCTAGCACCGGTATTTAAGAGGCTATCTGTAAATAAATTTTAATTAGGTTTTATATCGATGAATAATCAAGGTAGGAGTATTTTAGCTTGGGCAGCACTTTTTGTTTTTGTAATATTACTTTTTAATGTTTTCCAATCTGACGGTTTACTTGGCGGAAGAAATAATATAACTTTCTCGGATTTTTTAACACGAGTTGATGAAAAGACCGTTAATTCGGTAAAAATTCAAGGTAGAGTAATTGAAGGCACTTCAAATGACGACTCTACTTTTAGCACTTATGCTCCTGATTATCCTGATTTAGTAAATCGTCTTACTAGCAATGATGTTAATATTGAAGTAGTGCCTCTTGAAACAAGAATGAATACCTTTTTAGGCTTTTTAATTTCTTGGTTTCCTATGCTTTTATTAATAGGTGTTTGGGTTTTTTTCATGCGTCAAATGCATGGAGGCGGGAAAGTCATGGGATTTGGAAAATCTAAAGCTAGGTTGCTATCAGATAAAGGACCAAAAATTACCTTTAAAGATGTAGCAGGTATCGATGAAGCAAAAGAGGAATTAACTGAAATAGTAGATTTTTTAAGAGATCCAAGCAAGTTCCAAAAGCTTGGCGGTAAAATACCAAAAGGCTGCTTACTTATAGGTCCTCCTGGAACCGGTAAGACACTTCTTGCTAAAGCAATTGCAGGTGAGGCTAATGTTCCGTTTTTTAGCATATCCGGCTCTGATTTTGTTGAAATGTTTGTAGGGGTCGGTGCAAGCCGTGTGCGTGACATGTTTGAACAGGGTAAACGTAATGCTCCTTGTATTATCTTTATCGATGAAATTGATGCGGTAGGTCGCCATAGAGGTGTCGGTATGGGCGGCGGCAATGATGAACGTGAGCAAACCTTAAACCAAATGTTAGTCGAAATGGACGGATTTGAAGCAAACGAGGGAGTTGTGATCATTGCAGCTACAAACCGTCCTGACGTTCTTGATCGTGCATTACTACGTCCCGGTAGGTTTGATCGTCAAATTGCCGTTGCAAATCCTGATATAAATGGTCGTGAACAAATTCTAAAAGTACATTTAAAGAAAATTAAATATAACACTAGTGTATTAGCACGAATTATTGCTAGAGGTACTCCCGGCTTTTCCGGTGCAGAACTTGCTAATTTAGTTAATGAAGCTGCTCTTATTGCTGCAAGGCTTGGTAAGAAAGAAGTAGATATGCACGACATGGAAGAGGCAAAAGATAAAGTGCTGATGGGAGTCGCACGTCGCTCTATTGTAATGTCGGAGAAAGAAAAAAGGTTGACTGCATATCATGAAGGAGGACATGCATTAGTCGGGCTTTATTGTCCTGCAGCATCGCCTATTCATAAAGCTACGATTATACCGCGTGGTAATGCTCTTGGGATGGTGCAAAGACTTCCTGAAACTGATGAATATTCTCAGAATCGTGAACAGATGGAATCATCTATAGCAGTTTATATGGCGGGAAGAGTAGCGGAGGAAATTATTTTCGGTAGAAATAAAGTTACCTCAGGAGCTTCGTCGGATATAAAAGGTGCAACTAATATTGCAAGAGCGATGGTTACAAAAGCAGGTTTAAGCGATTTAATAGGACCGATATTCCACGGTTCAAGCAGTGATGATATGTATGGTAGACAACCTAATAATGAAACCTCGGAAGCTACTGCAGAGTTAATTGATGCCGAAGTTAAAAGAATTATTACGCAAGGATATGAATTTGCAAAAGATATTTTAACAAAACATATAGATCAACTTCATACCTTAGCTAATGCTTTAATTGAATATGAGACATTGTCCGGTCAGCAAATTAAAAATTTACTTAGCGGTAGAGCTTTAGATTCAGAAGAGGAGAATAAATTTCCTTTTAATGATTCATCTACTATAAAAATAGATAAAGAAAAATCACCTGAGAAAACAAAAACAACTAAAGCTAAAAAAGAAAATTCCGCTTCCTAAGTTTAATAGTATAATTTATGTATAAATTTATAGATTTATTTTGCGGTATCGGTGGTTTTAGAAAAGCCTTGGAAATAAAGGGTCTTGAATGTGTTTTTTCTTCTGATATAGACAAAGACGTACAAGAAGCATATAAAAGAAATTTCGGTGATAAGCCATACGGTAATATTACGGAAATATCAGAAACCAAAATCCCTAAACATGATATTTTATGTGCCGGTTTTCCTTGCCAATCTTTTAGTATTTCAGGTAAGAGGCTTAGCATAGGAGATAATAATGGTAGACTCTTTTATGAAATAATCAGAATAGCACAATATCATAAACCCTATATATTATTACTTGAGAATGTTAAAAATATTCTGAATATTATAATGGCAGCGTAATTGAAACTATAGACCAAAAATTAGATGGGATTGGCTATAAAGTATATAGAAATGTGTTAAATGCTTCATTATTTGGAGTACCGCAAGCAAGAGAAAGAGTTTATTTTGTTTGTTTATGAAAAGATTTTAGCAGTGAATATATACTCAAATATGTAAAACCGAAAGAATCTTATGAAAGGATCTTTCTTAGTGATATTTTAGAAAAGGATGTCGATAAAAGTTTATATATTAATAGAGATGAGGTTGTTTTAGATAAAACACCGGTTGAAAAGCAATTAAAAGCCAGTTAGGATCGGTCAAGTTAATAAAGGCGGTCAAGGTGAAAGGATTTACAGCCCTTTCGGTCATTCAATAACTTTATCGGCTTTTGGTGGCGGTGTCGGTGCTAGAACCGGTCTTCATTATATAAATGATAATATAAGAAGACTATCACTCAATGAATGTAAATATTTAATGGGCTTCTCTCAAGATCATTATGTTGCAGATGGATTAAAGGGTTATAGGCAATTCAGTAATTCCACAAATAATAGCAAATATATATGACTCAATAAGAGCAGTTTAATGGATAATAGCAATGCATATATAGTAAAAATGTAGAAACCCTTTTTAAAAATAGTATCAGTGAACATATTGATATAATAGATAAAATTGGAAATGTTTTTAAAATAGAAGGTAATTGTTCCCATGCTATCAGTACAGGAATATATGCAGAAAAATCTGATGTTAAAATGAGCTTTAGCTGTGGTCATAATATAGATGTTAGTATTAAAGCATATAAGCAGGCAATAGCCTATAATCAACTTACAAGAGTGTCTATAAGTAATTTTTGCAAAACATTTAACTTAAATTGTTTAGATTATCTACAGAACTTGATAATTGACAAATCAAGAAATGTTAAATCGAATTTTATTCCACTTGAAGAACAAGAAAAGGTATTATTAATTTTTTAGCCTATTGCAGAAGAAATGGTTAAATGGTCATTCTCAAATGAAACTGCAAGAGAATTATTAGTTTTATATCAAAGAGAAGAAAAATTAATGCGTATATTATGTAATGAAAGATGTTCTAAAAACTCTAAATTATGATATTATTTTTACAAATAAGGGTAATATTATAATAGGTAATTATATTTGTAATTCAACGAAAAGGCGGTAATGGTTCTTTAAGTAGAACAATCCCTAAAGATTCAATTAGACATCCTGGTAATAACATTCAACTAAAATTAAAAATCAAAGATTTTATTAATGGTATGAAAGATTGTGAATTAGCTAATTATTTTGTATAGTCCTAAAAATAAATTTTAAGAGAGTACTTAAATGGCAGAGTTAAGATTACCGTCAAATTCAGTAGTAAAAAAAGGTAGAGAGCATAAAGAAAACGAGGAAATGCTAAAACCTAGAAAGATAAAAATTTATAGATATGATCCTGACCTCGACGAGAATCCTACTATCGATAGTTTTAAGATAGACTTAAGTAAAACCGGACCAATGGTTTTAGATGCTTTAATTAAAATCAAAAATGAAATCGATTCGACTCTAACATTTAGACGTTCTTGTCGAGAAGGAATTTGCGGTAGTTGTGCAATGAATATTGATGGTACAAATACTTTAGCATGCATAAAACCAATAGAAGATATATCAGGCGATATCAAAATCTATCCGCTTCCTCATATGAAAGTAGTGAAAGACTTAGTACCTGATATGTCGCATTTTTACGCACAATATGAATCGATAGAACCTTGGCTCAAAACCGATAGCCCTACCCCTTCAAACTCTGAAAGGTTACAGTCGATTAAAGACCGAGAAAAGCTTGACGGTTTATATGAGTGTATATTATGTGCTTGCTGTTCTACTTCTTGTCCTAGCTATTGGTGGAACGGTGATAAATATTTAGGTCCTGCGATTTTACTACAAGCATATAGATGGATTGCCGATTCAAGGGATGATCATACCGGTGAACGTCTTGAAGCTTTAGAAGACCCGTTTAAGCTTTATCGTTGCCACACGATTATGAACTGTACTAAAACCTGTCCTAAAGGCTTAAACCCTGCTAAAGCTATCGGTAAAATAAAAAATTTAATTGCAGAACGTCACAGCGTGTAATGAAAAACTTATTTATTATTTACATAGGAGGTTCTTGTAGCGGAGCTTTAATAGAATTGCATGATATTAGATTAGTCATAGCCGAAACTATTGAGGATACTTATGATTACTGAAAAAAAAGTTGGTGGGGTTCTCTAGAAAGTTTGCATTTAGATGCCTGGGGTATACTGAATTGGGCTGATGGATATAGCATTGAAATTGTTGACTTTGAACCTAATAATAATCAAGCCAAGTTATATTTTATTAATTTGGGAGGATATGATAGCAAACAGTTTACAGAGCTTCATAAAAATATTTTTGTTGTAGCAGAAAGTGAACAAGAGGCAAAATCTCGTGCATTACAACATATCACAAATTGGGAATTACCGCATAAAGATTATCAGTTTGATGTGGATAAGATTTTGAATGTTAGCGGCTTCTTGAATAATAAAATAAAACTAACTCCTTGTGCCAAAGAGAGTCCTTTTGAATTTATATGTAAATATGTTCCCATTGGAAAATAATGAATTAATTCGTTATCTGTAATACTTTAAATAATTCTCCCATTTGTTTCGGTGATATTAATCTTTCTACCTGTCTTTCTATTATTTGTGCTTGCTCATCGTTAAGCTTGTCTTGCAATGTTTGCTTGCGTAATAAGATTCCGTTTTCTATTAAAAAATCTCGTTGCGATATTGTATCTATTACGTTTATTTTGCTATTTTTAGCTACTGTTTTTAATGTGTAAAAATCCACATGTGCCGATAAATCGGCTTCTCCAAGATTCTCAAGGATGGGACAATATTTATGATTTTTGACTGCTTGTAATGTTGGATTATATTGATATCTAGTTCTGTTACTCGGAGCTATATCATAGCCGTAATCTATTATTAAGCAGCTGCCGCTTAGTTTTTTTAGATGTTCAGCTATAAATTTTATAATTTCTATCGATTTATAAGATTCTTCAAGTACTGCTCCGTCTTTTGCTTCAATATGAGTATGCAGCAGATATTCTTGTAATTGCTTATTAACGCTTATTTTATCGTATTTAATTCTTCCATCTACCGGTTGCACTATAAATATTCTTTCATACCATAATTCCTTGACTTTAACATATTGTTTTATCGGCATAGCATCAAAGAATTCATTAGCTATTATTATAGTAGGTTTTTTGGGTATATCTTCTACAAATGATCGATGACTAATTGGTAAATTAATATCTTGTAAATTAGCCTTTTGATGAGCAATAAAGTTTTGATTAATTTCTATTAGTTCAATTGATAAAGCTTTATAAAATTTCGGTACTAATTTTGTAGTACGTAGTAAATCACGCATTAATAGACCTCGACCTGGCCCAAGTTCTACTAAACTAAAGCTTTTTGGACAACCGATTCTTTGCCACTCTTTGATACACCATAAGCCGATAACTTCACCGAATAGCTGCGAAATTTCAGGAGCCGTAACAAAATCACCTTCGCTAGCCAACGATTTTACTTGCTTATAATAGGAAGTAGGATTTAAGTTTAACACCTCCTGCATGAGAACATCGCAAGTAATATAGCCGTTTTGATCAATTAATTGTCTTATTTTGGATTTGATTGACATATTAAATAACTTCCTAAAAGTAACATAGGTATAGATAAAATCTGTCCCATAGTTAAGCTATCTAAAATAAACCCAATTTGTATGTCTGGTTCTCTAAATATTTCAATAGCGATTCGGAAAAGAGCGTAAAATATTAAAAATAGTCCTGAGTTTAAACCGCATTTTTTAAGAGTTTTGTGCTTAAATGTTGCATACGCTAAGATACAAAATAATACTAAACCTTCAAAAAAAGCTTCATATAACTGACTAGGATGTCTTGGCATCAAATCACTATTCGGAAAAATCATACCAAAAGAAGAATTTGTAATACGTCCGTATAGTTCGCCGTTAATAAAATTAGCGATTCTACCTAAAAATAATCCGATAGGTACTACAGGGGCTATTATATCCGTGAGGCTTAAAAAATTAACTTTATATTTTCGACAAAACAAATAAGCAGCAATAATCACCCCTAAAGCTCCGCCATGGAAAGACATCCCGCCTTCATAAGTTTTTAAGATATCTATTGGATTTGAAAAATATCTAGAAGGATTATATAATAAAACAAACCCTAGTCTACCCCCGACTATTATGCCTATAACGGCATAAGTAATGAAATCTTCTAGATTTTTTTTGATAATTTGAGGCTTAAATTTTTCTATAATTTTATTTGCATAGAACCAGCCTAGCAAAATTCCTACTACATATGAAAGGGAATACCAAGAGATAGCAAGTGGACCTATAGAGAAAATAATTGGATTGATATTAGGAAATGTCATAGATAAATAAGTTATTTAATTCATTTAACGTCTGAGCTACGGAAAATTACGTAAGTAATTGACGAAGCAATCCAGGTTTTTATTATTTTTATGGATTGCCACAGCCGCTTCGTGGCTTCGCAATGACAGTATCTATATTTGGTTAGCAATACCAAATTCTTTTGAGTTAAAATTATTGATAAAAATAAAATTTTTAGTAATAATAAAAAAGATTTATATTTTATAATAATAATGATAGGTAAAATATGCAATATTTAATGGATCTATATCATACCTCAAGTACTGAGTTAGTATTATTGTTTGTTATGTTAGTATCTCTTATACCGGTGATATTTCTAATTAAAAGATTAATTTTTATTCCTGTAAAAAATTATTTAACTAGACATCATTATGATGATTATGAAAGGATACTAAAAAAATATTCTATATTTCGTTATTTATTACACACTTTATTAGCACTTTACTTTGTATGTTGGGGAAATATTTTCCATCCTACTTCTTTTAAAGCACATGTATTACTGGGAATCAAAGATACTATAGTAATCTTATATACTAGTATATCCATGACGATTTTATTATTAATGCTTATAGATGCTTTTGCAGAGCTGTATCACAATAGGATCAAAGCCGTTACAAAAAATGCACCGCTTAGCTTATATTTTCAAATATTAAAAATTATTGTCATAGTTATTGCAGCAATGGTAACTATTTCATATATATTAAATATTTCGCTTAGTACATTCTTAACAAGCTTAGGTGCAGCCGCAGCTCTTTTAACATTTGTTTTCAAAGATACCGTTTTAGGATTACTTGCAAGCTTGCAACTAACTACTCAAGAAATTATTAATATTGGAGACTGGGTACGTATAGGCGAAATTGAAGGAACAGTTGAAAAAATTACTATTTCCGTAGTAACAATTAGGAATTTTGATCAATCTATTTCTACAGTTCCTACTTACAGCATTTTAAATTCTAACGTAACTAATTATAGAGGAATTAGTGAATCAGGAGCAAGAAGGGTAAAAAGAGTATTTAATATTAATATGGCAACTATTAACTTCTGTGATGCTACTATTTTAAAAGAACTAAAAAAATCTCCTTATATATCAAAGGATGTAATAGATAAAATCACTCTTGATAAAGAAGAGAAAGATTTAACTAATATTAAACTATTCAAATTATATATTCAGGAATATCTAAAAAATAATCCGGCAGTTTATACTGAAGGGTTTACTTTTCTAGTAAGACAGCTTGAACCTACGATTCATGGGTTACCTATAGAAATATATATCTTCGTTAAAGAAGTGAATTTAGTAGGTTATGAAAATATACAGGACAATATTTCTGAACATTTAATTTCTATACTTCCTGAATTTAAATTAAAAATATTTCAGAATGTAGGAGTGGTATAATATATCTGAAGTAAAATAAAAAGTAGTAAAAATAAAAAAATAAATTAAATTTGTATCCAAGATGGAAGTCGCCCTTCATCTTGGATATTCACTACTTTTGAAAGAAAAGAAGCATATATACTACTTGATTATTTTCTCTAAATGCTTTAAAACTTAAAGCTTTAAAAATATGAAAATTTAAGACCTAGGAATGAATAATAATATAATTAATTTAATAGCCACTATTATACTGTCTTTAAGTATAATTTTCGGTTGGCAATATTTTGTTGTAAAACCTGAACAAAAAAAACAGCAACGGCAAATAACAGTGCAGAAAGCAGAAAATTTAAAGAAACAACAGTTAAAAGCTTTAGTCGAACCTGCAACTGATATTGTTGTTCAAGAAGAAAGTCAAGTACAGCGTATTAAAATAGAATCTGAATCACTCACCGGTTCTATTTCATTAAAAGGACTTAGATTTGACGATTTAATATTAAAGAAATATAAACAAGATTTATCTAAAAATAGTCCTGAAGTGAGATTATTTTCACCGGCTAATACAGAAAATGCATATTTTGCTGAAATTGGTTTAGTTAGTAATTTATCTAGTGTAAAACTCCCTAACAACGATACTATATGGAATAGTGATAGTGAAATATTAAGCCCTGAAAAACCCGTTAATTTATTTTGGGTTAATGAAGACGGAGTTAAATTTTTAGTTACTATTACTGTCGATGAAAACTATTTATTTACTATAGAGCAAACCATCGTTAATAATAGTGATAAAGAACTTCCTGTGCAATCTTACGGTTTAATAAACCGTAAATATATTGCCATAGAGAAAGCGGTGAATATATTACATCAAGGACCTATCGGGTGTATAGACGAGAATCTTAAAGAATATTCATATGATGATATTAAAGATAAGAAAAGTGAAAAATTTGCAGCAAGTAAGGTTGACTGGATAGGAATTACCGATAAATATTGGTTATCTTCCTTGATTCCGGATAAATCAAGTAATTACAGCTCGAATTTTAATTATGCTCTTAAGCAAGGGACTGAAAGATATCAGGTAGATTTTATTTCACCGGTACAAATAATAAAGCCTGGCGAAAATTTTTCCATTAAAAGTAGAATTTTTGCAGGAGCAAAAAAAGTAGACTTGTTTGATAAATATGAAAAGCAATATGATATTAAATTATTTGATAGAGCTATTGATTTCGGCTGGTTTTATATAATTACCAAACCGGTTTTCTACGCCATGAATTTTTTCTATGGCTATGTCGGTAATTTCGGTGTTAGTATATTAATTGTTACGGTTATAATTAAGCTATTAATGTTTACTTTAGCCAATAAGTCTTATCGTTCGATGAAAAAAATGAAAAATTTACAGCCGGAAATCGATAGGATAAAAAATTTATACAGTGATGATAAGGCACGTTTAAATCAAGAAATTATGGCTTTATATAAAAAAGAAAAAGTAAATCCGGTAGCGGGTTGTTTGCCTATACTTGTTCAAATCCCGGTATTTTTCTCTATCTATAAAGTATTGTATGTAACTATTGAAATGCGGCAAGCACCGTTTTACGGCTGGATTAAAGACTTATCTGCACCTGATCCTACTACTATTTTTAATTTATTCGGCTTATTACCGTTCTCGCCGCCATCATTTTTAATGATTGGAGCATGGCCTATTTTAATGGCTATTACTATGTTCTTACAGCAAAAAATGAGTCCTGAACCTGTGGATCCGATGCAAGCTCAAGTAATGAAATTTATGCCGCTAATTTTTTTATTTATGTTTAATAATTTTCCTGTGGGACTTTTAATATATTGGTCTTGGAATAATATTCTATCCATAATTCAACAATATTATATTAATAAATTTAATTAATTAATGAGAATAGATAAAAATTTACCTAATTATCTAACTATTGCTCGAATAATGGTAATTCCGGTTATTATACTGGCATTTTATATAAATAATTCACTTGCACGTAAACTTGGGGCATTATTATTTGTTTTAGCTAGTATTACGGATTTTTTTGACGGTTATATTGCAAGGAAATATAATTTAGTTACAAGTTTCGGCAAGATGTTTGATCCTATAGCAGATAAGCTACTAGTAGGTTGCGTTATTATAATGCTACTAAAAAAGGATAACGTAGATGAGATACCTTGCTTATTAATTTTAGCACGAGAATTTTTAGTTAGCGGCCTTCGGGAATTTTTAGCTCTAGTAAAGGTTAGTGTGCCTGTATCGAGACTCGCTAAGGTAAAAACGTTTTTACAAATGTTTGCTTTATCGATATTGATACTAGGCTCAAAAGGTTCAGGAATTATTTATTTAGATATAGTAGGGGAAATAATTTTATGGATTGCCGCTTTTTTAACAATTATTACAGGTTATTCTTATTTTACAGCATGTAAGAAATATTTTTAAATAGGAGAATTTTATGATATATGTAAAATATGTAATTTTAGGGTTTATTATGGTGTCTAGTTTAAATCTTTACGCTGCTAACAATAATATAATTGCCGATAAGAAAGTTGTAAAGGTAGAAGTAAGTAATGAACATTTAAAAACATTAAATGAAGCTTCTACTCTTTTAATTAGTTGTGTAGATTTTAGATTAATAGACGAAACAGATAAATTAATGAAGCAATTAGGATTAGAAGATAATTTTGATAAAGTATCATTGCCCGGTGCATCGCTTGCCCTTGTTAACGACAAATATACTTATTGGGGAAAAACAATAGAAGATACTATCGAGATTTTGCAAGAATTACATAACATCAAACAAATTGTTTTTCTTGATCATAGAGAATGTGGAGCTTATAAAATACTTATAGGTCAGGAACAGCTAAATACCAAGGAAAAAGAAACGGCAGCACATGCAGAAATTTTAAACAAGGCACGTGATATAATAAAAGAAAAATTCCCCCAATTAAAAGTTTATACTTTTTTAATGGGTCTTGATGGTGTAGTGGAGCAGATTTATGAAGTTAAATAAGTTGTTATTGTAAGGTGTTGCTTGTAGAGATACCAAAATCGTCATTGCGAGGAAATTGCCGTAGCAATTGACGAAGCAATCTAGTTAAAAAATGTTAATTTAACATTTTTTTTATTATTTTTTATGGATGCCATACAGTCTACGACTGCTTGCAATGACGATTTTTGAGTTACGCAACAACGCTGATAAAAGTAATTTATTTTGTATCTTTATCCTTATTATCATTAGAATCAACAGTATTATTCTTTGGATCATTTTCTGCCGATAGTTTAGAGATAGATAGTTTTTGTTTATATTTTTGTTGCTCTGCTAAAAAATTTTGAGCCTCTTTGGAAAGGCTGTTATATAGTTCACGTTTCTTCTTATTAATATCGACTATTTCTACTCTATATTTTTGTATTTCCTCCCGTACTTCCGGTTTTATAGTACCGGCGTAAGCAGAAAAATCATCTATAATTTTTTGTGTTGTAACATCGTTAGTTTTTGCTGCATCTTTTTTTGAGCCGTCAGAAGTTGTACTATTGGCAAAGCAGCTTGTACTAAGTAAAATAGCTATTCCAAATATTATTTTTTTTATCATATAAACCTTATTCTTAATAAGTGGCATTGTTGCGTGGATCGTTTTATGTCATTCCCGCTTCCGCGGGAATCCAGTAAAACATATAAAAAACAAGTTTTTTATATGTTTATTTTGTCAAGTATGTAACTTTTGTGTCAATATTGAAGTTATTTTTCTGACTCCCCGCCTATGGGTCTTGTTGTATGGCTCGAAAAAGCGTTCGATGTCATTCCGTTGATCGCAGGAATCCAGTTTTTTTAAGCAAATTACATACATTTCTATATAATTTTCTTTGTTTTTATCATTTTTTTACTGGATTCCTGCGATCAACGGAATGACATAAGAGATCATGCAACAACTCCTATGGCGGCTCGCAATGACGACTTCGGTATCTACGCAAGAACTTCTTAACAAGTAGATCATGTTTAAGTCTAATAGTCAATTAAAAGATATAATAGAAATTATTTGTATTTTATTATTGGGTGAGTATAAATATACTAACAGTTGGGAACAATATATAAAATTATGAAAAATATACAATATAATAATAATAATGCTCAAGAGTTTTATAACAGAATAATCAATGCAGATTTATCTGATAACTATAAAGCATTTACTAGCTATTTACCTGAAAAAGCTCATATTTTAGATGCCGGTTGCGGAGTTGGTCGTAATACAAAATATTTTTTAAGTCAAGGCTATCAAGTTACCGCTTTTGACGGTTCAACCGAAATGGTTAAATTAGCCTCAAAAGAAACTGGAACTAATGTAAGGCAATTAACTTTTCAAGATATTGATTTTGATGAGTTGTGTGATGGAGTTTGGACTCAAGCAACTCTCCTTCATGTACCTTATAATGAAACAACCAATGTTTATAAAAAAATTCACGCTGCATTAAAGCCAGAGGGAATTTTTTATGCTTCTTACGGATATGGTTCAGATATTATACAAAGTGATGATCGCGATTTTTACAATATGAATGAAGATACAATAAAACCTTATTTTAACGGGCTTTTGGAGATAGTGAAAATATGGACGGAAAAGAGTAAGAGATTCTCTCCAAGTAAAGAGGCATTATGGTTAAATTTTATTGTGAAAAAAAGTAAAACAATATGATCAGATTAGTTTACTTATTTCTTGCTTTAATAATCAGTTTTAAAATATACGCAAAGGAATATAAAGGCTTAACCTATAATCGTTATGAAAAAGATAAGCATGTTATTCATGTGTTAACTATTGATCCTAAGAATTTTAGGCTAAAACTAGTTAAAGCACATAATCAGGTTATAGGTAGAGAAACAGTAGACGCTATGGCATCACGCACTAATGCTATAGCTACTATTAATACCGGATTCTTTGAAATCGCCGGTAGCGATGATGGCAGACCAAGTCTTACTTTAATGATTGACGGCAAGCTATTTAGTCTTAGAAAACAACTACAAAGCTTGTTAATTATAGATCAGGGCAATATTCAAATTACCAAGGCTAGTGCAAAAATTTCAGTAGAAATAGGTGATAAATCTATTGTTCCAAATCAAGTTAATTATTTTTCAAATTCAAAAGATGTTACTTTCTATAATGCTGTTTGGACGTCTACTACATTAACGCCATATACTAACAAAGAAATTTTGATTGATCAGAATAGACCTCTTCGGAAACTCGCTTATAGAGAGGAATTTGAAGGAGACACGGAACGCAGAACCGCAGCGTACTCAAATGTGCGTGAGGATTCGAGTACTGGATCGACGTACAAATTACCTCTAGAAGTAAAGTTTCCGAAGAGGTCTAATTTTATGTTACGGAAATAAGCGGACATGGTGATAATCAAATTCCACAAAAAGGCTTTATATTGTCCTTTCCATAAGAAATAAGTTTACCGATAGTAAAAAAATAGGGGAGAATGTAAAGCTAAATTTAGAATTTATCGATAAAGACGGTAAGCCTATAAATTTAAGCAAAACCACTTCAGTAGTAACCGGTATTCCTTTGTTGGTCCAAAACGGTAAAAATGTTATAGATAATCCAAAGCAAAATGATCCGGCTCATGCTCGTACGGCTCTAGGAGTGCGTAATGACGGTACTATAGTTATAGCTGTAGCCGAACATATTTATAAGCAACATGTAAAAGACCTTAAACTTACACAAGTGAGATCAATTCTACGAAAAGAAAAAGGTATAACTTTTGAAAAATTAACAATTCCCGAAGCTTTAAAAATTCTAGAAAAACATCTTGTTAATGATACAGTGATAGGGTTAACTAAAGCAGAGCTTGCAGAATAGCTAAGCCTTGGATGTGAATCGGCAATCAATTTAGATGGCGGTAGCTCTTCTACGTTATTTATGGACGGAAAAATTATAAATAATGTTACAGGCCGATGAAGATGAAGCTTTAGGCGAACATACGGTACGTCCTGTATCCGATGCAATAGGTTATTATACCAAATAATATAAAGTAAATTTACGCTGCCTTAGCATGGAACAATGTCATTCCTGCTTTCGCAGGAATCCAGTAACTAAAAGATACAAATATATTTAATTTTTCATATTAAAAACTCAAATAAATTCGCTTTTTTCTGGATTCCCGCTTTTGCGGGAAGGCATTGTTGCGTGGATCGATTTTCCGTTGTCATCCCCCGCGACTTGATCACGGAATCCAGCTTAAAATACTAATAATATTAGTATTTTAAATTGTTTTTATGGACCCCGTGGTCAAGCCACGGGGTGACACAGTGGATTTTACCGGTCCACGCAACAATGCCACGCAGGAATGACATAAAACGCATTTTTCGATCCACGCAACAATGCAGATATTTATTTTTATATGTTTATTTTGTTAAACATGTAGTGTGGGTAACAGTGCTGAAGTTATTTTTTCTGGACCCCGTGGTCAAGCGAACTAGGTGATAGTGAAAAATCTGTGAACGCTAACCTTGCTTCATTGCTTTTTTACGTTTTTCTAAATATTCTTCTTTACTCATGATTTTTTCGGGAGCTACATAATCTAAAAATACTTTTCCGTTTAGATGATCAATTTCATGCTGAATAACTCTTGTTAAAAATCCTTCTGTGATACCTTGAATTTGATTTCCATTTATATCATATGCGTGATAGTGAATTTTCTTATATCTTGCTACTGGTCCTGTAGCATTTTCAACAGGAAAACACCCTTCGTAATCTTGATGTTTATCAATACCTATCGGTTTATATGAGGGGTTAATCCATATAGTTTTAGGCATTGTATCCGTGTAAGATCAGGACGCCATTTTTTTAACTCTTCATTTTCATGTACTGCAAATATTATTATACATTTTGATATGCCTATTTGTGGTGCAGCAAGCCCTGCACAATTTTCTTCTTGATCATATTTCTTTTATGCATCTCAGAGTCAATATATTTTATTTAATTTCCTTTGAGGAAAAATCAATGGGTTTGACTTTTCTAACATATTCTAGTATAATATTTATCTTCAAAATAAATAGAAAAATTTAATTTATGAGTACTATGAAAAGTGATAATTATCTCTCGGAACTAAGAAAGGTAATTTGGCCTATAGAAAGATATGAAAATAAGAAGTTTCTTCCTATGGCGTTTATGATGTTCTGTATTTTATTAAACTACTCAACGCTTCGTTCAATTAAAGACGGGTTTGTAGTAACGGATATAGGGGCAGAAGCAATAAGTTTCTTAAAAACATATATAGTACTACCTTCTGCCGTAATCGCTATGGTAATTTATGTTAAGCTCTGCGATATTTTAAAGCAAGAAAACGTGTTTTATGTTATTACTTCATTTTTCTTAGGGTATTTTGCATTATTTGCATTTGTTCTTTACCCCTACCCTGATTTAGTTCATCCTGATCCTGAAACCATAGAATCTTTAAGTTTAGCTTACCCTAATTTCAAATGGTTTATAAGAATAGTTGGGAAATGGAGTTTTGCATCTTTTTATACTATGGCAGAGCTTTGGGGAACAATGATGCTTAGTTTATTATTTTGGCAATTTGCTAACCAAATTACTAAAACCGATGAAGCTAAACGTTTTTACTCAATGTTTGGTTTACTTGCTAATTTAGCATTGCCTGTAACATCCGTGATTATTGGATATTTCTTGCATGAAAAAACTCAAATAGTTGCAGAACATCTAAAATTTGTGCCTTTATTTGTTATAATGATAACAAGTAGCTTTTTGGTAATATTAACATATAGATGGATGAATAAAAACGTTCTAACTGATCCTAGACTTTATGACCCGGCATTAGTAAAAGAAAAGAAAGCTAAAGCCAAAATGTCATTAATAGACAGTTTTAAAATGATCTTTACTTCTAAGTATGTAGGTTATATTGCATTGTTACTTATTGCTTATGGTGTTTCAGTAAATTTAGTTGAAGGTGTTTGGAAATCCAAAGTAAAAGAATTATATCCGACGAAAGAGGCTTATACTATATATATGGGTAAGTTCCAATTTTATCAGGGTTGGGTTGCAATTGCTTTCATGCTTATAGGTAGTAATATTTTAAGAAAAGTATCATGGCTAACTGCAGCTATGATAACTCCATTAATGATGTTAATTACCGGTGCAGCATTTTTTGCATTTATCTTTTTTGATAGTGTTATTGCTATGCATTTAACAGGCATTCTTGCTTCAGGTCCTTTAGCACTTGCTGTTATGATCGGTATGATTCAAAATGTTTTAAGTAAAGGTGTAAAATATTCTTTATTTGATGCCACTAAAAATATGGCATATATCCCGCTTGATAAGGATTTACGAGTAAAAGGACAAGCTGCTGTTGAAGTTATCGGAGGAAGATTCGGTAAATCAAGCGGTGCTATTATTCAATCTACATTCTTTATTTTATTTCCTGCATTTGGTTTTGTAGAGGCAACTCCTTATTTTGCTTCTATATTCTTTGTAATAGTAATATTATGGATATATGCTGTTAAAGGTTTAAATAAAGAGTATCAAGTTTTGGTAAATAAAACCGAAAAATAGAATTTATTAAAATTTAATATTATAAAAAAAGCAAGCTTCTAAGAAACTTGCTTTTTTTATAGTCGGAGAGTTTATAATATGACAAATACAAAACCCAAAATTAAAACTCCAAGATCGCCATATGTAAAAAAATATAATAGTTGGCGAATAAGGATTTTGTATTCTATTATTATAGGTTATGCGACTTTTTATTTTTGTCGTCAGAATTTTAATATAGCAACTCCTGCTATAAGAGAATATTTTGGGGTTACTAAAACACAAATTGGTTGGATATTAACTGCTTCATCTATTATGTATGGAGTTAGTAAAGCTTGTAACGGGTTTATTAGCGATAAAGTTAATGCTCGGATATTTATGGTTTTGGGTCTTTTATTTGTCGGGATCATTACTATTCTAATAGGTTTTTCAGATTCTTTATGGCTTATAGGAATTTTATGGATAGCCAGTAATTGGTTTCAATCTATGGGTTGGCCTCCTGCAACAAAAATGCTTACTCACTGGTTCGCTTCAAAAGAACTTGGAACTAAATGGGCTATGGGTGCAACTTCTAATCAAATAGGTGGTGCCCTTGCTATGATAAGTTGCGGTTATTTAATCGATAAATTTGATTGGAGAGCTGCTTTTTTCGTTCCCGGTGTAGTTGCTTGTATAGTATCGCTTTTTTTATATAATAGGCTGCGTAATTCTCCAAAAGAAGTAGGTTTATCTACCGTAGAGGAATATAAAGAATATCCGCCTGAAGCTATAGGAGATTATGAGAAGCTATTAACTCCCCAATTACTTAAAATGGTCTTTTGTAATAAGCTAATATGGTATGTTTGTTTAGCAAACATGTTTGTTTATATAATACGTTCCGGAGTAATTTATTGGGCTCCAACATTTTTAAAAGATTTACGTAATATAAGTCTTGCAAATGCAGGCTTACAAATCGGTTTATATGAAATGATAGGTATCCCAGGGGCATTAATAGCAGGTGTTTTATCTGATAAACTATTTCAAGGTCGTCGAGGTCCTGTTGCATCCATATGTATGGTATTGCTTAGCTTATTATTAGTCTTATTTTGGAAAATTCCTATTCAAAGTGAATTATTAAGTATAGTAATTCTTTCTTTAATAGGCTTTTTTGTATCCGGTCCTCAACTACTTGTAGGTATAGCAGCTGCTGATTTCAGTACCCGTCAAGCTGTCGGTACGGCTAATGGATTATCAGGGTTATTTGGTTATTTAGGAGCGGCTATTGCGGGAGTCGGCGTAGGATGGATTAGCGATAATTACGGTTGGAATGGGGTATTTATATTTTTCAGTATTTCTGCTCTTTTAGGGGGAGGATTATTCGCTTTAACATGGAATCGTTCAGCTAAAAAATAAATTTAATAATTATATAAAGGTTACAAAATGACAATACAATATACTTTTTCAATGATTAAGCCTGATGCTATCAAGAGGAATAAAATAGGACAAGTTAATACTTATTTGGAAAATGCAGGCTTAAAGATAGTAGCTCAGAAAATGAAATTTTTAACTAAATATGAAGCTGAATGTTTTTATGATGAGCATAGAGCAAGACCGTTTTTTAATAGCTTAGTTGAATATATTACTTCAGGAGCAGTAGTACTTCAAGTTCTTAAGGGAGAAGATGCTATAACTTTAAACCGCACCGTTATGGGTGCAACTAATCCTGCTGAAGCTGAAGCAGGAACTATTAGAAAAGATTTAGGCGAATCAATTGAGGCTAATAGTATTCATGGTTCAGATAGTGAAAATAGTGCAAAAAGAGAAATCGAATTTTTCTTTAACAAATCTGAAATTATAGAATAATTAATGCTAAAATATGACGTAATAGTTATAGGCGGTGGACATGCAGGCGTGGAAGCAGCGGCAGCTTCTGCACGTCTTGGAATTTCTACTCTCTTAATTACGTTAAAACCGGAAAATTTAGGAGAGATGTCTTGCAATCCAGCAATCGGTGGAATTGCAAAAGGTACATTAGTTAAAGAAATTGATGCACTTGATGGGTTAATGGGTTATGTTATAGACCAAGCCGGTATACATTATAAAATGCTGAATGAGACTAGAGGACCAGCAGTTTGGGGACCTCGGGCACAAGCTGATAGAAAGCTTTATAAAAAAGCGATGTATCAAATATTAACAAATTACCCTAATCTAGATATATTATATGGAAAAGTGGAAGACATCGAAATTAAATCTTCTAAAGTTGAAGCGGTTATTTTAAATAACGGTAGTAAAATTCCTTGTCAAAAAATTATATTAACTACGGGTACTTTTCTATCAGGTCTTATTCATATCGGCTCGACAAAAATTCCTGCCGGTAGAGTAGATGAAGAACCTTCTTATGGATTATCAAACACATTAAAAAGAGTAGGATTTAAGATTGCCCGTTTAAAAACAGGTACACCACCAAGAATTGACGGGCGTACTATTAATTATAGTAAAACAGCTTTACAGTCCGGCGATAAAACTCCTCGTCCTTTTTCTGAATTAACCAATATTGTTAATGTTCCTCAGATAAATTGTTTTATAACCAAAACAACCTCGGAAACTCATGATATTATACGTGAGAATCTTGATAAATCTGCAATGTATTCAGGGCAAATAGAAGGGATAGGACCACGATATTGTCCTTCTATTGAAGATAAAATAGTCAGATTTAGTATAAAATCAGAACATCGTATATTTTTAGAACCTGAAGGATTAGATGATTATACGATTTATCCAAACGGTATTTCCACTTCTTTACCTGAAGATATACAACATAAATTAATCAAAACAATCCCTGGTTTAGAAAAAGCAACTATTTTACGTCCTGGTTATGCTATAGAATATGACTATGTTGATCCACGTGAAATAAGTGTTACATTAGAGACAAAAAAAATAATGGGACTATATTTTGCTGGGCAAATTAACGGTACTACAGGATATGAGGAGGCTGCAGGGCAAGGCATAATAGCCGGTATAAATGCTGCTTTAGCAGTAAAAAATCAAGTGCCGTTTATATTAACAAGAGCAGATAGTTATATTGGGGTAATGATAGATGATTTAACAACATATAGTACTATAGAACCTTATCGTATGTTTACTTCTCGCTCGGAATATAGATTATCTATAAGAGCTGATAATGCTGATTTGCGTTTAACAAGATTAGGTATAAATATTGGAGTTGTATCAGAAGAGCGTAAAAAAATATTCACAAAAAAATGTGAAGATATAGAAAAAACAAAATCATTATTAAATACCTTGTCTTTAACTACTAGTAAACTTGCTAAAATGGGTATAAAGGTTGCACAGGATGGTACATATAAAACAGTATTAGACTTATTTAAAATACCTAATTTTAATGTTGAACAAGCTATTAAAATTTTTCCTATGCTTAAAGAAACGCAAAATAATAATATTTTGCAATTACTCTATATTGAAGCAAAATATGCTTCATATTTAACTAGACAACACGCAGATATTAATTTATTTCAAAGTGAAGAGGCACAGTTAATACCTAAAAATATTGACTATTTTAAAATACCAAGTATATCATTAGAGATACAGGAAAAACTTTCTTCTCATAAACCTGCTACTATTGGCGTAGCACGTCGAATTCCAGGGATTACACCTGCAGCAATTACGGCTATTATAATTTATTTAAAAACTAAATATAGTGATGGAAGTTCCACATGAAATAATTGAAAAGTTAGAAATTTTTCAAAAGTTAGTTAAAAAATGGAATAAATCAATAAATCTTGTATCGGATAATAGTATACATAATTTTTGGCAACGTCATATAGTAGACTCATTACAATTAATACAATATATTAGTAATAAAGAAATACACTTGGTTGATATAGGAAGCGGTTCTGGTTTTCCTGGTATAGTATTATCTATAGCAGGGGTAGCGAAAGTAAGTTTAATAGAAGCTGATTTACGTAAATGTATATTTTTAGAAAAAGCATCAAAGATATCAAATAATAACATACAAATAATTAATCAAAGAATAGAAAAAGTAGAAATAGATTGCAGTATATTAACTTGTAGAGCTTTCTCTAACTTAAATACAATATTTAATTGTATAAAAAATATTTCAGTACGAGAAAAATTTTTGTTATTAAAAGGAAAAAATTATTTAACTGAAATAGTAGAAGCTAAAGAGAGGTGGTTATTTGATTATTTAATACATCAAAGTATTACTTGTGAAGAAGGGAAAATTCTAGAAGTTAGTAATTTAACAAAAATTATATGAAAGTAATTGCTATTGTTAATCAAAAAGGAGGGGTAGCTAAAACTACAACTACTGTAAATTTAGCTACAGCTTTTGCTGCTGTAAATAAAAAAATTTTAGTTATAGATCTTGATCCTCAAGGGAATAGTAGTACCGGTTTTGGAATTAGTCAGCAACAACGCAAAAATACTATATACCAAGTATTAACAAATTTAATAGAATTGAAAGATACAATAATTTCTACAGATATACCAAATTTAGAAATAATTACTTCAAACACTAATCTATCTGCGGCTGAATTAGATTTAACAAAATTAAAGGACCGAGAATATATTTTAATGAAGCTATTGGAAGAAATAAAAATATTATATGATTATATAATTATTGATTGCCCTCCTTCATTAAATTTATTAACGGTAAACGCTTTAGTTGCAAGCGATGAAGTGCTGATTCCAATGCAATGTGATTTTTATTCGTTAGAAGGATTAAGTCACTTGCTAAAAACAATTGAAATTGTAGAGAAAAAATTAAATCCTAAGATAAAGATTGCAGGTATATTATTTACAATGTATGATAAGCGTAATCGTTTAACTGAGCAAGTAGAAGAGGATGTTAGAAAATGCTTAGGAGAATTAGTATTTAAAACCGTTATTCCAAGAAATATTAAACTATCTGAAGCTCCTTCATATGGAAAACCGGCTATTATATATGATTATAAATGTTCGGGAGCAGTTGCATATATAGAACTTACAAAAGAAATCTTAGAAAGATATGGCGAAAAATAAAGGACTAGGAAGAGGATTATCTTCATTACTTGGAGAAGAAGTTATTTCTATAGAATCAGAAATAATACAAATAATAAATATTGATAAAATAAGACCAAATGAGAATCAGCCTAGAAAAAACTTTGAATATGATAAAATAAAAGAATTAGCAGATTCTATATTGAATAATGGTTTATTACAGCCTATTATTGTTGATAATAATTTCCAAATTATAGCAGGAGAGCGACGCTGGCGTGCATGTAAATTAGCAAAAGTTTTAGAGATACCAGTAATTATAAAAAATTTAGATGCTAGAGAGAGTATGGAAATAGCGTTAATTGAGAACATACAAAGAACTGATTTAACAGTTATGGAAGAAGCTCGTGGCTTTAAATATTTAGTAGAAAATTTTAATTATACGGCAGAAAAATTAGCTGAGAGGCTTGGTAAAAGTCGTAGTCATATAGCTAATTTGTTAAGGCTTAATAATTTGCCGCAGTCTATTCAAGATAAAGTAAATGAAAATATACTAAGTATGGGTCAAGCTCGATGTTTAATAAATCATGAACATGCAGAAGTAATAGCCGATCATATTATAAATAATGATTTAAATGTACGTCAAACAGAAGAACTAGTAAGACAATGGTATAAAAATGAGTATACAAAATCTCCTAACAATAATAACAAAGTAGGAAAGCGTTGTTTAAAGGACAACGCTACTGATAATGATCTAGCATTATTAGTGAAAGCTTTATCAGAAAAATTTGGTATAAAAATAACAATAGAAAATTATCCATTAGGCGGAAAATTAATATTTCATTATAAAGATTTAGAAGAATTAGACTTGATATTATTAAAATTAAATTAAAATACATATGAAAAAATTATCAATAAGCTTGAACGAAATAAATTGTAAGTATAAAAGTACATACAAATCTCAAGCTATTAAAATTAAAGTATATATACAGCATTTTATTTCTTAAGATTGTGCAAATTAAATATCTAAATGAGAAAAACAATAATAGAAATTACAATATCTGATTTTGAATTATATGATCATAGAGCAATATAATTCATACAATGCAGTAGTAAATATATTTATCGGTGTAAAATAATAATATAAGGAAATAAGTAATTTATGTCATATCAATATGTTTATGAAATGGTTGGTTTAAGCAAAATTATAAATGGTAAACGAATTTTAAAAGAAACAAATTTATCATTTTTACCAAAAGCTAAAATCGGTATAATAGGCCCAAATGGAGCAGGTAAATCGACTTTATTAAAAATAATGGCAGGTATTGATAAAGAGTTTGAAGGTAAAGCAACAGCTAAAATTGGTATAAAAGTAGGATATTTACCTCAAGAACCGTATCTTGATGCTAGTAAAAATGTTTTTAATAATATCATAGAAGGCCTTCATGAAAAGAAAAAACTTGTTGATGAATTTAATTATATAAGTAATAAATTTGCTGCTGAAATCACTGATGAAGAAATGCAAAAGCTTTTTGATAAACAAGCAGAATTACAAGAAAAAATAGACAATTGTGATGGATGGAATCTAGAACGTGAAATAGAAATCGCAATGCTTGCTTTACGTTGCCCGCCAAAAGAAGCAGATATTACAAAAATTTCCGGTGGAGAAAAAAGAAGAGTGGCTTTATGTAAATTGCTTTTAGAGAAACCTGATATGTTGTTACTTGATGAACCTACAAATCATTTGGATGCAGAATCAGTTTCTTGGCTTGAAGATTATTTAAAGCATTATGAAGGTACTGTAATAGTAATTACCCATGATCGTTATTTTTTAGATAATGTTACAGAATGGATATTAGAAATAGATCGTGGAAATTGTATACCGTGGGAATCAAATTATAGTTCTTGGCTTGAGCAGAAGCAAAAAAAATTAGCTTTAGAAAGTAAAGAAGACGATGATAGAAAAAAACAATTGAATCGTGAACTGGAATGGATTCGTCAAACTCCAAAAGCTAGACAATCAAAAAATAAAGCACGTATTACAGCATATCAAGAGTTATTAAATAAACAACAAGAACAAAAAACCGATCCTACTCAAATAATTATACCTAACGGACCTCGTTTAGGTGATCTTGTTATTGAAGCAAAACATATAGCTAAAAAATTTAATAATAAAATATTATTATCAGATTTTAGTTTTAAAGTTCCACGTGGAGCTATTGTAGGAATTATTGGACCGAATGGAGCAGGTAAGTCTACTTTATTTAATATTATTACAGGTAAAATAACGCCGGATAGTGGTTCTATTAAAATTGGTCAAACGGTAAAATTAGGTTATGTTGATCAATCACGGGATCATTTAGATGATAATAAGACTATATGGGAAGAAATTTCAGAAGGTCTAGATGAATTACAACTTGGTAATAGAATAATTAAAAGTAGAGCTTATTGTGCAGCTTTTAATTTTAGAGGCAGTGGTCAACAAAAAAAAGTTGGACAACTTTCAGGTGGAGAACGTAATAGAGTGCATTTGGCAAAATTACTAAAAGAAGGAGCAAATGTTATATTATTAGATGAGCCGTCTAATGATTTAGATATTGATACGTTAAGAGCACTTGAAGATGCTATTTTAGATTTTGCAGGTTGTGTATTAGTGATTAGTCATGATAGGTGGTTTTTAGATAGAATAGCCACTCACATTATATCATATGATAAAGAAAATAATGCTACATGGTTTGAAGGAAATTATCAAGATTATCATGAATATATGCTGAATACTAACGGGGAAAGTATTTTTAATCCAAAATATAAACATAAGAAATTAATATAAATATGTCTTTAATGCAAATATTATTAATTTTATTTGTAGGAATCTTGATAACAAAACCGCATGATATTTTTATAATTATTAAAGAATTTAAAAAAATAAAAGCGTATTTAATTAATATTAAGTCATCTATTATAAAAAATATAGATGAACCGTTAGAAACAGAGCAGGTAAATTTTTATTTAAAAAAAATTATTAACCTAGAAGGTTATTATCATGGTAATTATGATTTAACGACAATAAAAGAAAAATATTATACGCTAATAATTAACAATGACTTAATAGAAAATGAATCAGCACCTGATATAACAGAGAAATACTAATCCATGCCTCACTCAATAATTAAATCTAAGAATTATGCAAAAAGTAGTAAAACTTAACAATATCAAAATAGGAAATGATTTACCGTTTGTCCTAATTGCAGGGCCTTGTCAGATTGAAGGAAAAGATCATGCGTTGTTTATGGCAGAAAAACTTGTTAAATTAACTAGCAAGCTTAAGATTCCATTTATTTATAAATCTTCTTTTGATAAAGCTAATAGAACTTCCATAAATGGGATTAGAGGACTTGGTATTGAGAAAGGTTTAGAAATTTTATCAAAAGTAAAATCTGAATTCGATTGCCCTATTGTTACTGATGTCCATTCAGAGAGTCAATGTACCGAAACAGCCGAAGTAGCAGATATTTTACAAATTCCGGCATTTTTATGTAGACAAACCGACTTGCTGCAAGCTGCAGCAAAAACAGGTAAAATAGTAAAAGTAAAAAAAGGACAGTTTCTAGCTCCGTGGGATATGAAAAATGTACAAACAAAACTAGAAGCTTTTGGAGTAAAGGATATATTATTTACAGAGCGTGGTGCATGTTTTGGTTATAATAATTTGATATCTGATATGCGTAGTCTTGCAATAATAGCGGAGTTAAATGTACCTGTAGTTTTTGATGCGACGCATTCCGTTCAGCAGCCTGGAGGGCTAGGAGGTAGTACCGGAGGGGAAAGAAAATATGTAGAGCTACTTGCAAAGGCAGCAACTTCTGTAGGTATTGCTGGTATGTACATGGAAGTACATCAAGACCCCAATAACGCTCCAAGTGACGGCCCATGTATGATTAAGTTGGATAATCTAGAGTCCATTCTTATCAAACTAAAAAAATATGATAAAATTACAAAAGAAAAATAACCTCAAATTTTACCTATCAAAATATATATAAATATCCCCTATTAATTCAATTTTAAAATAGAAGTAATAATTTTTTACAACATAAAAAATAGAAGTTTCTTATCCTCAGAATTTTACCAATTCACCTTTAAATCCTTGTTATAAATTTACTTATTCAGAAAATTTTTTAAATAGTATTAATATTTATTTATTCAACTTATAGATCAAAAATATTTTGATTTGTGGAAAGATAAATAATTTATAGGTGTAATGTTATGAGAAAGATGGTAAATGCGATTGGTAATGTACTGTTTGGTACCCAAGCAGGAACAAGGTTTAAAAAATATAAATGATTTTTTGACAGAGTATTTTAATAATATTTTGGAACAAAAAAACACTCCAAACTTAACTGTTCTTGAAGAATGTAATATATTAATGAAATTACGTAATATTAAGGATATATTAACTCCAAACACAAGCTTCATATCTAAGTATGAATATAAAGATATTATAGCTTGGCTCTCTAATAACACTCGTTCTATATTTAATGAAACATTAATAAAACCAAATAGCGGGCTTGTGGAGTTTATCCATGTAACCGCTTTGGATTTTAGTAACTACCCCCTTTATAACGGAAGATATACAATATATAGCAAATTATTTAAGGAATAATAAGACTATAGAGCAAGTATTTTTGAACAATTGCGGTATAAATGATGAGCAAATAAAAATTTTAGCTGAGGTGTGTTTAGGCTTAACAAAACAATAACTAAACTTTCTTTAGTAAGTAATAAAGCAATAACTAATATCGGAATAAAAACTTTATTAGAGATAAAACATAATAATCAACATAAGCTAACAGAATTAAAAATCTCTCCTAATTTTAATGATAATTCAGAATTTCGGCTCATTTCTGAAATAGATATTTTTAATGAAAATTTTGTAAATGCATATTTAAAGAAAACAAAAGCTCAAAACATCGAGGATGAAATCGAAAATAAAAATTTGCAACCTCTTATAAATTTTTATGAACTGGAAAGACCAGGCATAAAGAACGGTAATAAGCTTGTTAATAATTTTTTTATATCTGATGATGAAGGTGGCATTAATATTATAGAATGTCTAGGGGTTTATAGTAAAGAGATAGGTTCTATTCAAACAATCCTTAATTCATATATTTACTGGCAAATATTAGAATTAGCCGAAAAAGTTAGATTTTCAGTTGTAATTAGAGATAATAGTGCAAATGATATTGTGGATTCTACATATAAACAATTCACTAATATTTTTAGAGGTAGTAAAGGTAAGTTAACACCTGAAATTAAAAATGAACTAGAAAATGCTTTATCTTATATAATTTCTGTTGCTGATTATAAAACTGTGGAAGAAAAAAATGCTAATATTGCTCTCATAGATGAACAGAAACGTAAAATCTTTGATATATTTGCTTCTTTCAAAGATAAAGAAGATGCTCTATCTAATTCTGCTTCCGATGCAAATCTTTCTACAACTATAGAGGCTATTTCTAAGAGTAAAAATGAAGAAGAAAAAAACATTAATATTACTGTAATAGATGAGCAGAAACATGCTAACTTGGATGCATTTGCTTCTTCCACCAAAGGTAAAGGAGATGCTCTACTTAATTCTGGTTCCGATGCGAATCCTCTTATAACTGAGGAATAAAAAAATCTTATAAGTATTGCGTTGAAATTAGAGCTACAAGATATTTTGAGTAAAAAAACCTTATATGAGCCATTGATCATCGAACATGTAAAGAAACTGATAAACCTATGTATAAGACCCTTTTCAGATACACTTAATATTAAGGACTTAAGTCAAGGTAAATGGGCTACAATAAAAGAAGTATATATAAAACCACAAAAATCAGAAACACAGAAGCCAATTTTATCACAAGTTTTATCTAAATCAAGTAAAGGGAGAATATTTTAACTATAGGTAAAATTATTATAAACTTTTTTCAAGTCAATAAACATAACATAAATAAGCCCATTTATTTCTTTTGATGAGCTTGATTTATGTTACCCATTAAATGCAGATATATTTTTACGTGATTATTCATTAATAAAACCTTATATACCCAAAAAAATATTAAATAAATCACCGATACAAAAAACCGAAGAAAACTTTTTCATTGTTTTAAAAGAAATAGAAGAGCTTGAAGATACATATATTAAATATTCTAATGATCACCTAAATATGGTTTGTTCATTTTTAGAAACTATAAGAAAATTTTATAAGGCAGAAAATATAAAAGATAAAATTTCTTTTCAAGAGGTATTAGGTCACTATGTATATTTCTTAAATCAGCAATGTAAAGCTTTATCTTTTTGTAAAAAACTTTATCCGCAATCACAAGATTTGCAGCCGCTGACGGGGGCAGTTGAAGAAGCAAAAAAATCTTAATTGAAGAAAATTTATTAGATAAAGCTATATTAGATATAAAATTAAAACCTTATCAAGTAACCGATAATGTAGAATCTAATAAAGAACAAAAAAAATATTATAAAGAAGCATTAGAATGGCTTGATAAACTTACGGGACCGCAAGCTGAGCATATTGTTATATCTATAAATGAAATAAAAGCCAATGCTTATTATTATTTAGGTATGATCTATGAAAATAGTAAATCGGAATTAGATTGGTTTAGAGCAATAAGAGAATATATTAATGCTCTAGAAATTGATAAAGATTTTAACTTTAGCTATGATCATGACACTTTTTCGGACATTTTTAGCAATATTTATAAAAAAATAGGTGACTTATTTTTAGCACTAGGGAAATGGTGTAGAAGTAAAAATGAAAATGGGAACGCTATCAAGTTGATTCATGAAGCAATGAAATATTTTAAAGTAAGTTTAAGTATAGCCGATATTGAGGATAGTAGTAGTATTCTTCATGAAATTTTTAGTATTTTAAAAAATAAATGAGAAGAAAAAGCACATTATATATCTTTAGAAAAAGATCTTCATATATCTGTAGCAGAATTTTTATTTAAATTAAATTTAATGCCAAAAGCAGGGCTTGAATATTTGAGAGCTGCAAGTAGAGTTGACAAAAATGAGAAAGAAAAACAAGAATTAGTATCAAAGGCTTTAAAAGCTTTTGATACAGATATGGCAAAAAATACTGCTTTTATACGTGCAATGCTTGACAAAGGCAAAATAGAGGATCTTAGTATGTTTGCCAAGGAGGCTGACAGAACAAAATTTTTAAGTGATACACAGACTATAATAAATGATTTTGTTTCACTGCCGGAGCTGCAAGCCAAGGAGTGGCCAAAAGTACAATAAAATCAAAATGAGCAATTAACTAATGATCAAAAAGAATTAACCAAACAGAATAATACACAGCAGCAAGCACAAAAAGAAGCTTTAATTCAGCCGCAGCAAACACAACAGCATCAACAACAATCACAGCCAATGGACAACACCCCACTTCGCACTATAGAAAATATACAAAAACCAAATTACTGGTATAGTGAAGATGATATAAAAAATATATTAGAAGCAAATATAGACAAAAATAAATTCTCTATAGTTACCCACGTTGATTTAGCAAAGCCTGAACAAGTAAGAGATGCACTTAGAGAGGGAGTATATGAGGATTTGAAGGAAAAAAAGTAAAGTTATACTTATGCCTATTAATACAGGGCATGCATATTAGGTAAGTATGGTGATTAGTAAAGATAATAATACAAATAAGATAATATTTACGTATAATGTACTAGTTAGGAGTTGATCTGACAGTATTGAGTAATCAGGCAGCTTGATAAGTTAAGGTCAAGTTGTCTGATATTGTCTCTATATTATCAATATTTTTATTAATTGCAATATAAAGAGAATCTTTAAAAGTTTGCATTGGCGTTTTACCGTAACAATGTTTACCTGAATGAGTTCTTTCATTATTATAACCTACAAGCCAGTTATCTATATCAGTTTGTAGCTCTTCTAATGTAGAATAAAACTTTTTGCGGAATAAAATGTGATAACATTCTTCTTGCATAGTTGTGTGGAATCGTTCACATATCCCATTAGTTTGAGGACTATAGGCTTTAGTTTTAGAATGATCTATATTTTCAATACCAAGATATAACTGATAAGCATGATGCTCAGGCTTGCCACAATACTCCGTTCCTCTATCTGTTAATATCCGAACCAGAGGAATATTATAGCTTTCAAAAAATGGTATAACCCTATCGTTAAGATGGTCTGCACTCGTTATAGCTGTTTTTTCTGTATAAAGTTTACAAATAGCAATAGAATAAGTATCAACGAAAGTTTGCTGATAAATACGTCCTATACCTTTTATATTCCCTACATAATAGGTATCTTGAGAACCAAGATAACCGGGATGTAAACTCTCAATCTCACCGCTTGCTTCACGTTTGTTTTTTACTTTTTCAAGAGCTGTTAACTGTATATCATTTAGAATAATACCGTCGCTTGCTACCTTATTTTCTAAAGCTTTTAAGCGTTTCTTAAAATTTTCTAAATCATGACGAAGCCAAACTGATCTTACGCCTCCTCCTGAAATAATTATTCCTTTCTTGCGTAGCTCATTAGCTGTACGTTCTTGACCATAAGCGGGATATTCAACTGCAATATTAACTATAGCATCTTCAACACTTGCTGGTACTCGGTTCTTTAAACAAGGCTTTCTTCTGCTCATCTCATATAGCGCTTCTTCTCCACCTTGTTCATGAAGCTCTTTATAGCGGTAAAATGTATCTCGGCTATAACCCATTACTTTACATGCTTGCGATACGTTACCTAGTTGTTCTGCTAGTTGTAATAAACCAATTCTTGGCTTTATTATTTTTTGTTGGTATATTGTCATCTGACAGTCTCCTTTTTTTAGAGGTTGTTAAATTTTTGCCGGGTACGAGTATATCTTTTTTTTCGTACCCAACAACTTCTTACTGTCAGATCAACTCCTAACTAGTACACGTATAATGATCCTCTGGGCAGATCGTTAAATGATCGTCCTGACTTAATAGAACTTATTACTGAGGTTTATCCTGATGCAAAAATAATAGACTTACAAATTCTACAACAAGATAATACTTGGGACTGCGGAGTTTTTATATGCGATGATTTAATAAGACAATCTCAAAGTTTGGAAATTCTCTCTACGGAGCAATGTATAGGACAAGGGCTAAATTTAAGAAAATCTCAAGCTGAAACATTAAAACAAAGTTTAATAGCTCAACAAGCCCAACAACAACATATTTATATTATGGTAGATAGTAATGCTTCAGATGACGAAGAAGATGGGAATAATAACGGTAATAGTAATGAAATGGTGTGTCCTCCTTACGGTGATAATGACGAAGTTGAGGTAGGTGGAGCAGCTATGCAACCTAATGATCAACATTAAAAGTTTGACGTTGCGATATCATTCCTGCGATAGGCTTGCTTGTGTAGACCTGGTTTATGTCATTTCCGCGAAAGCAGGAATCTAGAAATGAGCGTCACCTTATGACTTGATCACGGGGTTTTATATCACAGACTATGTTCTAAGATCCCGCGATCAAGTCGCAGGATGACAAAAGGTTACTGGATTCCTACTTTCGCGGAAATGACATCGGCATTCTAATAACAATGCCCACTCGCAATACTTGCATTTATACCGAGAAAGAATTACCACAGCCGCATTTTGCTTTAGCTTGCGGATTACTAACGTTGAAATATGAACTGCCTAGCTCTTCTATAAAATCAAGAGTGCAATCCAGCATAAATTTTTGAGAGATAGGATCAATAATAATTGTAGCATTATGTTTAGTAATGACATAATCATCTTGTTCTATATTATCTTTTGAGACTAATTCATAATTATACATAAGACCTGAGCAGCCGCCGCTATCAACCGAAACTCTCAGTACTAAATTCTTATCTTTTTCTAGCTCTATTAACTTGTGAACTCGCTGAAAAGCTCTATCCGTAATTGTTATCGTCACCAAAATTACCTTGTAAAAGTCTCATAAATTATATAGCATAATGAATATTTTTCAAGTATACTCGTATACTCGATGAACTTCAAAAATTGGCGTCGTCGTTCTACAAGAGCTTCGGTTCTCACGTATTAAGTATATGCTGCGATCCTCGCCTTGTGAACTCCTTGCTC
Organism: Rickettsia helvetica; assembly: GCF_963970025.1. Taxonomy (NCBI): domain Bacteria; kingdom Pseudomonadati; phylum Pseudomonadota; class Alphaproteobacteria; order Rickettsiales; family Rickettsiaceae; genus Rickettsia; species Rickettsia helvetica. The sequence goes on from NZ_OZ018776.1 coordinate 521,250, forward strand.
TTTTTAAAGTTGATCTTCATATGCCGATTATTTATTTACAAAAAGTAATAAAGGATAACGATGCTAGCTTCATACGCTTCTGATCCTCTGAAAAGTAGGGGAAGATTATATAAGGAAATCCCAACATCTTATAGAAACGAGTTTGAACGTGATCGTGATCGCATTATACATACTAATGCATTTAGGCGTTTGCAATATAAAACTCAAGTTTTCATTAATCACGAGGGAGATCATTACAGAAATAGGCTAACTCATTCTCTAGAGGTTTCGACTGTTGCACGTTCAGTTGCTAATACTTTAAATTTATCAAGTGATTTAGCTGAGACAATAGCACTTGCTCACGATCTTGGGCATACGCCTTTCGGTCATGCGGGAGAGAGAGCTTTAAATGAATGTATGAGAGAGTATAATGGCTTTTCCCATAATGCTCAATCTTTAAAGATATTAACACTACTTGAAAAAAGATATGCGGCTTATAATGGAGTGAATTTAACATGGGAAGTATTAGAAGGAATAGTAAAACATAATGGTCCTATAACCAATGAAATAAATGAATATATAGCAGAGTATAATAAGCAAAATGATTTAGAACTTGATACGTATGCATCAGCAGAGGCTCAAATAGCAGCACTTGCCGATGATATTAGCTATATTTCGCATGATTTAGAAGATAGTATCGGTGCTAAAATTATCGATTTTAATAGTCTTACTGAACTTAAATATATTGATCAGCATGTTTTTGAACTCAAGTCAAAATTTAAAAATATTAGCTCCTCATGTCTGATTTATGAGGTAGTACGTAAGCTAATACATGAGTTAATTACCGATTTATTATGGCAAACAAAAGAAAATTTAAATAAAGAAAAAATTACTAATATAGACGAGATACGTAACTTGAATTATCAGATAGTGGATTTTACGGAAAAAACTAATGAACATATTAAGGAAACTAAGAAGTTTTTACATGAGCGAGTTTATAAAAGTAATAAAATTACGGCCATCCGCCTTAAATGTACTAAAATCGTACAAGGTCTGTTTAAGGTTTATATGGATGATATTAATTTATTACCGGTTAATTGGAAAATGCTAATAGACTCTAATGAAACATATAGTAAAGCTAGAGTTATTGCCGATTATATAGCAGGTATGACTGATCGTTTTGCCATTCAGGAATATAATCAACTTTGTTCTCTGAATTTTAATAATATCTAAAAACTTAATTATGAATATATTTAATCAATTGAAACAAGATATAATTGCAGTAAGTCAGCAATTATATAATAATCAAGAAATAGCAAATACTGCTACTATTGAAACACCGAAAGATAGTTTTAACGGTGATTTATCAAGTAATATTGCAATGATTATTGCTGCTAAAGAAAGTATTTCTCCTCGGGAAGTGGCTTTAAAGTTTAAAGAAGTACTTATAACATTACCTTATATTGCAAGTATAGAAATAGCAGGACCGGGCTTTATTAATTTCACTATAAAAGCTGATAGTTGGCAGGCATCGATAAAAGATATTTTACAGCACGAAGAAAAATTTTTTGAAATTGATATAGATAAAAGCAGAAATATTAACATCGAGTATGTTTCGGCAAATCCCACCGGTCCAATGCATATAGGACATGCTAGGGGTGCAGTATATGGTGATGTGCTAGCAAGAATTTTGCAAAAGGTAGGTTACTCTGTTACAAAAGAATATTATGTTAATGATGCAGGCTCACAAATAAATGATTTAGTTAGTACAGTATTATTACGTTATAGAGAGTCTTTAGGCGAAAAAATTACTATCCCTACCGGTTTATATCCTGGAGAATATTTAATCCCGCTCGGGCAAATTTTAGCGAAAGAATACGGTAATAAATTATTAACGATGGATGAAGCGGAAAGGTTCAAAATAGTCAAAAATTTTGCCGTAGAAAAAATGCTTGATTTAAATAGAAAAGATTTAGAAGATCTCGGTATTAAACATAATATATTTTTTTCTGAACAGTCATTGCATGATAAAGGCGAGATAGAGGAAACAGTTAAATTACTTACCGGTATGGGGTTAATTTATGAAGGAACGCTCTCTGCTCCTAAAGGTAAAGTTCACGATAAATGGGATAACAGAGTTCAAAAATTATTTAAATCTACTAAGTATGGTGATAGTCAAGATCGTCCTATAGAAAAAGCTGACGGAAGTTGGTCTTATTTTGCTTCCGATCTTGCATATGCTAAGGATAAAATAGATAGAGGAGCGAGTCACTTAATCTACGTACTTGGTGCGGATCATAGCGGATATGTTAAAAGAATTGAGGCAATAGTTAAGGCTCTAGGCAAAGAGCAACAGGTTAAAGTAGACGTTAAAATCTGTCAATTGGTCAATTTCGTTGAAAACGGTGTGCCGGTTAAAATGTCAAAACGTCTTGGGAGCTTTGCTAGTGTGCAAGATGTAAATCATGAGGTGGGGAAAGATATCATAAGATTTATGATGTTGACTAGACAAAATGATAAGCCGCTTGATTTTGATTTAGTAAAAGTAAAAGAACAATCAAGAGAAAATCCTATCTTTTACGTACAATATGCCCATGTAAGAACAATATCGATTTTATCGAAAGCTATGGCACTAATGCCGAAATATTATAATGACTTTGAAGAAGGTAAGTATGATTTATCTTTATTATCATCAGAAGAAGAGATTGAAATCATAAAACTTTTAGCTGCGTGGACAAAAACATTAGAAGCATCTGCAAAATATTTTGAACCGCATCGCATCGCATTTTATTTAATAAACTTAGCTTCAAAATTTCATTCTATATGGAATTTCGGTAAAGAAAATAGAGACTATAGATTTGTAATTGAAAACAATAAAGAATTAACTCTAGCACGCCTTGCTCTTGCTAAAGCTATACAAAAAGTTATAGCTAGCGGCCTTGAAGTGATAGGTGTAGAACCGATGAACAAAATGTAATTGTATACTCGATGAATTTCAAAAATTGGCTATGTTGTTCTACAAGAGCTGCGGTTCTCACGTATTAAGTATACGTTGCGGTCCTCGCCTTGTGAACTTCTTGCTCTTTTTGAAATTGATCTTTGTCTACTAATTTTTCGTTTACTAAATATGATCAATAATATTTTTATTAAAATATTTCTAGTGTGCTTAATATGTATATCCGCTATTTATTTTGGTTATCAATATTATCAGAATAGCAAACCGGTAATTACTATTTATCCTGATGAACTGCCTACAAAAATAAAACCGTCTATAATAGAAAATAACCAAATAGCAGCAGTACATAGTACGATATATGAAAATCTTATTGCTAAAGATACAAATATTAAAACCGTAAAATTGCTTCCTGACCCTGAGAAACCTATGAGTATAGATTCTCGTAACCAAAGTCAAAGCGATGAATCTTTTGATGAAATATCTAACCTTATTGCATTAATAGAGCCAAATAATAACTCCAAAAATGAAACGGATTTAAATATAATAAAGCTTGAAAAAGGAAGTAAAGATAAGTCTAATAATCCTAAAAATTGTAAAAATAATGAAAGTTATAAAGTACAACTAGGTTCGGTAAAATCTGAAGCAGAAGCAATGAAAGAAGGGGAAAGAATAAAAAAGAAATTCCCGAAAATTCTTAAAAATGTTGTTATCACAACCAAAAAAGTTAAATATGACGACGGCAAATTTTTCTATTTAATCTTAGCCGGTGATTATGGTAGTCTTAGTCAAGCTAAAGCGGTTTGTAAGAAATTAGCTTATAACAAGCAGAGTTGTGTGTTGAAGTGATATTTGTATACTCTATGTCATTCCCGCGGAAGCGGGAAGCCAGTAAAATATATAAAAACGTGTTTTATATATTTATTTTATTAATAGTATATAATTTTGTACCTATATTAAGGTTATTTTTTCTGGATCCCTGCTTTCATAGGGATGACATCGAATGCGTTTTCTGAACCACTCAACAATGCCTCGCAGGAATGACATAGGAGTCATGTAACAAAAACAAATACAAAATAACTTATGAAAGAAGCTAAAATAGAAAATATTGACTTTGCTAATGCATTATCGGAGCGTTATCTTGCTTATGCGTTGTCGACAATTATGTCACGTTCGCTTCCTGACGTACGTGACGGGCTCAAGCCTGTACATCGTAGATTATTATACGCAATGCTACAGCTAAGGCTTGAGCCGAATTCCGGTTATAAGAAGTGTGCAAGGGTGGTCGGTGATGTAATAGGTAAATACCACCCGCACGGTGATGTGGCAGTGTATGATACCTTGGTACGCCTTGCTCAGCATTTTTCGTTGCGTTATCCTTTAATTGATGGACAGGGTAATTTCGGCTCTATCGACGGTGATAATGCGGCGGCTATGCGTTATACCGAATCACGTATGACGGAAATATGTACGTTATTAATGGAGGACATCGATAAAGATACGGTAGATTTTCGCCCTACTTATGATGATTCCGATTTAGAACCGGTAATAATGCCGGCAAGTTTTCCGAATTTACTAGCTAATGGTTCTGAAGGGATAGCAGTCGGTATGGCAACCAATATACCGCCGCATAATTTACATGAGCTTTGTGATGCTCTAATACATTTAATCGACCACCCGAAAGCTGAAATTAATGATATAATGAACTTTATCAAAGGTCCTGATTTCCCGACCGGCGGCATAATTATTGATAAAGCTGAAGTTATTAATGCTGCATATACTACTGGACGCAGTAGTCTTAGAGTGAGAAGCAGATGGGAAAAAGAGGAGCTAAGTTACGGTACATATCAGATAGTCGTAACCGAGATACCTTATCAGGTTCAGAAATCAAAACTTATAGAACAAATAGCAATATTACTAAAGGATAAAAAAATCCCGCTTGTTAGCAATATTAGAGATGAATCAACTGATATTATTAGATTAATTATCGAACCTAGAGATCGTAGTTGTGATCCGCAAATAGTTATGGAATCTCTATTTAAGCTAACGAATTTAGAAAGCCGCATTCAGCTAAATATGAATGTAATCGGCAGTAATAACGTGCCGGGAGTAATGAATATTTTAGAGATTTTACAAGAGTTTCTAGATCATAGACAAAATATTGTTACTCGCAGATCAACATATCTTTTGAATAAAATCAAGCATCGTTTAGAAATTCTAGAAGGGCTTAGGATAGCTTATCTAAATCTTGATGAAATCATTAAAATTATTCGTGAAGAGGATGAGCCGAAAGCGATAATGATGGAGCGGTTTAAACTAACCGAAATACAAGTAGAAGCAATATTAAATACTCGTCTTCGCTCGTTACGCAAACTTGAAGAGCAGGAAATGATTAATGAGCATAGTAATTTGCAGAAGCAACAAGCTATATTAGAAGAGATTTTAAATAATCCTAAAGAACTATGGAAAATAGTTAAAAAAGAAATCAAAGCAGTACAAACGAAATTCGGATTAAATACAGTAATAGGAGCTAGACGTACAAGCTTTGAAGAAGTAACGCTTACGAATCAAGTAGTTGATATAACGGCTTTCATTACTAAAGAACCGATTACTATTATCTGCTCAAAAATGGGGTGGGCACGTTCGTTAAAAGGTCATAACACCGATTTATCGACTATTAAATATAAAGAAGGTGATGCAGAAAAATTTATTTTAGAAGCTTACACGACTGATAAAGTATTAATAGTTAGTTCAGAAGGGAGGTTTTTTACATTACTTGCTGATAATATTTCCAAAGGTAAAGGAACGGGAGAATCTATAAAGCTACTTGTAGATATAGGGAATAATGATATTACTAATATTTTAGTCTATAAGCCTGATCAGCTTTTATTACTTGCAAGTAGCATAGGTAAGGGTTTTTTAGTTAATTCAAACGAAGTAATGGCTCAAACAAAAACAGGAAAGCAAATTATGAATGTACCGGATGGTCATGCATGTATAGCTTGTTTACCTGTAAACGGGGATAGTATTGCTTGTATCGGTGAAAGCCGTAAATTACTGGTATTTAATGTAGATGAAATACCTGAAATGAAAAAAGGGCAAGGTGTAACGCTGCAAAAATTTAAGAATGCAAAACTTTTAGATATTAAAATATTTAATAAAGAAGATGGCTTAGGCTGGAATAACAATGGAAAAGTAAAGCTCGAGAAAAATATTATTGCATTTTTAGGAAAAAGAGGTAGTACCGGTAAATTACCTCCTATGGGTTTCCCAAAAAATAATAGATTTTCATCATAATTATAATAAAGATTGAATATATACAAAAAAAACAGCATATTTTATATGGTTTGATACAAGCGAATTTGTAAATAATTCGCTTGTATCGTCCTATTATTAAAAGTTTTTATAGGCTTTTAAATTCATCTTGCCTATTTAAAATTAATAGATGTTACTATCTCCTACTCCTATAACATCAACTTGATCATCCTGATGACCTTCCTCTAACTGATAATATGTAAAATCTTCATTATTATTACTGAAAAGGTTATAAACACCAGTTAAGAGCTATTACTATCTTTGAAAAATTGAATTATAGTAGAACAATCCTCTTTAATTGTATCTATTAAAGGTTCTCCGATAGCAGTAGCAGCTGCCATAAGTGCTGGTACCTTTATTGCATCAAATTTGCTTATAACGTGGTTGGGGCTTGAAATTTTTTTTAAGGTAAAACCTATACTCATTAAATGAGGGATTGCAGTAATATATTTATCTATAATATTACTTGTTTCCATCATGTTTTTAAATACATTTAATATAGGAGAGAAAAAATTTTCATTGTTTTCTGACGCGGGTTTTTCTATGTTCTGAGTTACATCTATCTTTAGAGAACTATACTGTTTCATATTAAAAAACTTCAATGCTGCCTCAAAATCACCGTCTTTTGTATAGACTTTCTGAATATTTAAAGCATGTAATATTGTAAATATTTTTTTAAGTTGGAACTAGAAACAAAATTATATGCATCTTTAAATAATAATTTAGAAGCGGTTGCATACCTTGTAACTGCTTTTAATCCATTTATAAAGGAATATCCTGAGCTTGTAAATTGAGCATGATTCATAGTGTTACTCCTATTTTAAAATAATAAAAATCATATATCACATGATTACCATATATTATGGTTGCATCACAATATATGGTAATCAAAGAAAGTCAATATCTAAAAATAAAAAAAGTAAAATATATAATTTTATTTAATCAAAAGGCAGTATAGCACGAATTTTTTAGGGTTCGCCGGTACTTATGTAATTTACGCTGTGTAGGCTCAACTTTAAATTCATCTTGGCTGTAGCTTTCTGAAATATACCATTTAAGTACATGAAGTACAAAACTAAGCATAATTTGACAAGGATTAGAGAACTGTAAGCTAATAGAATGGTTTAAAGATTTAACAGAAGAGAAAACAAGACTATTGCAACGATGGAACTATAAAGTTTATTGATAGTTCAATTAAAAAAATGGAATAATCAAGGCATAAGATTGCTCTAAGCGATCCGGTACTCGAATCCTCACGTACGCTTGTGTACGGCTGTGGTTCTGTGTTCCGTGTCTCCTTTTTCAAATTCCTCCCTAAATCCTCGTTTCCGAAGAGGTCTAGTGATGAAATTCGTTTATTTTCATGAAGAACATAACGAGTTTGTTAGTAATTTTGTTAATTCTTACAATAATACTTATATCCGATTTTTTAGTTATAGTTCTGAACAGTTTTTAGAAAGTCCTCGATGTTATCCCTGTGAGGCTTTGTTGCGTGGAATGATTTTTCAGTCGTCATGCTGCGACTTGAGTGCGGTATCTAGCTTAAAATACTAATTTCTCTAGATACCGTGATCAAGCCACGGTATGACATGGAAAATTTGACGATGTATTTTATCTCTATAGATCATTAAAATTTAAGTTTTGTACCTATAAGACCAACAGTACCTCGTGTTGTTTTACTAGGTGCTTCAGGGTAATATACAGGTTTACCTTTAGCTTGGAAATGAGAAATTTCAGCATATGGTAATAAACCAGGCATGATCTTATATTCAGTAGCGAGGCTTACAGCATCAACGGTGTTTTTATATCTTGAAGTTTTGAGATATTCAAGACTTGTTTTTATAGGTCCTTGTCCATAAGCAACTGCTCCATTGTAATAATAGGTATCACGACCGACTTTATAATATTCTTTAGCAGTTAAGCTTTTACCTAAATTACCGTAAGAAGCTCCACAAGAGAAATTACCATAAGTAAATACGGCTCCAAGATTATATGCTTTTAAATTAGAAAGCTTATAAGTATTTAATACTTCTACTACTTTAGTTCCGTCCATTTTAGCATGAATAAGACGACGAGCAGGTTTACCGTACTCTCCGGTAACGGATAATTTTAAGTCTGCATCTTCGCTAATTTCATGTTCATAAGTTAAGCCGGCAGAAAAAGCATCTCTAATATTCTGATTAATAGTCATAGTTTCATTATTCTCTAATTTAACCGTCTTTATTCCGGTTCTAGAAACACTAACCCCGTTTCTTCCTGACCTTTCAAGTGTTAAATTATTTATATCTTTGTTACCGCCCGTATTAGCAGTATCGGGAGTATAAGAGATACCGGCTTGGAAGCCTTTCATTTTAGGCGTAAAAAAGTTCAATCTTCTAGCTCTCTCAGCTTTATCATTGATTTGATCAAAATAATTCGAGTATGATTCAAGATAAAAATTAGCACTAGTATCAAAATCTGGTTTTAAGCCTTTATACCTCATATACTGACCGTCAAGTAGAGCATATCTACACCATCCTCCAGTACCTGCAGTTACTTGACTACCGGTAATACGCAATTTAGCACTTACATCAGCAGGAGAGCCGAGTTCTACTTTACCGTAACTAGTTTTAATAAAGATATGTGATCCATTATAACTTGTAGAGGTTTTTGCTCTTGTAGTAGGCTGAAGCACTATTTTAGCACCTGCTATTACATCATTGATAGTTTTAGTAATAGTTGCTGCAAACGCTGCTTCCGTGTAAAACCCTAGCTTTTTCCTGTTATCAGTTACATTTTTATCAAATAAAATTAAATGATCCTGTTTAATATAACCGTTTTCAAATAAATAGAACCCTTCTAATTTTATTTCAGTATCAGAATTAGAAATAACAGGTATTGGATTTTCTTCGGCAAGACCAGCCGATGCAAGGCAAATAATACTTGCAGCTAATAATAATTTTTTCATTTTAATAAAGTCCCTATAAACTTAAATAATAAAATTTAATACTACAAAATAAATTTTAGTATTAATAAATATAAACCAACTACGCTAGAATATAATAATCTTTTCAGAATTGACAATAAAAAACTATTTTAATTTATAATAATTTAATTTTAAGTATACAATGTTGTATTATTATCATTATCATTATTCAAGTAGTCTCAGACTTATAGTTTTAAAGAAAAATTTTGTATTGTAAATAATTATGAGTTATAATCATTAGTTTATTAATTAAATTAAGTTTTGATTATGGCTATAATGTCAGATAAGTGGATAAAAGAAGCTGTTATAAATCAAAGTATGATAAGGCCCTTTGCGGAAAAGCAGGTAAGAGTTCATAATAAAGAAAAGATTATTTCTTACGGCTTATCTTCTTACGGCTATGATGCTAGAGTATCTAATGAATTTAAAATATTTACCAATATAAATTCTACTACGGTTGATCCAAAAAATTTCAGTGAATATAATTTAGTTGATAGAGAAGTAGATGTGTGTATTATTCCACCTAATAGTTTTGCCCTTGGCAGGACTATAGAATATTTTAAAATACCGCGTGATGTATTAGTTATTTGTGTCGGCAAGTCCACTTATGCAAGATGCGGTATAATAGTAAATGTGACTCCGTTAGAACCAGAATGGGAAGGACATGTAACTTTAGAGTTTTCTAATACTACTCCATTACCTGCTAAAATATATGCAAATGAAGGAGCTTGTCAGTTTTTATTTTTAAAAAGTGATCAAATTTGTGATACTTCATATGCTGATCGACAAGGAAAATATATGAAACAAGTAGGCGTAACTTTACCTTTAACATAACTTTTTTATGTAAAAAATTATATTAAATTTTTAATAAGGATTTTTATGAGTACAATAAACACTGATACTAATGAGGCAATGCCGCATATTTCCGTTAATGCACAATATATAAAAGATTTATCTCTTGAGAACCCTTCTGCCCCGTCTTCTCTTGCGGCTTTGGATCAACGCCCTCAAATTGATTTATCTCTAGATATAAATATTACTAATTTATCGGAAGAAAATTTCTATGAAGTAGAATTAAATATCGAAGCAATCGCAAGAAATGAAAAATATAAATTATTTCAGATAGAATTAAAATATGCCGGAGTATTTAATTTAATTAATATTGATGCTGAACAACATCCGATTTTATTATCAGTTCATTGTCCGGCAATGATATTTCCATTTGCTAGAAAAATTATAGCTAGTTGTACTCAAGATGCAGGATTCCAGCCTTTAATGATTGATCCTATAGATTTTGGTGCCTTATATCATAAGAAAATGTCGGAGCATCAAAACTAAGAAAATCATTTAATTATTTAATAAATTTCGTTTTAAACGCCATGGTTTTTAAATCATAGATAGAGCTTAATAGTAAAAATTTTATCAATTTGATTAAATATTCTTTACTTATGTAATTAATGAATGTATAAAGCACTAGATAAAAAATTATAATTTAGTTAACAATAATTAACTGTAATTAAATTATAGCACAATATAAAAATTGAATTTTATGGAGAAAAATAGTGAGAGTTTTGTTAATTGAAGACGAGCCGGAAATGGCTAACTTAATTGAGCTAACTTTAGCTTCAGAAGGGATAGTTTGCGATAAAGCTTCAGTTGGTGTGGAAGGTTTAAGACTTGGTAAAGTCGGTGGTTATGATCTAGTGATTTTAGACCTTATGTTACCGGATATTAATGGTTTTGAGATATTACTAAGATTGCGTGCTGCCAAAATAAAAACTCCAATCTTAATTTTATCTAACTTAACGGATACGGATCAAAAAATTACCGGTTTCTCTTCCGAAGCCGATGATTATCTAACCAAGCCGTTTGTAAGAGAGGAATTAATTGCTAGAATTAAAGCTATAGTTAGACGTTCTAAAGGGCATGCAGCATCAGTATTTAGGTTTGATAAGGTTAGCGTAAACCTAGATACTAGAAGTGTAGAAGTTGACGGCAAAAAGGTACATTTGACGAACAAAGAATATGCTATTTTAGAGCTATTAATACTCCGAAGAGGAACTATCTTAACTAAAGAAATGTTCTTAAATCACTTATATAGTAGTGTTGACGAACCGGAAATGAAAATTATTGACGTATTTATTTGTAAACTTCGTAAAAAGTTAAGTGATGCTGCCGGCGGTAGAGATTATATCGACACAGTATGGGGACGCGGTTATATGCTAAAAGAATATGATGAATTACAACAAAAAGAAATTTTAGCACAAGGAGCATAATTAATGCCTTTATCTACTTCTTTACTTGGTAAAAAAAGTACTTATAAAGATAGTTATGATGCGACTTTATTATTTAAAATTCCACGTATAAATAATCGAAACGAACTGGGAATAAATAGTAATAATCTTCCGTTTTACGGTGTAGATGTTTGGAATACATATGAACTATCTTGTCTTAATAAGAACGGTAAGCCATGGGTTGGAGTAGGCACTTTTTATATACCGACGGATTCTGAAAATATAGTAGAATCAAAATCATTTAAATTATATCTAAATTCTTTTAATAACTTTGTTGTTGAATCAATAGAAGAACTAGAAAGAATTATCTTGCAGGATCTAAGTAATGTTACATACGCTAAAGTAACAGGACGGATATGGCCTATAAATACAAAAATAGAATTTGGTGTTCCAAGCGGTAAAAATATCGATGATTTAGATATAGTATGCAATAATTACGGTCCACCCGATAATAGTTTAATTGAGTATGAAGATGTTTTGGTAGAAGAAGAGATTAATTCTAATTTACTAAAATCAAATTGCTTAGTAACCGGTCAACCGGATTGGGGTACAATCATTATAAAATATAAAGGAAAAAAGTTAAAACATGATTATTTCCTGAAATATCTAATATCTTTTAGAAATTGTAATGAGTTTGCAGAGCAGTGTGCCGAGCGTATTTTTACAGACATTAAAAACGCTATAAATCCTGATTTTCTTTCTATTTATATAGTATATACTAGGCGTGGAGGAATTGATATTTGTCCCTGTCGTTCTACCGATAAAAGTTATACTTTACCTAGCGATAAACGACTTATTAGGCAATAAATCACTTTTTTAATCCATAAAAAAATCCGTTTGCGAGAAAATTGCATAGCAATTGACTAAGCAAGAAAGTAAAAAAATTCTGATTTACAGAATTTTTTTATTATTTTTTTTGGATTGCCACGCAGTCTATGACTCTCGCAATGACGATTAATTATCCATACAACAACGCCCTGGTGATTTATGTTTAAGAAGTCAAGATAATTTGTTTATATTGTTCCTGCCAAGGTCGTTTGTTTTTAACAATGTTATTGATAATTATTATTATCTTTCGCATTACAGCAGTAAGAGCTAATTGTTTGGCCTTTCCTTTTTCTACAAGTCTTTTATAAAAAGGTTTAACTGCAGAATTACATCTTACAGACATAACAGCTGCCATATATAATGCTGCCCGTACCGTTTTTCTACCACCTTTAGTTTTTGCTTTAAATCTTGTTTTGCCACTTTCCTTACAGTGAGGTGCTACTCCTACTAAAGAAGCTATTTGTTTACAATTTAAATTACCAAGCTCCGGTAATTCTGTAATTAAGGTTATTGCTATAATCGAGCCAATACCTGGGATAGTAATGAGTAAATTATATATTTCTTTGTAACTTTCTAGATTTAAAATAAGATGTAATATAAGCTTTTCTACTTATTCCTTTTGGCTATTAAGTAAATCAATAACATTATTTATACTATTAATTATTTTTTGATTAGTAACTCTACGTAAGCGATTGCGTTCAGATACTATCATAGTAATTAATTGGTTACGTCTAGCTGTAAGTTCTTTTAATTCTTTTTCTATCTCATTCGCTACTTTTCTAGATTCAGGGTTAATTTTTTCTGCAAATAATGCTAACATTTGTGCATCGATGGTATCAGTTTTTGTAAACTTACCTCTCATAGTTCTAAATGCTGATGTAAAATAAGGATTAACTACTGACACCAAATATCCTGCTTTTTATAAGGTGTTTGCCGCTTTATATTCAAGCCCACCGGTAGCTTCAATTACAATTTTAGCAATACTATAACCTGCTATATATTCGGCTAGCTCATTAATGCCTTTTTGATCATTATTAAAAACTTTATATTTATTCAATGGGTGTAACCAGACGTCTAAAGTATCTTCAGATACATCGATACCTATAAAGATATGCTTTGTTATGTTTTTCTCTCCTGTCCCATGTACGAGCAAGGGGGTTATTCACTTGATCTTAATGGTTGATCGTGAATAACCCCTTGCTCTATTGATTTGTTTGGAACCAAATGAAGTAAGGAGTAACACACCGGGGCACGGTTCATTAATTATAATTAAATTAATAACCTGACCACCATCGTTACCTCCTTACAGTATCTAGAATTATGCATTATTCTAAACACTTATTAAATACATAGACTATGCAGGAATGACATAAACAAGCCACGCAATAACGCTGATCAAAGCGGGCAATCAGAAAATAATTCACGTAAGCAAGCTTTTCGCAGGATAGAAGTGAGTATAATTTTACGATTCTTTTGTAGGATTTTATGGAGGCTTTAGGCTTTCTACTATTTTATTCAGGTCTATTTGACTACAGATCCCCAGTAATACAGGATCACGAGGACGAATAGAATTCATATTCCAATGGCTACGGGTTCTAATAGCATCTATAGTAGTTTTAGTAGTACCTATTAATTTAATTATTTGATGGTCTTGGATGTTCGGATAATTAGACAATAACCAATATATAGCATCTGGTTTATCTTGACGTCTTGCTATAGGAGTGTATTTAGCACGCTGTTTTTTCTGATTTTTCATCAATTCATCAGCAGGGCTATATGAAATTTGTAAATTAGTATTAGGATCTTTACTGCAACGCTCAATTTCCTCTAAAGTTAACTGACCATTTGCAATTGGATTTAAACCTTTTATAGATTGTGCTACTTCACCGTCAGCCATACCTTTTATTTCAAATTCATGAATACCGCAAAAACCGGCAATTTGTTTAAAAGTTAAAGAAGTATTTTCAATTAACCACATAGCCGTGGCTTTTGGCAGAAGCGGTAATGTTTTTTGCGAATTCATGATAATTGTTTTTTGGCTTAATTTAAGAAGTTATAACAAATAGAGTTATTTAAGTCAATCTTCATTTAGAAAACAAGTATTAATAAAGCAAAGTTCTAAATTATTTCTTTTAATGTCAACTATATGTTGACCAATATTATAAATTAAACAGCTTTAAGAAATTTACTCAAAATTTCTGCAAATAAAAGAAAGATTATATTAGAAAAATTAGAGCAGTTAAAACTATAGTCCCTTATAAGGAAAATAATAATATTAAAAAGCTAATAGGGCATGAGGGGTATAGATTAAGAGTTGGAAATTACCGAATTATATATAGAATAGATACAGGAAAATTAGAAATTCTAGTAATCAATATCGATGTTAGAGGCGAGGTGTACAAATGAGTAGTAAACATATAATAGAGTATCAAGGAAAACCTGCTTTTATTATTATACCTTTTAATGAGCATTAGGAACTTATAAACTTTAAAAAATGTCACATCACCGATGAAGAATTATACGCTGAAGGGATAGCTAAAAATGAAGAATATTTCCCTGAAGAGTTAGTACAAAAAATCTTAAACGGTGAAAATTCTATTAAAGTTTACCGTGAATATAGAGGGTTTTCCCAAGAACAATTAGCCATTAAAATTGGTAAAACTAAGCAATATATTTCTGTTATTGAAAAAGGATCACGCACCGGTACAATAGATACGCTAAAAAAACTAAGTACTGTTTTAAATGTCGATTTGGATATGTTATAAATCATGAAAACGATCTGTTACAAGATTTAAAATAATACTATAAAATCCAAAAGATATAGAACCTAATCTTCATTTAGAAACTTAACTATCTCCTCAACTACTTTCTTAGCATCGCCGAATAACATAAAAGTATTATCGTGATAAAATAGTTCATTTTCTATACCTGCATATCCTGATGCCATAGAGCGTTTAATAAACAAAATCGTACGTGCTTTTTCGACATCGAGTACCGGCATACCGTAAATTGGACTATTCGGATCATTTTTAGCAGCAGGATTAGTTACGTCATTTGCCCCAATCACAAGCACTACGTCAGTGGTAGCGAAATCTCTATTAATTTCTTCAAGCTCAAGTACTTTCTCATAATCTATATTAGCTTCTGCAAGTAAAACATTCATATGTCCAGGCATTCTACCTGCTACCGGATGTACGGCAAAACGTACATTAATATCTGAACGTTCTAATATATCAACCATCTCTTTTATGATATACTGAGACTGGGCTACTGCCATACCGTAACCGGGAACAATTATCACCGACGATGCATTAAGTAGTAAATGTGCTGCATCTTCAGGGCAGCTTGTTTTTGCTATTTTATCGTCGTCTATATCTTTGCTAATTCCTACAGAGGTAGGTAAAAATGCTCCAAAAATAACCTTGATTAATGAGCGGTTCATAGCTTTGCACATTATATAGCTAAGTATAGCTCCGCTACTGCCGACCAATGCCCCGGTAATAATAAGTAGGCTATTGCTAAGCGTAAACCCTATACCTGCTGCCGCAAAACCTGAATAAGAATTTAGCATTGATACTATAATAGGCATATCTGCACCGCCCACCGGTATTATTAGTAATACTCCGATTAACAGCGATAAAAAGACTATTAGATTAAATAAAAATATATTCTCTGAACGAATAAACGATATTATCAAAAGAACTAATATTATTGCCGTTAATAAGCATATATATTGCTGACCGTAGAATTTTAACGGGCTACTTTTCATTAAGCCTTGTAGTTTTAGAAAAGCTATAACCGAACCGCTAAAAGTTAAAGCACCTATAGAGACGCCTAAGGATATTTCTATCAAAGAACTAATAGGTAAGTTCCCTGCCATACCTATAGAAAAATTTTCAGGTGCAAGTATCGTAGCGTAAGCTACAAATACTGCAGCAAGACCGACAAAAGAGTGAAAACCTGCGACTAATTGAGGCATTGCCATCATAGAAATTTTAAGTGCAATAATTCCTCCTATTATACCGCCCAATAATATAGTGGTTATAATGGGTAATTTATGAGTAAAATCCGGTAGGAAAAAAGTAACGCCGACTGCTATCGCCATCCCCAAAATACCTATGGTACTACCTAAATATGCTTGTTTTTGTGAGGATAAAAACTTTAGCGACAGAATAAAACAAATAGCGGAAGCTAAATATAGTAATTGGATAATCTGCAGAGACATGGGTGAATTTATTTAATAATTTAGAAACGTCATTGCGAGGAGGTTTGTCTGCGTTGATACCAAATAGGCTGCGTGGTAATCTCATGAAAATAACAAATTCCTGAGATTGCTTCGTCAATTACTTCGTAATTTCCTCGCAATGACGGCTCAGTTCATACAACAATGTCTCTTCGCAATGACAAAATATTTTTAAAAAGTAAATCCTATACCTACGGAAACTATTAAAGGATTAAGTTTAACTTTAGAGGTCATGGTTTTATTACCTACTAAATTCGGTTTATACTCAAGTTTAGGATTTAAGAAAAATTGTCTTACGTCAATATTGATTAAAGTATCATCTTTAGCATAAAAATCTACACCTATTTGTCCTACGGCATCGTGTCCGTTTCTAATTTTAAGACCGGTAGCTTGTGTAAGCATATAAGAACCGTGATAACCTATGCCTATATACGGTCTTATTCCACCGTAAGGAGCTATATGAAATTGTCCGGTAACCGTTGCAGGAATCATATAAATAGGTTTGTTTTTTCCTAGTTTGACATTATCAACGCCATAATTATGAGCAACGGCTGCAAGGGAGGTATATTTAGTGCGTAAAACATTAAAGCCAAGTGATAATTCAGTGGCTAAATAATTGTTAAAGAATATAGTAGTGGATGCATCACCTCCATAACCGTTTTTTGCAACTTCTCCTACTGAAACAGGTTGAGGAGAGGTAGGAGGAGGTAATCCTTTTTGCTTAGCACTTGAAAAAACACCTCCTAGACGCATCTTGAAAACTAAACTTCCTTCGTTTTCATAATACGGTGTACTATCATAGTCAGGAGCAGAATCTACATCATCATAAATGCTTTTAGCAAAACTATTAATACTTATGCTAGATACAAACAAAATTATCCCTAATTTTTTCACTATTCTTAACATAATAATTATAACCTTTACTTGCTTAAAATTGATTACCGTATATTATATAAAATTTTTGTTTATATATTTATACCATTGTCATAGAAGATAGAATTCTTTTATGCTAAAAGTCAAGACATTTAAGTAAAATTATAGAAATTATTGGAGCATATTAATGAATGATGCATTAAAAACATATTTAACCGGTATAGGTTGGTTTTTATTTAGTTTAATAAGTAGTAGTGCCAATGATGTAATGTCTAAATATCTTGGGACTCGTTTACATAGCTTTGAAGTAGCTTTTTTCCGCTTCTTTTTCAGTAGCATAGTTTTACTACCTTTTGTTGTTTATTACGGTAAAAATACCTTAAAAACAAGTCGTCCTTTTGTACATATATTAAGAGGGTTATTATTATTTTTCGGTATGACTTCCTGGACTTATGGTCTTACCATAGCTCCCGTTACTACTGCAACCGTCGTAAGTTTTTCTATTCCTTTATTTACTTTAATACTTGCCGTATTTTTTCTTAACGAAAGTATTATTTGGCAAAGATGGGTAGTTACCATAGTAGGATTTATAGGACTTGTTGTTACGCTTAAACCGCATGCTGAGGATTTTAACCCCGAAATTTTGTATTTTGTATTAGCGGCTATTTCATTTGCTATGCTTGACATTATTAATAAAAAATTCGTAATAAAAGAATCGATGATTAGCATGCTATTTTATTCGGCAATAGTAACTGCTATAGTGTCGCTACCTGTAGCCTCGCAGTATTGGCTAACTCCTAGTAGTTTTGAATTAGCTTTATTGTTTGTACTCGGTAGTAGCGGAAGCTTAATATTATTCTTCCTGCTTAAAGCTTTTTCCATGGTAGATGCAACCGCTACCGCTCCTTATAGATATTTAGAGCTGGTGATTTCAGCAATAGCGGCATATTTCATATTTAACGAGTTTCCCGATAAAAGCACACTTCATGGAGCAGTAATAATAATTCCTGTCACCTTATTTATAATATACTCCGAAAAAAAAGCTATGAGTAGAAAACATGAATCGCAGTAAACTAGTATTTTCAAGCGGTATCGCCAACACTTTTGAATGGTATGATTATGTATTATTCGGTTATTTTGCACCCATAATAGGAGCAAAATTTTTTCCGAATGATGATGCTAATACTTCTTTACTGCAAGCTTTTTTAGTATTTGCTATAGGTTATTTGGCAAGACCGTTGGGCGGCATATTTTTTGGTGTTATCGGTGATAGATTTGGACGCAAAGTAGCCTTAACTAGCGCGTTATTTTGCATGTCTGCCCCAACCATATTAATAGGAATATTACCAACTTACCATACTATCGGGATAACTGCGACTATATTAATGATTTGTGTACGAATTCTACAAGGATTATCAATGGGAGGAGCTTTGACCGGCTCTATTTCCTTTGTTATTGAGCATACTAGCCATAAACACCGAGGCTTCACCGGTAGTATTTCAATGTCTAGTATATGCTCTGGTTTATTGCTTGGTTCTTTTATTTCTTATATCGTCAAGAATATCCTAACAGCTTCACAATTTGATAGTTTTGGCTGGAGAATACCTTTTTTACTTGGTTTTTTTATTCTTTTTTCAGCATTTTATATTAAAAAACATACACATGAAACACCGAATTTTAAAAATCTAAGAGAACAGAAAAAGATTTTACAGTCACCATTAAAAAAAGTCATTACCAATCATTGGTTTGATATATTAATCTCGGTTTTTATCAATGCTCCCGGTTCGATAATATTCTATCTAACTACAATTTACTTGGTATCGTTTTTAAAAATCAGCCGTAATTTTACTGAAAATGAGGTAAATAGCCTTGCTAGCATATGTTATGTGATTATGATAGCCGTAACTTTATTAAGCGGTTATCTATCCGATATTATAGGTCGCAGGAAAATTTTTGTAATTAATCTGATAATAATTATTGTAACAACGCCGTTTTTACTTAATAATTTTGAGAACGGGGACTTCACAAGCGTAATTATCTCACAATTTATACTCGCTATACTTGCCGCTAACTATATCGGTCCTGAACCGGCATTACAAGCAGAATTTTATCCTACAAATATACGTAACACCGCTCTCTCTATTTCATATAACACTGCTACAAGTATTTTTGGTGGTACTACGCCTCTTGTCTTTGAATATTTAGTACAAAAAACAGGGCATGTAACCTCGGCAGTTTATTATGTCATATTAAGCTGTATTTTTGCATTGATCGCCTTATCTTTTTACAAAAATAGAAGTTTAGATAAAATATGAAAAAAATTACAAAACCTGCAAACCTAGTTGAATTTAATGATAAAATTGTAGCTTTTACACCTAAGAGTTCTTACCATGGTCATGAATACAAGAGTATTAAAAATGGATTAGTTTTTGCTAGTATCTCACAGGATAGCATCAATCACTCCAAAAATATTGAAAAAATAACTAGTAACGAGGCAATTTCAAGGATAGATATAGACTTATTCGATACGTGCCATGGAGTTACTACGACTGTAATGACTGACCGAATACAGCAAGAAGAAAGCGGATCTTTAGAAATGAGACCTGCTTCTGTAGAAGAGATAGCCCAATTACAAAAGTTAGTACAAGATAATAAAATGATATTAGCATGCCAAACCAAAGAAAAAACCCTAAAGATTTTAAGTGATTATTTACATAAAGAATTTGGGATACATGCTAATGAAACTACAGTAGCATCTTATGATGAGGTACATATAGGCGGAGCGAATGAAAAGCTAGAATAAGCGCTTTTTTGTAAATAGTAAATGAATTTCCAAAATTCTTCTTGATTTAATAACAAATATATGGCAAAAAGAGTTTGAAATAATCTTGCTACTATAGCTCAGGGGTAGAGCACTTCATTGGTAATGAAGAGGTCGGGGGTTCAATTCCCCCTAGTAGCACCACTAAAAATAGTTATATTTATGATAGACATCCTTCTTTTTGTACATATTACTATTGCAATATTGCTAATTATAGTTATTCTGATGCAGCGTAGCGGATCGGATGGAATTAGTAGTATAAGCGGCGGTAATAATATGGGAGTAGTCAGTGCTAAAACAGTCGGTAATTTTCTTACTAAAAGCACTATAATACTTACAACATTATTTTTAATAAATGCAATAGTACTTGCTAACCTTTCCTCAAAAAAGAAATCAGATTTAGTTTCTAAGATTAATGAAATTGAAGAAAATCAAGCAGAAAATAGTTTACCTATAGCTAAATAGTTACAGCTTTATCTTAGTAATATCTCTCATACTTGTCATTGTCTACCTTTATTGGCATTGTTGCATGGATTGAAAAATGCGTTTTATGTCATTCCTGCGAAAGCGAGAATCCAGAAAAAAGTGAAATTATTTGAGCTTTTAATATGAAAAACTAAATATATTTGTATCTTTTAGTTACTGGATTCCCGCTTCCGCGGGAATGACATCAGAGAGTTTAGTATAGTTTTTAGAACTCCCGATATATATTATTAAAGTATAGCAATATTTTATTCACAAAATAATTTTAGAAATGTCTATAGCATTTAATATAAAAGAAAAAATTTATATCATTTTATGTACGTTTTTTACAGTCCTTATTATAGTAGGAAACTTAATATATCAAAAATTTGTTTACCTTAATATTTTTAATTTTTATATTCTTGAATTATCTATAGGAGCAATTTTTTACCCGTTAACTTTTTTATTAACGGATTTAATAGCTGAGTTTTACGGTAAAGAAAGAGCCAATTTTTGTGTAAAGCTTGCTATTATTTTTAATATAATAGTAGTTCTAATAATAAGTCTTATGGATAAATTGGAAGCTACTAATTGGTCTAATGTTGATAACATAACTTTTCATAAAGTCTTTGGTTCATACCATATATCTTTTTTAGCATCAACTTTTGCCTGTTATATAGCTCAACTTGTTGATATTAATATATATTTATGGATACGTAAAATTACTAAAGGTAAATATTTATGGATAAGAAACAATTTTAGTACGGCAATTTCTTTATTTATTGATACTTTTATTGTAATTGGGATTATGAGCTTATTTAATATTTTTCCTTTTGACCAATTAGGCCATCTTGTACTTAATAGCTATTCATTTAAACTATTTTTTACTATATTTAGTACTCCAGTATTCTATGCAGGAGTTTGGTTAATAAGTTTATTCATTAAGAAAGGGATAAGCTTTTAGGAAAAGCTTATCCCTATCTATTTTATCGCCAATTGGTGAGTGCTTTGTTACATTGATACCTATGCGAGCGACTATAAGGAGCATAGCAATCCAGAAAAATAATAAAAAAATGTTAATTTAACATTTTTTTTCTTCCTTGCTTCGTCAAAATTTTCAATTTTTCCTCGCAATAACGAAAAAATCGTTCCATGCAACAAAGCCATTGGTGATTTACAAATTAATTTTTAACTTAACAAGTCCCTGATGGCTTTGATATTTTCTATGTGTATAATAATTATACTCAAGTAGAACATTTATATTTTTTCTACTCATAAGTATATTACTACCGATATTATATCCAAGCTTAGGTTGTTTTGGTATAATAATAATTGTTTCTTGTAATGTTTGTCCTTTAAAAGTCGCTTTTGCATTAACTTTTGTATTTTTATTATTGAAGTGATGCTCAATATTACCGTACAAACTTGGTGTTAATACTATATTACTTGTAGTCGCTATAGGTTTAAACACTATTTTACCGCCAAGACTACTTTCAAATGATTGATTTGATTTCTTTTGAATCATCAGATTTTCTATATCTATATTATACTCTTTATAGTTGCTAGCTCTTGAATAATCATATTTAAAACCGATATTAGGGATTAAATATAAATCATATTTCATACTATATTTATAATTTAACGAGCTTTCAAAACTTAAATTATTGTTTTGATATTTTCCAATTATATTATTAATACTTTTAGATTTATTCTTAATATAATTATGACCGTAAGATGTTATAGCCTGCAACGAGAAACCTTTAATTAGTGCTTTTAGACCGTAAATGCTTAAAAGATGACCGTTAATTGCTGTTTTTCCTAGTTTTTTATTATATTTAACTTGGGATTCCAAACGGCTATAAGCTATTCCTATAACATCATGACTATTGATAAATTCAGCATCAGCCCCGATAGTTACGCCGGTGGTACGACCTTGATATTTTGGAATATTTTTCCAAGCTCCTTGTTTGTTGATACCGTATAAGCCGCTAATCCATACCCCTCTGTTTATACTAGCTTCTTCATCACCGGCACTTATTGCAGCAACCTTTAATCTATCACTTAAAATATTATAATGAACAGGTTTGTGAAGAGTTGAAGTCGCCTTAACTAATATTGCTACTTTTCTACTGGTGTCATCAGATACCTGTTGTTTCTGTGTCGCTTCATCTTGTTCTGCAATTTCTTCAGTTTTGAGTGACACATCGATAGCTTTATCTTCGCTTTCTAAAACTATATCTTTTGTTAATTCTTCTTCCTCTGTTTCTTCTTTTTGTTCAGCTTCTTTGTCTGCTAGACGTTTATGCTCTTGCTCTTGGCGGTTCTGCTCTTCTTGACACTGACGTTTTGCTTCTTCTTTTTGTTCAGCTTCTTCGTCTGCTAGATGTTTATGCTCTTGCTCTTGGCGGTTCTGCTCTTCTTGACGCTGACGTTTTGCTTCTTCTTTTTGTTCAGCTTCATCTTCTGCGTTCTTAAACATTGAAGCCATATCCTCTAGACATTCTGCTTCTGCCTTGTCTGCTAGACGTTTATGCTCTTGCTCTTGGCGGTTCTGCTCTTCTTGACGCTGACGTTCTGCGTTTTCTCTTTGCTGATACTCTGCATCTTGTCTCTGCTGACGCTCTGCATCTTGTCTCTGCTGACGCTCTGCATCTTGTCTCTGCTGACGCTCTGCATCTTGTCTTTGCTGATGCTCTGCGTTTTCTCTTTGCTGATACTCTGCATCTTGTCTTTGCTGACGCTCTGCATCTTGTCTCTGCTGACGCTCTGCATCTTGTCTTTGCTGATGCTCTGCGTTTTCTCTTTGCTGATGCTCTGCATCTTGTCTTTGCTGACGTTCTGCGTATTGTCTTTGCTGACGCTCTGCGTTTTCTCTTTGCTGATACTCTGCATCTTGTCTTTGCTGACGCTCTGCGTTTTCTCTTTGCTGATACTCTGCATCTTGTCTTTGCTGACGCTCTGCGTATTGTCTTTGCTGATGCTCTGCATCTTGTCTTTGCTGACGCTCTGCGTTTTCTCTTTGCTGATACTCTGCATCTTGTCTTTGCTGACGCTCTGCGTTTTCTCTTTGCTGATACTCTGCATCTTGTCTCTGCTGACGCTCTGCATCTTGTCTTTGCTGACGCTCTGCATCTTGTCTTTGCTGATGCTCTGCGTTTTCTCTTTGCTGATGCTCTGCGTCTTGTCTTTGCTGACGCTCTGCATCTTGTCTTTGCTGATGCTCTGCGTTTTCTCTTTGCTGACGCTCTGCATCTTGTCTTTGCTGACGCTCTGCGTCTTGTCTTTGCTGACGCTCTGCATCTTGTCTTTGCTGATGCTCTGCGTCTTGTCTTTGCTGACGCTCTGCATCTTGTCTTTGCTGATGCTCTGCGTTTTCTCTTTGCTGATGCTCTGCGTCTTGTCTTTGCTGACGCTCTACATCTTGTCTTTGCTGATGCTCTGCGTTTTCTCTTTGCTGATGCTCTGCGTCTTGTCTTTGCTGACGCTCTGCTGCATCTTGTCTTTGCTGACGCTCTGCGTCTTGTCTTTGCTGACGCTCTGCATCTTGTCTTTGCTGATGCTCTGCGTTTTCTCTTTGCTGATGCTCTGCGTCTTGTCTTTGCTGACGCTCTGCTGCATCTTGTCTTTGCTGACGCTCTACATCTTGTCTTTGCTGATGCTCTGCATCTTGTCTTTGCTGATGCTCTGCGTTTTCTCTTTGCTGATGCTCTGCGTTTTCTCTTTGCTGATGCTCTGCGTCTTGTCTTTGCTGACGCTCTGCTGCATCTTGTCTTTGCTGACGCTCTGCGTCTTGTCTTTGCTGACGCTCTGCATCTTGTCTTTGCTGATGCTCTGCGTTTTCTCTTTGCTGATGCTCTGCGTCTTGTCTTTGCTGACGCTCTGCTGCATCTTGTCTTTGCTGACGCTCTACATCTTGTCTTTGCTGATGCTCTGCATCTTGTCTTTGCTGATGCTCTGCGTTTTCTCTTTGCTGATGCTCTGCGTTTTCTCTTTGCTGATGCTCTGCGTCTTGTCTTTGCTGACGCTCTGCTGCATCTTGTCTTTGCTGACGCTCTGCGTCTTGTCTTTGCTGACGCTCTGCATCTTGTCTTTGCTGATGCTCTGCGTTTTCTCTTTGCTGATGCTCTGCGTCTTGTCTTTGCTGACGCTC
Organism: Rickettsia helvetica; assembly: GCF_963970025.1. Lineage (NCBI taxonomy): Bacteria > Pseudomonadati > Pseudomonadota > Alphaproteobacteria > Rickettsiales > Rickettsiaceae > Rickettsia > Rickettsia helvetica. Next base: position 546,133 of record NZ_OZ018776.1, read on the forward strand.
TGCTGCATCTTGTCTTTGCTGACGCTCTACATCTTGTCTTTGCTGATGCTCTGCATCTTGTCTTTGCTGATGCTCTGCATCTTGTCTTTGCTGATGCTCTGCATCTTGTCTTTGCTGATGCTCTGCATCTTGTCTTTGCTGATGCTCTGCATCTTGTCTTTGCTGATGCTCTGCATCTTGTCTTTGCTGATGCTCTGCGTTTTCTCTTTGCTGATGCTCTGCGTTTTCTCTTTGCTGATGCTCTGCGTTTTCTCTTTGCTGATGCTCTGCGTCTTGTCTTTGCTGACGCTCTGCTGCATCTTGTCTTTGCTGACGCTCTACATCTTGTCTTTGCTGACGCTCTGCATCTTGTCTTTGCTGATGCTCTGCGTTTTCTCTTTGCTGACGCTCTGCATCTTGTCTTTGCTGATGCTCTGCATCTTGTCTTTGCTGATGCTCTGCGTCTTCTCTCTGCTGACGCTCTTCCTCTTGCTTACGCTTCAGGTCTTCTTGACGCTTTGCTTCTGCTTCTTGTTGTTTACGTTCTGCATCTTTTGTTTCAGCATCCTCTAAGTTTTTCTTAGCTTGTTTTATCTCTTCTTGAGCATTTTCTAACTCTTTTTTTCGTTTTATTGCTTTTTTATCAGCATCAGCATCATCCCAATCATCATCAGAATCATCGTCAGAACTATCCACCTTCCTCTGTTGAGCAATTATATGCTTGAGTGTAATATGTTCTAGTTTTTCTTCAGCTTTTTTTAGCCGCTCTTGAGCCACTAATATTTCCTTAGAAATTAGCGGAATAGATTCTGCATTATCATGTTTATTTTCTTTCTTCTTGTTTAGGTCCTCTAAAGTTATTTCTATTTTTTCTACTGCCTTTTTAACATTTGTGACCATTTCATCTACGTACTTTTGAACAAGTTGCTTTCTTTGTTTTGTAACTACGTCTTCTCTTAATCTTTCAGATAATATTTGAAGTTCTTCTTGTTTTGTTCTAAATTCTGATAAGTCTGTCTTTGATGTAAATTTCCCGAATTTATTTTGTTGGCTCTTTAATGGCTTAATCTCCGCCTCTAGTGTATTTAGTTTTGTTATTTCTTCCAGTGATAAATAATTCTGCCAATTCTCATCCATATTATCTTGATATTTTTTAGGTATTATTTTAAATGCTTGGACTGAATTCTCTATTAGCTCTTTCCCTTTGTCTCTTACTAAGGTTAGTTGATCTTCAACTCCTTTTAAATATCCTTGGCATGTTGTTGCATTTTTTATTATATTGTCTTTTAGTAGACTACTCATTTCACTAGATTTTCTTGTTGCAGCGTTAACTGCTTGCTCTAATTCCTGATTTGCTTTTATTATTTTGTCAATATCGTTATTATTCTTATCCTGTGCATGATTATCCTCTTTCCATTTTTGATTATTCTCATCCTGTGCATTCTGATTATCATTTTGGCTATCTGGATTATGCATATTTTGTCTAACCCTATTCCACACATTCCAATTTGCTGCTGTTTCTTGCTTTCTTCTTGCTAGCTGTTCTTCTATTGTTTCTTGATTTATATATTTCCTTTGTGCAAGCACTTTCTTTAGTCCATCTAATAAAGGATCATCTTTGGTTCTTTCTTTTAGTCTTTGACTTTTGTCTTGTTTTCGCTCTCTTTCTATTTTGCTTATAAGAACTTTGCGTATCCTTATATTATGAGTCAATACATTTAAGATCAACCCTTGTTGTTCTGGAGTAGTGTTTTCTAAACCTTTTTCTAAAGCTTTATTTACAGTTTCATTACTTGTATTGCCATCAATATATACTATAGCTTTGGTTAAATTTTTTATTAAATCTGTTTCTTTATATTTTTGTAATATTCTAGTTAAATCTTGTTCAGTTATCGTACCATCATCTTGGAGAAAAATTTTCTCTAAGATTTTATTATTTAAGCTATCTATTAGCTCTCTTACTTCTTTTTTTGAAAAAGGAACGTTTTTTAAGTTTGTGTTGATCTTATTTTCATCAAGTATAAAACCTACTAATTGCTTGCTTGAAATTTTATCTAACTTCGTAGATAATTTTTTTAGTGTATCTTTTAATATTGCTTTACTGTGTCCACCTAAAATTTCAGAATGGTCATTTATAAATTTCAATTGTCCTAATATATCACCCTGTTTACTTAAAATTTTAGGTAATTCTTTAGGTAATTTTTTTGATATATCTGTTGATGCCGTCTTACCGTACGCACCTAAAATTTCAGAATGGTCATTTATAAATTTCAATTGTCCTAATATATCACCCTGTTTACTTAAAATTTTAGGTAATTCTTTAGGTAATTTTTTTGATATATCTGTTGATGCCGTCTTACCGTACGCACCTAAAATTCTAGAATTTTCATTTATAAATTTCAATTGTCCTAATATATCACCCTGTTTACTTAAAATTTCTTGTTTCCTTTGTGCATCTAGTTGCTCTAATGATAAAAGACGTAATGTTGCTTCTTCTAGACTTTCTTCAAAGAGCTTATTATCTAAAAAATCTCCTGTTTTTTGGTTATTTATACTTATAAACTGGGCTATATAAGGATCTTGTATAAGCTCTTTATATTTTTCTTTTGCCTCACCTAAGATTACATCATCTTTCTTACTAAAAAGAGCAAGAATTTTGTCTGCATCAGCGGTAAGATTCTTAAGTGTTAATTCATCGCGTATAAGAGATGTTATATTCTTTGAAAATTCTATCTTTAAATTTTGTTGACCAGCATTCGGATTAATTAATTCAGCGTATTTTTTACCAAATTCTCCAGTAGGGATAGATACTTCTAGCGATTGGGGAGGAGGTGTTTTTATGCTACTAGTAGTATGACTTTTATTGTTATGTTGCGATTGATCGCCCTTAGAATTGTGTCTTGATTGATTCATTGGGGATTTAAAGTTTTTTAAACCTTCTATGGGTGGAGGTGGAGGTGGAGGAAGTGAACCGTTGGTTGCTTCTGAACCGGTGGTCAATAAATTTATTGATATACTAATAACAACAGAGTATGTTAACAATACTGATTTTAATTTGCCTGTTATACTCATTAACTTAATCTCAATGATTATTTTTTAATATATGAACAAGGCGAGTTATATAACATTTATTAATATTTATCAAGAAAAACATTACTTTTTATTAATATATTGGTTAAATTAAAAATAATTGTTGCATCAATTAGAAGATAAGTTAGGAAGATTGAGCAAACTATACTCGATGAACTTGAAATGTACTAGTTAGGAGTTGATCTGACAGTATTGAGTAATCAGGCAGCTTGATAAGTTAAGGTCAAGTTGTCTGATATTGTCTCTATATTATCAATATTTTTATTAATTGCAATATAAAGAGAATCTTTAAAAGTTTGCATTGGCGTTTTACCGTAACAATGTTTACCTGAATGAGTTCTTTCATTATTATAACCTACAAGCCAGTTATCTATATCAGTTTGTAGCTCTTCTAATGTAGAATAAAACTTTTTGCGGAATAAAATGTGATAACATTCTTCTTGCATAGTTGTGTGGAATCGTTCACATATCCCATTAGTTTGAGGACTATAGGCTTTAGTTTTAGAATGATCTATATTTTCAATACCAAGATATAACTGATAAGCATGATGCTCAGGCTTGCCACAATACTCCGTTCCTCTATCTGTTAATATCCGAACCAGAGGAATATTATAGCTTTCAAAAAATGGTATAACCCTATCGTTAAGATGGTCTGCACTCGTTATAGCTGTTTTTTCTGTATAAAGTTTACAAATAGCAATAGAATAAGTATCAACGAAAGTTTGCTGATAAATACGTCCTATACCTTTTATATTCCCTACATAATAGGTATCTTGAGAACCAAGATAACCGGGATGTAAACTCTCAATCTCACCGCTTGCTTCACGTTTGTTTTTTACTTTTTCAAGAGCTGTTAACTGTATATCATTTAGAATAATACCGTCGCTTGCTACCTTATTTTCTAAAGCTTTTAAGCGTTTCTTAAAATTTTCTAAATCATGACGAAGCCAAACTGATCTTACGCCTCCTCCTGAAATAATTATTCCTTTCTTGCGTAGCTCATTAGCTGTACGTTCTTGACCATAAGCGGGATATTCAACTGCAATATTAACTATAGCATCTTCAACACTTGCTGGTACTCGGTTCTTTAAACAAGGCTTTCTTCTGCTCATCTCATATAGCGCTTCTTCTCCACCTTGTTCATGAAGCTCTTTATAGCGGTAAAATGTATCTCGGCTATAACCCATTACTTTACATGCTTGCGATACGTTACCTAGTTGTTCTGCTAGTTGTAATAAACCAATTCTTGGCTTTATTATTTTTTGTTGGTATATTGTCATCTGACAGTCTCCTTTTTTTAGAGGTTGTTAAATTTTTGCCGGGTACGAGTATATCTTTTTTTTTGTACCCAACAACTTCTTACTGTCAGATCAACTCCTAACTAGTACAACTTGAAAAATTGGTTACAATGTCTTTGTAAGTCCTCGGATGCTGAACGTTTAATATACGCTCCGCTCCTCGGCTTACAGACTCCTTGCTATTTTCCAAGTTGTATCGAAGTATATTCAACCACTAATAAGCTAAAATCCTATAACGGTTGAGTAATAGCTTTACAAATTAATTTTTAACTTAACAAGTCCCTGATGGCTTTGATATTTTCTATGTGTATAATAATTATACTCAAGTAGAACATTTATATTTTTTCTACTCATAAGTATATTACTACCGATATTATATCCAAGCTTAGGTTGTTTTGGTATAATAATAATTGTTTCTTGTAATGTTTGTCCTTTAAAAGTCGCTTTTGCATTAACTTTTGTATTTTTATTATTGAAGTGATGCTCAATATTACCGTACAAACTTGGTGTTAATACTATATTACTTGTAGTCGCTATAGGTTTAAACACTATTTTACCGCCAAGACTACTTTCAAATGATTGATTTGATTTCTTTTGAATCATCAGATTTTCTATATCTATATTATACTCTTTATAGTTGCTAGCTCTTGAATAATCATATTTAAAACCGATATTAGGGATTAAATATAAATCATATTTCATACTATATTTATAATTTAACGAGCTTTCAAAACTTAAATTATTGTTTTGATATTTTCCAATTATATTATTAATACTTTTAGATTTATTCTTAATATAATTATGACCGTAAGATGTTATAGCCTGCAACGAGAAACCTTTAATTAGTGCTTTTAGACCGTAAATGCTTAAAAGATGACCGTTAATTGCTGTTTTTCCTAGTTTTTTATTATATTTAACTTGGGATTCCAAACGGCTATAAGCTATTCCTATAACATCATGACTATTGATAAATTCAGCATCAGCCCCGATAGTTACGCCGGTGGTACGACCTTGATATTTTGGAATATTTTTCCAAGCTCCTTGTTTGTTGATACCGTATAAGCCGCTAATCCATACCCCTCTGTTTATACTAGCTTCTTCATCACTAGATCTTAATGCCAGAAGTGATCTTTTGTCATCTTGATGATTTATAATTTTCGCTATCGTTAGAATTTGATAACATCATTGATGAAGTGGTTTTTGAATCCGATGTTTCTAACTTTTTATTGCTATCTTCATGTTGTGTATAATCCTTTGTTGAGGATTCGTCATTTGTAGCTTCGTTTTCTTGTTGGAATAATCGTAATTGTTTCAGATCTAAACGTCCTACTTGCTTTTCGTTGTTACTATTTTCTGATTGAACATCACTACCGTATTTTTGTTCTAGTTCAGTAGACTCTGCTAGTAATTGTTCAACAAATAAAAACAATTCTTTATCTTTTGCTAACTCTAAAAGTTTGGATTTATAAATATTATGTACTTCTTGCCCTATTTCAGTTCTAGGACCTATAAAGCTAGAGTGCATAGTGTTGACTGCTTCTTGGATTTTTACAAAATACTTATTATTTTGATGAACTTTAGATAAATTTTTTGAATGCTCAAATGCTACTGATTCCATTATAGCTTTTTAAATAAATCGGCATCAGAGTATTTTGCTTTATGTCCTGCTGATTTTTGTCCTGATAAAGCAAATTCTTTATATCTTACAGCTATATCGGAGCTAAAGTTATAAATTTTTGGAGTTATTTTAAAAGTAGATGTATTTGCGTTTAATTTAGTAATTCTACTTATCCAATCTTTAGTAATCCCTAAACTTATTAGATAAGTTAATTCCAAATCTTTTGAACTAGGCGGTGGCAGTGGTGGCATGTTTCCGGTATGGATGTGTTTTTTAGTTTTTTCTTGCGAGTACTCTTTAAGAGCTTTTAATATTTAATTCAAGTTTAATAGGTCTCTTTAATTCTTCAGATATTTTTACATGACGATAATAAAATACGTTTTACTGCATCATCAGTGTCTTCATTGAAAAGATTTTTAAGTATCTCTTCGCTTGTTGTTGCTTTCTTACCATTTACGGTTATATCTTGTATATACGGGTCTTGAACAAGTTTGTTAAAAGCTTCTTTAGCTTTTTCTTCGATTTCAAGGGTTGAAATGCTAAATAAATTTACAAGAGTTTTCTCGTCAGCTCCTTGGTTGGCGTATAATTCTGTTTAATATTTGACGTATAACATTTGTAATGTCATATTTTCTTTTTATAAGCTGATCTTGTAAATCATCAGCTTTTTTACCTCCTGTCTCAGCTCTATATTCTATATATAGTTTGGCATAAGCTGTCTCTGGCTTGCTTCTTTCTGTGCTGGTTGCACTAGAGGTTGAAGTGGCGCTTTTAGTTGAACAGTAGTATTACGAGTAAACTGAGTATATTCTGCTTGTAACTTATTTAAATCAAAATTGTTAGAGTTGCTACTAAAGCCTTGAGAATTTAAGGGAGGTGGTGGGGGTGGCATACTCCCATTTAGCGGTAGAGGTGGTGGATTCGGAATGCCGCTTTGTGTTTGTTCTAAATTATTTGTATTATTACCTACTGCTAACCCTAAAATTTTATTGGTTTCATTACTTAGTACGTTACTATCGGATAATATTACTTTAATTACTGAATTTAATGTTTGTTTATTTACTTCTTTGGCTAGTTTAATCATATCGTCTTTAGTTAAACTATCTATTATTAGCCCTTTATTTTTTAGTTCTATATTTATTTCTTCTACTATTTCCGATGTTAAAATATAGACGCTTTTTATAATATGTGGTTGCATTTTGTTTTATAACTCTAATTGCAGAGCTAAAAATTTTTCTACTGAACTCTTATCTTTACTTGCTGCTAGTTTGATAAAATCTAATCGTGCCTTTTCCTCAAATTGACTATTAGATATATTTCGTGTTGCATAGTCTTTAATTCTTTCAGCAAATTTAGTTTTTTCTTCAGAAGAACTATTTTCTAATAATTCTTTTAGAATAGGTCTATTTTTAACGTCAATATTGGTATTGAAATCTAATTACTCCTTATCGTTGCTAAATAATACTTTTTGAATAGTATCATCATTAAAATCACTGAAGATAGTATTTACTGCTTCTTTTTTATAACTACTATCTACTTTCAGATTTAATGCTGCTACAGGATCTGTTTTAATAAGATTTTTAAATTCTTCAATATTTTTTTTCTTGTTGTATTATTCTATTTATATTGTGTTGAGCTTGAGTTAAATTACCCTTACTTTCTTTATTATTAAAGTAAGTTTTAAAAGTACTTATAGGATCAAAAGAATATGGTTGTTTCTCTTTTCTGGGCACCCCCGAAGATGTTCCTGTATTATTTGTACCTTGATTTGACATATACCAATTATCACTTTTGGTCCCGCTCTTTTTTTGAGAGCGTCCAGCGCAGACGGTTTAGTAGTATCATTGTTATTTAGAAACTGGTTCTATTCCGGCTCTTATTTGTTCTATATAAGAATTTGCTTTTATTTTCCCTATCTTAAATTCATTCATTAATTCGTCAGCGTTAGGGATAATATTATTATCTATATAGTACGATTTTTTACCAAGCATCATCTGAGTTTCTATTGATGCGATATAGTTTGTTGCCTCACCTTTATCAGCACCAAATTTCTGCTCTAGCTCTTTTTCTGTAGGAATAGACTATCCGCTATATATTATCCCTTTGCATTTTCCATAATTTCAGTTCTTATTGACCCAATAAAAGATTCTGCATCATCTTTATTTATGTTAAGAGCAGTCCTTACTTCTTTCATTTTAGGGATAATATCATTATCAACATAGTGTTTGTATTTAATATCTCTGTTTATTGAGCTGATATATAGATCGATTACCGCTTTTTTGTCTTTTTCTGCACGACGTACCTTTTGATCTTTTTCTATATTATTGTCTATTTTGCTAGGGTCATAACTTATTCCAAGATTTGTTGCTGCTTCCATATCTGTAGGAACTACGCCTTGCTTAATATATTCTTGTTTTTTTGTATCAAAATCCTGTTGTTTTACTCTTTCGATGTATAATAAAATTTTAGCTCTTGCTTGTCTTGCTTTATGTCTAGTATTATCTAAAAAACTTGATAAATCTGTTTCCTTATACTTTATTCCTAGATCATCTTGTGCTTGACTAAAACTAGGAATTAAATCTGCTTCTTGCCATTTTTTGATTTTTTCATTTGGAGTAAAATCCTTCCAAATATTTTATTGCTGTTTTGAATTGTGCTTTTCCCATGCCGGTGTTTTACTAACTAAATCTTTAAAGCTTGCCGCTCTAGCACTTGTACTTAAAAAGCTACTAGTCAACAAATATGTTGACATGAAAAAAGTTAAAACATATTTTTTTGAGTGGGAATTTTGTAAATTCATTCAAACCTCGATTAGTTATTATTTTTTAAATATAAACGAGGCAAATTATACAATATTTGTTAACTTATGTAAACTATTAATCATTAATTCTTAATTAATTAATAAGAATTTAGCCAAAATGTGTTTAATATATCGCATGCTAATGTATACTCCGAATTTTAAACTTTTTTCAAAAGGAGTATGTAATACTAACTTTTGAAAGAAATGTATTTCAGTTTTTGGTAAATAAAATATGCAAATTCAATTTCACTTATATAACACTCTTAGCCGTACTAAAGAGGTTTTTAATCCTCAAGATAAGGCTAACGTAAAAATGTATGTATGTGGACCGACTGTTTATGATAATCCTCATATAGGCAATAGTAGGTCGGTAGTAGTATATGATTTACTTTATCGTATACTTATAAAAATATTTGGCAGTAGAGCAGTAAAATATGTACGCAATATTACCGATGTTGACGATAAAATTATCGATAGAGCTGAACTACTTAGCATTACTATTAATGAGTTGACTGATAAAGTTACTCAAGAGTTTCATACAAATATGGCGTATTTAGGTTGTAAATTACCGAGTATTGAGCCGAAAGCTACAGAGCATATTGATGTAATGATCGAAATAATAGAACGCTTAATAGCAAAAGATCACGCGTATATTGCTGATAATCATGTTTATTTTGATGTTTTATCAGCTCCAAATTATATGGAATTATCTAACCGAAATTTAGAAGAAATGTTTGAGGGAGTACGTGTAGAAAATAGTAAAACAAAAAAAAATCCACAGGATTTTGTATTATGGAAACCGGCAAAGCAAAATGAATCAGCAAATATGAATTTTGAAAGCCCTTGGGGACTTGGTCGCCCTGGATGGCATATTGAATGTTCAGCCATGAACTACAAATATTTAGGTGAGAATTTTGATATTCACGGAGGGGGAGCAGATTTAATCTTCCCGCATCATACCAATGAGATGGCTCAAAGTAGATGTGCTTTTCCAAGTTCTACCTATGCTAAATACTGGATACATAACGGTTTTTTAACAGTTAACGGTGAGAAAATGAGTAAATCTCTTGGGAATTTTATCACCGTAAGGGATTTAATGGATAAAGAGATTTCAGGAGAAGTAGTAAGGTTATTTTTATTAAGTAGTCACTATAGGCGTCCTCTTGATTATAATGATAAAGCTATAGAAGATGCGAAGAAAACTTTAGATTATTGGTATAGAGCTATAGAAAATATTAATGTGCAAAAAATAGATTTACCTCATAATTTCATGCAAAGCTTACTTGATGATATGAATACGCCGCTTGCCGTAAAAATAATTAATGACTACGCTAAAGAAGTATTTACTTCTACAACTGAAGAAGAAAGGCAGCTTAATGCCGCTGCTCTTATTACTTGTGCTAATTTTATTGGTTTAATGAATAAGACTCCACACGAGTGGTTTAATAGCGGTGTGGATGAACTCCATATAAATGAGCTTGTAAATAAACGTTTAGAAGCAAAAAAACAAAAAAATTGGTTATTAGCCGATCAAATTCGTAATCAATTATTAGAACAACAGATAATTCTAGAAGATAAACCTGACGGTACTACTACCTGGCGAAAAGAATAAAAGCTTGTAAATTACACAATATGCGTATATAATTTGTAGGCTTGTAAGTCGTCATTGCGAGGAAATTATGTAATAATTGATGAAGCAATCCAGTTAAAAATGCTATAAATTAGCATTTTTTATTACTTTGTCTGGATTGCCACGCTCCTTTCAGTCGCTCGCAATGACGATTTTCCAAAACTTAAGCAAAAAATTCACACGTAAGATATATGTTAGTTCATTAGAATGAACATCTTACGGAGGTATAAACTAACAATTAGGAGAATTTAAAAATGTCAAAAATACCATCTGTTAACATTAAAGAATTATTAGATGCGGGCGTGCATTTCGGTCACAAGACCTCACGCTGGAATCCTAAAATGGCATCTTATATATATGGTGAACGTGATGATGTTCATATAATCGATTTAAGACAAAGTGCTGCTTTAATGAGCGTTGCTTTGAATGCAATATATGAAACCGTAAAAAAAGACGGTAAAATATTATTTGTAAGTACTAAAATACAGGCAAGTGATATTATAGCGGAATATGCCGAAAAATGCGGGCAATATTACGTAAATCATAGATGGCTTGGCGGTATGCTAACTAACTGGAAAACTATTGCGGGTTCAATAGAAAAACTAAATAAGTTAGAAAAAACCTTAGAAAGTGAAGAAGCACTTATGGGTTATACTAAGAAAGAGATACTCGATATGAGCCGTAAGAAAGATAAGTTACTTCTATCTCTTGCCGGTATTAGAAATCTTAATTCTAAACCTGATCTTCTAGTAGTTATTGACACTAATAAAGAGCATATCGCAATTAATGAAGCAGTAAAGCTTAATATTCCTATAGTTGCAGTAGTCGATACTAATTCTAATCCTGATAATGTAGATTATCCGATTCCGGGTAATGATGATTCTATAAGATCAATAAGACTTTATTGTAGTTTATTTGCAGGTGCGGCATTACAAGGACTTGAAGAATTAATGAAAGCTTCAGGAGTTGATATAGGGGCTATGCAGGAGCATACAGATAAGGCGTTAACTTCTAAAAATGTTTCTAAATTAAAACAAGCTAAAAAATTCTCTAAAACGAAAAATATTGATGAAGAGACAAATACAGAATTTGAGCAAGCATTAAATGATGCCGATGAAAATAAAAATTCTGATAATGCATAAGTGTTGTTGTGTGACTCGTATTTTTTCGTCATTGCAAGGAAAAGCGGTAAATTTTGACGAAGCAATCCAGTAAAAATGCTATAAATTAGCATTTTTTTATTATTTTTTGTGGATTGCCACGCAGCCTATGGCTGCTCGCGATGACGATTAGGTGCCACAACCCAAGCCAAATATAATAATTAAGGAGAAAGTAAGGTATGAGTGAAGTAAATATAAGTGCTGCAGCGGTTAAAGAATTAAGAGAAAAAACCGGTGCAGGTATGATGGACTGCAAAAAAGCATTAATAGAAACCAGCGGTAATTTTGAAGAAGCTATTGATTTTCTTCGTAAGAAAGGTTTAGCTGCTGCTGCAAAGAAAGCCGTACGTATTGCTTCTGAAGGCTTAACGGCTGCAAAAGTTGATGGGCTTACCGGAGTAGTTGTTGAAGTAAATTCCGAAACGGATTTTGTTGCTAGAAATGAGCAATTTCAGGATTTAGTTAAGGATATTGTAAACCTTGCAGGAATTGCAAAAACTATAGACACACTAAAAACATCTAAAATGCAAAGCGGTAAATCAGTTGAAGAAGATATTATAGAAAACATCGCTACAATCGGTGAAAATTTAACATTACGTCGTATGGATATATTAGAGATATCCGAAGGAGCAATCGGCTCGTACGTGCATAATGAAGTTGTACCGAATCTAGGAAAAATTTCCGTATTAGTAGGTCTTGCGTCTAACGCAAAAGATAAAGCAAAACTAGAAGCTTTAGCTAAACAAATTGCTGTTCATGTAGCAGGAAATAACCCGCAAAGTATAGATGATTCAAGCTTGGATCAAGCTTTAGTTGAGCGTGAGAGAAAAGTATTTTTTGAGAAATCTAAAGAAGAAGGAAAGCCTGATAATATTATAGAAAAAATGGTAGAAGGTAGAATACGTAAATTCTTCTCTGAAGTTGTATTGCTGCAGCAAAATTTCTTATTTGAGCCTAAACTTACCGTTGCGGAAGTAATTAAAAATGCTGAAAAAGAACTCGGTGCAGAAATTAAAATCGCCAAATTTATTAGATACGAACTTGGTGAAGGTATAGAACACGAAGAAAAAAACTTTGCCGATGAAGTAGCTGCCATCACACAGGGTTAACGGCCTTGTTGCATGAATCAGTTTTTTTGTCATTGCAAGCGACTAAAAGGAGCGTGGCAATGGCGATTTTGGATTCATGCAACAAACCTCCACTTTTGTGGTGATGACATCGCGTACTTTTTTTAAGCCGTGCAACAAAACCTATTTGTTTTATAATCCCAAAAAAGTTTAATAAAAAAATAAGTCATGATTATTAACCATATATAGCTTCTATATGATATGCAGGGTCAGCATGTCCTATTTCTACTACTCCGTTATTTTCATAAATTTTTCGAGTTAAATGCTCATAATGCTCGCTATTCACCGATAAAGTATATAATTTACTATGATAAATAATGCAAGCTGGGTATAATGGTTTGCTAGAAAGAACCGGAGGATTTGGTAAAGATAGCTTAATTATTCTTCCATCATCAGTATAATCAAGTTTCAAGTAAGAAGCATTTGTTTTTTCTGGTCTTGAACCATTAGATTCATATAAAACTAATTGTAGATTTGTGCTTCCATCCATAATATCAGGAAAAGTAATATCTCTATATTCTTTAACTTCTACTATATGTTGCTTATTTAGCTTAAATTTTAAGGAAGTTTTTATTGTTTTTTCTTGTACTTTAATCTTACTACACCATTTTCATTTTTAAATTCAACAGTTTTACTTGTAATATGTGAGGTAGAGGTAGTATTAGCTGTAGTAGTAACAGTTGATGTAATAGTGGTAGAATTATTATTTGAAGTAATAGTATTAGATTCGGAATCTTTTATTACTACTTGAGTTTTACCATTCACATCAGTATTAACTATTTCAATGCTACCCGTAGAAATTTTATATGCATTTACTAAAGTGGTGGCTGTAGTTTTTCCTACTTCTATTGCTCCCTTGCCTTAAATATATCCCTTTACCTACATAAGTTATGCCTTTGATAATAGGGTCATTTTTAAAGTTTTCTTCTATCTTTTTGTTCTCTTGCTTCTCTTTCCTCCGGACTCATCCTAGCCCACCTTTCAGCCCCTCTTCTATCTGCCTCCTTACGTTTTGCTTTTTCCTGTGCTTCTTTTTGCTCTCTATCTTGTTGCTTTTTTAATACCCCATAATTATAACCGGCTTTCCTATACAAATCATCATCTCTGCCCATAATAAATACTCCTTAAAATTTTATTGTTAATAAAAGAAGTACGGGCTTAACGCACTTCGTATGTATATTAATAAAAGGTAGGATTAACATATTTCATAGCCTTCTTTTTCTTGAAGCTGCCTATGTTTTTCTCTTTCTGTTACTATTTGTTTAGGAGATTTATCGTATTTTTTAGCTTTTTCTCTTCTTTCGTGATCCTCTGCTGCTCGTTGATTTATAAGGGTACGTATATAGTCTGGGTCTTCCATAAGTATATCCTTAGTTATTGAATAGGCTTATTTAATCATATTGCAATTAGAAGTTAAATATTCTTTTAGAAGTTCTATTTTTATTAACCGAATTCAGCTATCAAAGAAACTTCATAATTACTTTTAAATATTCATCTAGGATTTTTTGGTTGTCCTCAACAAATTTTAAAGCATTTTCACGATAGGCTTTAAGTTCTAGAGAATTATTAGACCTAAGTAGATATGTTAGTTTAGTTAGTAAATCTTCACCGTTTTTGATTTGGATAGCTGCTTCATTTTGCAGTACGCCTTTAGCGATATCGGTGTTTTTACTCATATCGGGACCGAATATAATACAATTAGAGAAATATGCCGCTTCTAAAATATTATGCCCGCCTTGTTTAAAAGAACCGCCGATAAATGAGATTAACGCTACGGAAAAAAATAGCCCCATTTCGCCGAACCTATCAACTATATAAAGATCATCGCTTAAAACAGGTAAATCATTTTGCGACTTAGCGGCAGCGGATAAATTATGTGACTTACAATTATCGATAATTGATTTAACTCGCTCAGGATGTCTTGGAATTAAGATAATATAGCAATCTAAAAACTGCTCTTTTAGGTTTTTGATTATAGGCAAAATCACCTCTTCATCTTCGGGGTGAGTGCTGGCAAATACCACGACTCGCCTATTGTTTAGATGTGAGCTTAATTTTGATAACTCTTCTAGATTGACCGGAAGTTTTTCATTGGCAAATTTAATATTGCCTAAATTAATTGCATCTGATACGCCAAGTTCATTGAATTTTTGTAAGTCACGCTCGCTTTGCACAATAATTTTACTGAAATTTTTGAGGATAAGCTGAAAGAAGCTTTTTCTTTTTAGCCAAGCTTTAAACGATTTATCGGAAATACGAGCATTTACTAGTAGTAATTTACACTTCCCCGATCCCTCATTAATAGTACACGGCCATAATTCCGATTCTATAAAAATACCTAAATTAGGTTGCCAATTTCTTAAAAACTTTTTAGTAAAAATAATATTATCTATCGGTAAAAATTGGTGAACTGCTATTTTAGGTAATTTGGCAGTTAATATTTTAGCGGAGCTGTTAGTCCAAGAAGTTACTAGAAAACGAACGTCAGGATAACGTTTACTTATATTATATATTAATGTTAAAGCTGCCATAGACTCACCAACGCTTGCTGCATGAATCCATACTAAGAAAGAATCGTCTTGTCTGTGTTTGCCAATAGCAAAACGCTCTTGGATGCGTCTTATATCTTCCTTACCTATTAATAAACGTATAAGAATTATGATAAAATAAACAGGTAATAATATAAAGCTTAAAGCGTAATATAATAGCATCATTTCCTTAAGCTCTCTGTTAAGCTTGCTAATTGTTTTTCAAGGCTTATATGGTTTTGTATTTTATCATTTGTGAGTTCTAAAGGTGAGCCAACTATGATTTTAATAGTACCAAACGGTAGAGGTATTATTAATTTATCCCAACTTTTTAGTCTAAAACATTTAGAGGTACTACTTACTATCGGAATAAGTTTTTTGTTATATCTATAAGCAATTTCGGTAATGCTGCTATTTACTTTATATATCGGTCCTTTAGGACCGTCCGGCGTGACTATTATATTTGCACCTTGAAATAGCTTACCTATAATATTACGTAAAGCTCCAATTGGATTTTTATTAGTAGAACCTACTATAACTCTGCAACCGAATTTTCCTACTAGATCATTTAAAATTTTTCCGTCTAAATGCGGTGATATTAAAGCATAGATATTTCTATGTCCTATAAACATAGCCGGACTTAAGGCGAGCATATTATGCCAAAATGCAAAGATTATACCTTGTTCGTTTAGGAATTTTTCCTTATTGCCGTTATCGTAAAATATAAATTTCTGCCTCGAAGTAAAATAAACAAAACGCAAATACCAATATAGTAAAATAGTAATTATACTAAGTACGTATTTATTATTTTTTAAAAACTTTTTAAAAACTTTCCGCATTGATTTTGTATTGGTTTGGTATTGTTTTTAACGTCATTGCGAGGAAAATTACGAAGTAATTGACGAAGCAATCTCAGGATATTTGACGAGATTGCCACGCAGCCTACGGCTGCTCGCAATGACGATTTAGTATCCATACAAGCTTAATCAGGAATGACATCGATTGCTCTCTCAATTCTAATACAAGCCTCTTGTAGCTCTTCCATAGAAATAGCATAAGAGATTCTAAAATATCCCTCTAAGCCGAAAGCAATACCGGGTACTACGGCAACTTTCGCTTCTTCAAGTAAATATTCGGCAAAATCATTACTATTTGCAATAATTTTTCCTGACTTAGTTTTATGCCCAAATATTTTATTGCATTTAACAAATAAGTAAAACGCTCCTTCAGGTTTATAGCACTCAAAATATTTTACTCTTTTCAAAATTGATAAAGCAAGATCCCGCTTTTTCTGAAAATTTAAAGCATTAGGCTTTACATAATCTTGAGGACCGTTTAATGCTTCAATAGCAGCCATTTGACTTATTGAACAAGGGTTTGAAGTACTTTGCGACTGAATAATAGTCATTGCTTTAATCAAAGCTTTTGAACCTGCTCCATAGCCTATACGCCAACCCGTCATAGAATAAGCTTTAGATACTCCATTTACGGTAAATATATGTTCTTTTAAATCAGGGGCTATTTGGGTTAATGTATAAAATTTAAAATCATCAAAAGTAATATGCTCGTAAATATCATCGGACATTACGTTTACATGGGGATATTTTCTTAAAACTTTAGCAATATTTTCTAGTTCTTCAAAATTATAGCTTGCACCTGTCGGGTTACTAGGAGAGTTAATAATAAGCCACTTAGTTTTATCTGTAATTGAACGTTCTAAAGCTTCCGCACTTAATTTAAAGTTATTTTCAATTCCGCAATTTACAAAAACAGGTGTTCCTGTGCTAAGTGCAACCATATCAGGGTATGAAACCCAATAGGGTGCTGGAATAATTACCTCATCCCCTTTATCTAAAGATGCCATAAACAAATTATATATAACTTGCTTACCACCGGTACTTACTATTATTTCATCAAGTTCGTAATCTATATTATTTTCACGTTTGAATTTGTCTTTTATTGCTTGCTTTAAAAGAGGCATCCCTTCAACATTGGTATATTTGGTAAAACCGTCTTTAATAGCTTTGATTGCCGCTTCTTTGATATTATCAGGCGTATCAAAATCAGGCTCACCGGTACCGAGTGCGATAATATCAACTCCCGCTTTTTTAAGTTCAAGAGTTTTTTTAACGACTGCAAGGGTCGGCGACGGCTTTATAGAACTTAGCCTCGTAGAAATAATTGACATAATTTGAGTCCGTATTAATGAAAATTATAATATAGTAAATTTTAAATTCTGTGAAGAAGATTTAAGCTGCAACAACTATGTAAAATAATCTAAAATAAAAAAATTATTTAATCATCTAAATTAACTTTAAGCAGTTCTCCTTTTTCTGCTTGTTCTATAGCTTCCTTTATCCGTTTAGCATTTACCGGATTAGATAATAAATATAATGTTTCTTTTGTAGATTCTTCATCTTCATTAGTGTTTGATTTCATAATATAACTATTATTTTATTTAAAAATTTATCAAGATATGCTTTATTATAGTAAGTAACATTAATTTAGTAATTAAACTATGCTCGGTAAAATAAAAGACAAAATCAAACATTATTGCTTAACTATAATAAATATACCGAATTTTATTAAGAATAGAATTTTAGAATTTAAAAATTATATAAGTGATTGTAAATATAAATTCTCTCATTTAGCCGAAACTAATTATCAACTTGGACTCGATCATTTATATAGAGGTAATTTAAATGATGCATTGCTTAGGTTTAAACTAGTCGATAAATTTTTTAATCCTAATGATTCTAAAGTATATTATCAACTCGGATGGGTTTATTTTTTAAAAAATAATTACAGGCAAGCTATAGAATATTTAGAAAAATCTAATGAAAAATATAAAGCTATATTTATAAATTTTTTGAAAAATTATAAAGATATTACTGAAATACCTCAAGAAATTTGGGGAAAATATCGTGATTTAACTGCACAATATTATCCTACTATTTTTAATAACGATAAAAATATCCATCTTCCGTATAGGTTTGTTAATGCAGCACTTAGGCAGATATCTGATTTACCGGATAATTACTCTATTCTAGAGCTTGGAAGTAATATAGGGCTTGTAGGTTATGAAATACAAAAACGTTTTCCGGAAAGTTTTACTTTAACCGGTGTAGAAATTTCTACTTTAATGAATGATTTACAAGAAACATATTATCCGAACACTAAAATTTACAATCAAATATATAATATTGCTATCGATGAATTTTTAAAACAAAACTCTAATAAATTTGATATTATTTTTAGTTTGTGCGGATTACCGTTTACTAACAATTTAATAGAATATTTTAATTTAATATACTCATCTCTTAGTAAACAAGGGTATTGTGCCCTTTGTTTACCGAACGCCGCAAAGACGCAATTTTCAGTAAAACGCAAGGAATTTATTTTTAACTTGAATGAAATAAATAATATTTTACAAAAAAATAATTTTACTATATTAACTGCGGAAGAAATAATACTAGCGGAAAACAATAAATATAGTATTATTGTTTGTAAGAAAACAGCATAAATCAATGAGAATATTAATTATATTATCCATTATTTTATATTCATTATCGATAAGAGCTGATCTTGAATATGTTGATAATGACATATATAACTATAATGGTGGAAGAAACGAAAACGGTTGCTTGGAAGTTTATGATCCATACGAAAAATTTAACCGTAAAGTATTTACATTTAATTCTGTGTTAGATTATATAATATTGCGTCCTTTAGCAATAGGTTATAAGAATATCACGAATGATTACGTAAAAGCACGTGTTAATAGTTTCATCAGTAATGTCGATACACCGCTTACAGCGGTAAATTACGGGCTTCAGTTAAATTACGATAAAACTATGAAAAGCGTTTGGCGGTTTCTCATTAACACGACGCTTGGCATAGGCGGTTTATTTGACGTGGCAGGTAAAGTAGGTTTACCCTCTGATCATCAAACTTTCGGTAGTACCCTCGCACATTATGGGGTTGCCCCAGGTCCTTATTTAGTATTGCCGATAATCGGTAGTACTAACGCAAGAGACATGACGGATTCGGTAATTACTAATTATGCTCTTAATCCATTAAGGTACTACACTCATAATGATTTTGACTTAGGAGTACTAGCAGTTAGTAAAATAAACGATCGATATGTTGTATTACCGTTTAGTGATTATGTGATGAAGAATTCTACCGATCCTTATGTGGCTATTAGATCGGCATTACATCGTGCTCGTGAAGCATCGGTTCAATATCCTGAAAATTTTAAATGTCCTAGCCCTTATGAAAGAAAATAAAAATTAACTTAAAAGAGGATTATATGCAAAAAATTATTACAGGTTTATTTCTATTAGTTATAACGTTTTCCGCTTATTCTAATGAAAAAGTGCCTGCCGGTTTGAACAGTTACGTTACTAATTTAGTAAATGAAGCTTCTAGTATATTAAACGATAGTAAGCTATCTGAGCGAGTAAAAATTGCTAAAGCACGTGAGTTAATGTCTCAGAACCTAGATTTTGATTGGATGGCTAAATATACATTAGGCAGAAATGGGATAAAAACTTTATCAGGTGGGCAGGTTCAGGAATTCATCAAAGTTTACTCTAAATATGTTACTAAATCTTATACTGATTTAATAAAAGATTATAAAGGTGAACAGCCTAAAATAGTAGGAGTTCGTACTTTAAGCTCGACCGATTTTATGGTTGCTATGAATATCATTAGTAATAAAGAGCAAGACCCTATTAAAGTAGAATATCTTGTACGTGAAATGAAAGGAAACGGAAAAGACGTTTTGAAAGTTTCTGATATAATTACGGAAGGTGTAAGTCTTATTGGAGCTCAACAAGACGAGTTTACCGATACTTTAAAAAATCAAGGTTTTGAGGCACTAATACAAAAATTAGAAAGTCGTTCTTAAATTCGGTATTATTACTAAAACGTCATTGCGAGGAAAATTACGAAGTAATTGACGAAGCAATCTCGTGCCAAAATCCTGAGATTGCTATGCTCCTTTCAGTCGCTCGCAATGACGTTAAACAACATAAACCACTCACATGAAAATCTTAGCAGGCAGTAGTAATAAGTTACTCGCATCTCGTTTAGCTATAGCATTAAATATAAAATATATTGAGCCGAGAATTACCTATTTCAATGATTCCGAAATAAAAGTAGAAATTCAAGAATCGTTTCATAATGAAGATATAATCATAGTACAATCCACATCAAAACCCGTTAATGATCGCTTAATTGAGCTGTTCTTGCTAGTAGATGCAGCAAAAAAAGCGGGAGCAAATCGAATAATTTTGGTAATGCCTTATTTCGGTTATGCAAGGCAAGATAATATAAATTCTCAAAATATAATTCCTGCTAAGTTAATAGCAGATTTTTTAGAGAAGCTCGGAGTAAACCATGTAATTACTATTGATTTACACTCCGATAAAATAGAGAAATTTTTTAATATTCCTGTTTCTAAATCTTGAACCTATAAATTTATATATCCCGTTTTTAAGAACTTATAGCAATTTCGTCATAGTTGCACCTGATAAAGGCAGTATTAATCGAGTTCAAAAAATTAGTAATTTACTAAATATAGATTCAGCTTATATAAACAAAGAAAGGGATATAAATAATAATTGCGAGATGATATCAATAACAGGTAGTGTAGAAGGCAAAAATTGCATATTAATTGATGATATTATAGATAGCGGCGAAACAATAGTAAAAGCAGCGAGATTTTTAAAAGAACACACGGTTTTATCGGTTAGTGCTTTTTTATAACTCATGCAGTGCTTTCTGCCGTCTCTAAAGATAAAATTGAAAATTCGGTAATAGATAATATTTTTGTTACCGATACTATAGAAGTAGGTGACTTACCTCCAAAATTTCATATAATACCGGTAATGCCAATTATCGTTAAAGAGTTAAGAAATATATTATGAGTTTATGTACTCTAGAAATAAATCTATCTGCAATAAAAAATAATTACCTTTTATTACAAGATATTTGCAAAACCTCGTTAGTCGGTGCTGCCGTTAAAGCTGATGGTTACGGACTTGGAGCAATGCAAATTTCTAAAGCTTTAATAGAAGAAAATTGTAAGCATTTTTTTGTGGCCTCAAGTGAAGAAGGAGTGAATTTACGCAAAGCACTAAGTAATGATGCAAATATTTTAGTTCTTAACGGAGTTTTTGAGCATGATGCTTTAGAGCTTATAGAATATAATTTAACACCTGTTCTAAATAACTTAAAACAAATAGAAATTTGGCAAAAATTCGGTAATTTGAAAAACCGATTATTGCCTTGTGATTTACATTTCAATACGGGGATTAATCGTCTTGGCTTAAGCTCTGATGAGATAGAGCAGCTAATTAATGATCGTGATTTATTAAAAGGGCTAGATTTACAATATATTATAAGCCATCTAGCTATATCCGAGGAAATAGATAATCCTTATAATCTAGAACAATTAAACAGATTTAAAGCTTATTTACAATATTTTCCGAACGTCAAAGCAAGCCTTGCTAATTCCGGCGGCATATTTTTAGGACAGGATTACCATTTTGATTTAGCAAGACCAGGGGCAGCCTTATACGGACTTAACCCTGTAATGAAAAATCCTGTAACCTTAAAAGCCCCAATAATCCACTTACAGAATTTGACACTAGATAGCCATATCGGTTATAATATGACTTTTACAACTAAGCGTGATAGTGTCATTGCAACGTTACCGCTTGGTTATGCTGACGGATATAGCCGTAATTTTAGTAATCAAGGCGAGGTGTTTATTAACGGTCGCAGTGTTCCTATAGTAGGGCGAGTATCGATGGATTTGATAAATATCGATGTTACTGATCTACCACCATCCGATATTTTTCTAGGGCAGGAAGCGGAAATTATCGGAAATCATTGCACGCCCGATAAAATAGCAAGTATTATAGGTACTATCGGGTATGAGGTATTGACTAGTCTCAGTAGTAGATATAAGAGGGTTTATAAGTAAGCGTCATTGCGAGGAAATTACGAAGTAATTGACGAAGCAATCTCAGGAATTTGTTATTATGTCATGAGATTGCCACGCAGCCTACGGCTGCCCGCAATGACGATTTAGATAACAATTATAAAACAAAAAAATATACATAAATGTTATTAAATATAGCTAATTCGGTCGGTAAACGTACTATAAAGTTTGCACAAAGTGTAGGCAGTTTTTCTCTATTTAGCTTTGCTGCCGTTAGCAGTATCATAAGACCGCCTTTATATTTGAGTTTAATCATCAGACAATTATTATTTATCGGGTTTCACTCGCTTCCGGTTGTTGCGATGACAACTTTTTTCTCAGGTGCAGTACTTGCATTACAGAGTTATACCGGTTTTTCCCGTTTCTCAGCTGAAAGTTCCATTGCAACGGTAGTAGTATTGTCGCTGACTAGAGAGCTTGGACCGGTACTTGCGGGGTTAATGGTAGCGGGAAGAGTCGGGGCATCAATCGCCGCCGAAATAGCAACAATGAGAGTAACGGAGCAGGTAGATGCTTTATATACTTTATCTACCGATCCTATTAAATATTTAGTTTTTCCAAGAGTAATAGCAGCTATTATTACAATGCCTTATCTTGTTTTAATCGGGGATATAATTGGTGTTATGGGCGGTTATTTGGTAGGGGTATATAAACTTGATTTTAATAGTTCAGCTTATTTAACCAGTACTTTTCAGTATTTAGAGCCGATTGACGTAATTTCCGGTCTTGTTAAAGCGGGAGTTTTTGGGTTTATTATTTCTATAATAAGTTGCTATAGCGGCTATTATTCAGGTAAAGGGGCTAAGGGAGTTGGAAGAGCAACTACCTCGGCAGTAGTAAATTCTTCTATCCTTATCTTAATAAGCAATTATTTAATAACCGAATTATTTTTTAAAGTATAGATATGAGTGAAAAAGAAGAGTTTAAAATTAAAATTCAGTCATTGTATAAATCATTTGCTAATCATAAGGTGTTAGACGGAATAGATTTGGATGTAAAAAAGGGCAGTTCATTAGTTATTTTAGGTGGTTCCGGTAGCGGCAAATCTGTTCTAATTAAAAATATAGTAGGATTGATTAAACCTGATAAAGGTAAAATTTTTATTGATAATGTAGAAATCCAAGATATCTCAAGTAAACAAAAATTTGAGATTATGGACGGTATAGGTTTTTTATTCCAAGGCGGAGCATTATTTGACTCCTTAAATATATGTGATAATATTACTTTCGAGACTAAAAAATTATCTAAGAAAGAAAAAAACGACCTTGCCGGTGCAAAGCTTAATTCCGTCGGTTTATCCCCTAGAATACTCGATCTTTACCCTTCCGAATTATCGGGAGGAATGCAAAAAAGAGTAGCCCTTGCTAGGGCTATTTGTAGTACACCGTCGATTTTATTTCTTGATGAACCGACCACAGGGCTTGATCCTATAATGGCAAATGTTATCAACGAATTAATTATAAAAATCCAAGAAGAGTTAGGGGCAACTACGATTACTATAACTCATGATATGATTAGTGCCGAAAAAATAGCTAAAGAAGTAGCTATGATTTATCAAGGGAAAATTAAATGGTATGGCAGTAAAGATGAAATGCGTAATAGTGATAATCCTTATTTAAAACAATTTATAAATGGATTAACTACCGGTCCTATAGAGGTATAAAATGTTTAAGCACTTATTATGTATAGTAATATTTCTAGGTATAAACCTAAATGTTTATGCTATAAATTCTAGCTCTTATACGACAGATGATATAATAAAAATAGTAATTATTCTTGGAATAGTTATTTTAATTTTTAGTCCTGCAAAATTCCGCATAATTGTTATTGGTACTATTTTAGGTTTAGCTTTTGCCTATTTCACGTATAAATACATCGTACCTATCTTTATTTCTTCACTAAATGGACCATAATTATCTCTTGACACTAGGGGAGTATTACTTTATATTTCTTATCTATTGTATATTTATAAGTTTTAAGGTATTTAGCTTATGTCTCATAAGTGCGAACTCACAGGTGTGGGTGTTTTATACGGCAACAATGTATCACATTCTCAGCGTAAAACTAGAAGGCGTTTTGAGCCTAATTTAAGGTCAGTTAAGTTTACAAGTGATATAACAGCCGGAGAATATAGATTATCGGTTAATGCTAGATGTATTAGTTCAGTGGAAAAAGCCGGCGGTTTTGATGCATATATTCTAAAAGCCGATGATAATGTTTTATCTAGTACAGCTAGAGCTATTAAGAAAAAAATAATTCAGACTAAAACGGCGAAATCATTATGAAAAGCGGTATACATCCAGAATATAAAAAGTTTTTGATTAAAGTAGGAAGCGATGTTTTTGAAACAATGTCTACTCATCCTACAGGTGAAATTTTAATGGATGTTGATTTTAGAAAGCATCCGGCATGGAATAAAGATTCCGGAAATGTAGTAAATCAATCGAACAAAAGTGTTAGTGATTTCAATAAAAGATTCTCAGGTCTTTCTTTCGGTAGTAAGAAAGAAGCTAGTTAGGCTTATATTTCTTGGATTCATTATAAGAAAGTTATGCTTTGTTGCGTGGATCGTGTTATGTCATTCCCGCGTAGGCGGGAATCCAGAAAAATAACTTCAATATTGATATAGAAGTTACATATTTGATAAAATAAATATATAAAGAACTTGTTTTTTATATGTTTTACTGGATGCCTGCGATCAACGGAATGACATCCAACACGTTATAATGGTCCATGTAACAAGGCTTTTAGTTGTATAGCTTATGACGGTTTTATCATACGAGAATGATATCTTAAACGTTCAGGGAGTCAAGTCACAATATAACACAGATAAATTGTCAATTCTCAATTATTGCGGGGTGGAGCAGCTCGGTAGCTCGTCAGGCTCATAACCTGAAGGTCGTTGGTTCAAATCCAGCCCCCGCTACCATATTTTTTCAATGTCATTCTGGCTCACTTATAGCGTATTGCATGACTCGTGTTATGTCATTCCCGCCTACGCGGGAATGACATCGCACAGGTTTTTCGAGCCATGCAATAAAGCCTTCAGTCGTTCCGCAATGACGACTCGGTATCCACGCAACAATGCCTAATTACATCCAATACGAAAGCAAATTATGACTACTCAGAAAATAGTGCCTACAAAATCGACTGATGGCAGTAAGCTTTTTCGTCATCAAGCTAAATTTGTAGCCGGTGCTATGAATATAAATCAAATCCCCAATTTTTCATTACCGGAAATTGCTTTTGTCGGTAAGTCAAATGTCGGCAAATCAAGCCTAATAAACACGATATGTAATAATAAAAATCTTGCTAAAGTTTCTAATACTCCGGGGCGTACTAGACAAATCAATTTCTTTAACCTTGCAGATAAACTTATTATAGTTGATCTTCCCGGTTATGGTTTTGCTAATGTTCCTATATCAGTCAAAGAGCAGTGGAAAGTGTTAATTAGTTATTATTTACGAAATAGTCATAATTTAAGGTTAGTTAACTTATTGATTGATTCAAGAAGGGGTATAAAAGAAAACGATAAGAAAGTAGCTGAGCTATTACTTGCAAATAAAAGAGAATTTCAAATTATTTTCACAAAATCGGATAAAGTTACGGATCATAAAAACCTTAACGATGAAGCACAGAATTTTCTTGCAACTTTAAACTACTCATGTAATGTTATATATGTAAGTAGTAGGAGTAAAGAAGGTGCAAGAGAACTTAAAGCTAGTTTGGCAAAATGCATCAAACCTCAAAGGTAAAGAGGAGATAGTATTTCTTCATTAAATAACATTGCTATAATTAAGAATATAATAAAGTGTAGTAGTGAGCTGAAGAGTCAAGCAATAGTTCTAAAATTACCTGCTACTATTATTATTGACGATAAATTATTTACGGCTTTTATTGAATCTATTAGATTGCTTGAGATGTGTGGTGCTAGAATATATATAGTACATGATCATATTGATTTACGAAGTTCGTCTTTAATATCACAAATAGATGGAAATTTTAGTCAAAAAATTAGTAAAATAAGCGATTATAGTTCTCTAAATAATCCTATTATTATGGAAATTTTATCCAGTTACGTTAACAAGCTTATAGTAACAAAGTTAAGTAGTATAGGTTGTTATGCAGTTGGTATTTCGGGTAAGGATGCTAATTTACTGCAAGCAAAAAAATCAAAATTATCTCACCGAAAAATTGTAAATCATGATGTTATAAATGTTGGTTTTTTAAGCAAGTCTATTATGATTAATCTGGAAATTTTATTAAATTTTGAAGATAATAATATTATACCCGTGATAGCACCGTTTGCTAACGATGATCAGGAGAAAACGCATTTATTAAATGTTAACTTAACGGTAGCAACAATTGCTTCTGCATTAAGTGCGGAACATTTAATATTGCCATATGAGATATTACAGGTATCCGAGACGTTTCCATATAATATAAAAATACGAGATATTAACTTGTTGAAATCAATGTTAGATGATAGTAATAATTTCATCGAAGAAGAATTAATTAAGATAGCAGTTAATGCACTTGAAAATAATAACGGTTACGTACATTTTGTGAATAGTGAAGTACCGAATTCAATATTGTCAACTATGTTTGATATTAATATAAATTAATAGAGGTTTTTTATGGCAGGAGCATTAGCATCTGATCTTTTATTTGTAGGGTTAACTAGACCGCCGATGATATTTGGAGTAAGTATTAAGTTTGCTGCATTAAATATGATAATGACGATGATAGTATTTATTTGGAATAACGGCATTATGATTTTATTCATTGCAACTGCTTTGCATTTGGTAGCTTATATTATATGTTTTAAAGAACCGAGATTCATAGAGCTATATTTAAATAAAATGTCAAGAACTAGCCAATGTCCTAATAAATTTTACTACGGAGCAAATTCGTATAGTATTTGATGATGTATATGTCTCTAAAATCGTCATTGCGAGCAGCCGTAGGCTGCATGGCAATCTCATGAAACAGCATAAAATTTCTGAGATTGCCACGTCGAGGCTTCGCCTCTCCTCGCAATGACAAAATAAATCAAAATAGTTAAATCAGGTGAGGTAATGAAGTTATTTAGAACTAGAGCAGCTAAAGAATTGAGGTCTAAACAAGAAAGACCCACTTCGCATTTTATTCCTTATAAATGTCATTGGGATAGTAATACTATTTTAACGAAAGATAATTCTTTATTACAAGTTATTAAAATAAACGGATTTTCTTTTGAAACTGCCGATGATGAAGATCTAGATATTAAAAAGAATATCAGAAATGCCTTACTTAAAAATATGGCTTCGGGAAATATCATTATGTATTTCCATACTATTAGAAGACGTAAAGCAGTAATATTTGACGATACGGAATTTACTTATGATCCTACCGTAAAAGTCCCTAATGATTTTATTACTTATTTAGGTGCAGAATGGCGTAAGAAACATGCGGGTGCTAGGTCGTTTTTTAATGAATTATATATTAGTATTTTATATAAGCCTGATACTGGCGGTGCTGCTATAGTTGAGTATTTTCTAAAGAAGCTTAGACAAAAATCTAATAAAACTGCTTGGGAAAACGACATGAAAGAGATGAAAGAAAATCTTCAAGAAATATCAACTAGAGTGGTTAATACACTCAGAAGTTATGGAACAAGATTACTTGGAGTTCGTCAAACGCAGTCAGGTAGTTATTGCGAAATTTTAGAATTCCTTTCATCTTTAATTAATTGCGGCGATTCACCAGGTCCTATAGCATTACCGCGTGGTACTATTGACGAATATTTACCGACTCATCGCTTATTTTTTGATTCTCGTACTATTGAAGCAAGAAGTCCGCTTGGCAAGAAATATGCCGGAATGATCAGTATACTTGAATACGGTCCTAATACTTCGGCAGGAATTTTTGACGGATTCCTGCAAATGCCTTTTGAATTTGTCATGACACAAAGCTTTGTCTTTGCTAATAGAACCATAGCGATCGGTAAAATGCAATTACAGCAAAATAGAATGATACAATCCGGTGACAAGGCTACTTCACAAATTGCTGAAATCAATACGGCCCTTGATATGGCTACTAGCGGTGATATCGGTTTTGGTGAGCATCATTTATCGCTTTTATGTTCCGCAAATAATATTAAAGCTTTGGAAGATATATTGTCAATGGCAGCAGTTGAGCTTTCTAATTCAGGAATTCAGCCGGTTAGAGAAAAAGTTAACATGGAACCTAGCTATTGGGGACAGTTGCCAGGAAATATGGATTATATAGTGCGTAAATCCACTATAAATACTCTTAATATGGCTAGCTTTGCCTCACAACATAATTATCCGCTCGGTAAAATTAGAGATAACCATTGGGGAGAATATGTCACAGTACTTGATACTACTTCAGGTACGCCGTTTTATTTTAATTTCCATGTAAGGGATGTTGGACATACTCTAATTATCGGTCCAACCGGTGCCGGTAAAACAGTTCTTATGAATTTCTTATGTGCTGAAGCACAAAAATTCAAACCTCGTATGTTCTTTTTTGATAAAGATCGAGGAGCAGAAATATTTATACGTGCTTTAAACGGAGTTTATACAGTAATTGATCCGGGCTTAAAATGCAACTTTAACCCTTTACAACTTGAAGATACTAGTGAGAATAGAACGTTTATTTTAGAGTGGCTTCGCGTGCTTGTAACTTCTAACGGTGAAAGTTTAACTGCACAAGATAATAAAATCTTATCTCAAGCGGTAAGCGGTAATTTTAGATTAGAAAGAAAAGACAGAAAGCTTAGTAATGTTATAGCATTTCTTGGTATTGATACACCAAATAGTTTGGCAAGTAGGATTGCAATGTGGGTTGGTAAAGGTTCACACGCTAAGATATTTGACAATGAAATAGATAATATTGATTTACAAAAAGCAAGGGTATTCGGTTTTGATATGACTGAATTACTTAAAGATCCTATAAGCCTTGCACCGGTATTGTTATATATTTTCCATCGTATTAATATCTCTTTAGATGGGCAGAAAACTATGATAGTGCTTGATGAAGCATGGGCTTTAATCGATAATCCGGTGTTTGCACCTAAGATCAAAGATTGGTTAAAAGTGTTGAGAAAATTAAATACTTTTGTTATATTTGCTACGCAGAGTGTTGAAGATGCCGCAAAAAGTAGAATTAGTGATACGTTGATTCAACAAACAGCTACGCAGATTTTTTTACCTAATTTGAAAGCTACGGATATTTATCGTAGTGCATTTATGTTAAGTCAGCGAGAATATATTTTAATTAAAACTACCGACCCTACTACACGTTATTTTTTAATAAAACAAGGAATAGATGCCGTAGTTGCCAAAGTTAACTTAGACGGTATGAATAATATAATTAGTGTTTTATCTGGCAGAGTTGAGACTGTAATATTGCTCGATCAAATTAGAGAGAAATACGGCAATAATCCGGATAAGTGGTTACCTATATTTTATGAAGCAGTTAAAACATTATAGCTTCCTGTTTGTCATCCCGCGGCTTGACTGCGGGATCTTGTCTCACAGACTATGTCCTGAGATCCCGTGGCTTGTCCACGGGATGACATTTTTACAATACGAGGCAAGTAACTAGTGATGAAATTATTTCCTCGTAGTATACTTATAACATTAGTACTAAGCTTTATCCTAAATTTAGGGTTAGTTACTAAAACTCATGCTAAAGATACTCTTGATAGCATTGTAGATGTTTTAAACGGTTTAACTTGCGAAACTCAAGGCGTAGGTGATTTATTACGTAGTGAATTCTCTCATACATGTATTGTTGCTCCGTTCTTTACTTTTGCGGTAATGAATCTTGTTTCTCCCGTCTTATACATGAATACGTTTTTAAAGCTTAAAATAAATGATAAAGATTTATTTAACGATAGTAAGTTTGGAAATTTTCCAGGAGGTCAATGTACTCGTGAAAACAGAATTGATCCTAAAAATCCGGAATTACGTTTTGCTTTATGTAGTAATGCTAAACTAATTGTAGCTAGAGCAGGAGCTGTTTTAGAATCGGCACTTGCTATTGCTAAAGCCGTATTAACAGGTAGTGATCCTTGGGATGATATAAAAAAAGCGTGGGAAAATAATAAGAAAGATTATTATGTTCCATATAGCGGTAAGCCCGGTGATGACGGTTTTGCATTTGATGTAGGCTTCCCTGTAATATATTGGAAAGTTATTCAAGATAAAGATAGAATATGTGTCTCAACAAAGGGGTTTACAGGATACGTTCCCGTCGGCTGTAAATACATGAAAGAGCCGTTTCCAAAATCCATGTATAATAGCTTTATGGATGTAGCAGATAAGGATTTGATTGAAGATCCAAATGAAACGCCTACCGATCCTTTAGCCTTAGTTTCCTGTAGTGCAGCAGGTGGAGGATGCTATCAAAAAGCTTATAATGCTTCAAAAACTGCAGTAGTCATGACTTCTCCTCTTATAGAGTGTATGAGGCAAATGATTACTAGATTACTAATTAGTAAAGATGTTTGTAGTTTTGATAATGTAAGCCAAGTGGTTAATTTGGCTTCAAGGCAAGATAGTGCATTATTTCAGTTCCAAGTAGGAATGTATAAAATAGTTACGGCTTTTCTAACTTTATATGTTATGTTTTTTGGCTTTAAACTGTTACTTGCAGGTGAAGTACCGCCAAAAAGTGAGTATATAAATTTTATATTGAAAATGATATTCGTAACTTATTTTTCAATAGGAATTAATATAACCCCTGGTAATGGCTCTCCGTATGACCGGTTAGACGGTATGATTCAGTGGGCGTTTCCTTTCTTACTTGACG
Source organism: Rickettsia helvetica (assembly GCF_963970025.1). Lineage (NCBI taxonomy): Bacteria > Pseudomonadati > Pseudomonadota > Alphaproteobacteria > Rickettsiales > Rickettsiaceae > Rickettsia > Rickettsia helvetica. The sequence goes on from NZ_OZ018776.1 coordinate 577,195, forward strand.
GTATAAACGGTTTAGCAAGTTGGGTTATGAATGCTGCTCCGTCCGGTTTATGTAAATTTAACAATCTTTCTTATGACGGTACCGTTTCTTATATTGCATTATGGGATGCATTAGATTGTAGGGTAGCTCATTATTTAGGGCTTGATATATTATCTACGTTACTTGTCGAAAATGCTTATCGAAGCCATGATTTTTTAAATTTTGATTTCTTTAGTTTTAGTGCTCCACCATATATTTATTTGCTAATTCCGGCGATAATCTCCGGTAATATGATGTTAGTGTCACTCGCTCTTTCGTATCCGTTACTTGTGATTTCGGTTGCTGCCTTTATGGTTAATGCAACGATTATGTGTATGATATCTATAGTAATACTCGGTATTTTAGCTCCTCTTTTTGTACCCATGTTTTTATTCACGTATACACGAAATTATTTTGATAGCTGGGTTAAACTAATGATCTCGTTCTTGCTACAGCCTATGGTGATAGTTACTTTTATGATCACGATGTTTTCGGTATATGATTATGGTTTCTACGGTAAATGTCAATATAAGAGCAAGTTAATTCACAATAGTATAGAAAATCTTGCACAGGGTGGTACTTCAAGCCGTGATGTTTTGATATTTTATATTAATAATGATTGGGATGATATATCACAATATCCTAAAAAAGAGGACGCAGAAAATTGTCAAAATAGTTTAGGTTATATGTTAAATAACCCTATTACCACGGCATTTAATTTTGCAAAAGATAGTGTAAGTGAAATTGTCGATAGTAAACCGGGCGATACCCCTACCGATAAATTTCTTGCTAAATTCCAGTTTTTATCGGGAGTAGTTTTGGATCCCGGAATGTTTTTCATGTCTCCAAAAGTGCTTTTTGAGAAAATTAAAAATATTTTGCTTGCGTTAGTTACGGCATGTTTTACATTGTATTTGATGTATAATTTTAGTAGTCAGCTAGCTGAATTTGCTGCAGATATGACAGAAGGAGTAGCTCTTAATAATGTTGCTATAAAACCGCAAGCAATATTTAAGGCAGCTATGGCAGTACTTGCTACTGCGGGTGCTGCAACTAAGGGTCTCGATCAGGTAGCAAGCAGGGGAGGAGGAATAAGTGATTTAAAAGCCGGTCAAGGTGGAGGAGCAAGTGATTTAGAGGTAGGTAAAGGCGGACTACCAAATGATAATATTGCTGCAAGCGGAGGTACGTCGACACCTGCGGTAACAACGCCGACAGCTTCATCTTCTGTAGCAACTTCTAGCCCAAAAACTGTAAGTAGTGAAGCAAGATCGGATATTGTTACTCCTCCTCCTGCTCCTCCAGAAGCTGTTTCACCACCGCCTGCTAGTATTAGAACTTCTATTTCTACACCTGTACCACAAAGTAATATTGAAGCCGAAAGTGTTGGAAAAATCATAAGAGATAATAATCAAGAAAGTAAAAAAGAGATTGATAATACTCCGCCTTCACAGGAAAAAGTTGATAATGCAACTCCACAAGAAAAAGTTGACAGCACAAGTAGGGGGTCAGGAGTAATTGATTATAGTTTTAACTTAAAGGAACATGATAATCCGACAGGAGTAAAGCAGATACGGGAAAATGCAGAGATTCGTGATAAACGTGCAGAAGTAGAGAAAGTGTGGAACGAATTAGTAGCAAGCAGGGGAGGAAGAATAAGAGATCAGCAAGGTGAAGAAACATCGGAGCGACATGCAAATGCAGAAAAGAAATGGAATGAATTAGTCGATAGCGGTGTAGTAACTGAGATAAGAGAAAGGGATAATAGTGTAACTAATAAATTTGATAAATTAGCTGATGAACTTAATAAGTCAGAAAAAGCAAAGGTAGAAGAAAATAAAAATATAGAAAACGACAGAAAAGAAGATAATACTACTACGTCACCGCAAGAAAAAGTTGACAGTACAAGTAGGGGGTCAGGAGTAATTGATTATAGTTTTAACTTAAAGGAACATGATAATCCGACAGGAGTAAAGCAGATACGGGAAAATGCAGAGATTCGAGATAAACGTGTAAAAGTAGAAAAAGCATGGAATGAACTAGTAGCAAGCGGAGGAGGAAGAGTAAGAGAACAAGAAGGAGGAGAAATATCAGAACGACGTGCAAATGCTGAAAAAGCATGGGATGAGTTAGTAAAAAGCGGCGTAGTAACAGAAAAAAAAGATAATAGTTCTAATGAAAACTCTTAAAACCTTAAAGATATTTATTATAGTTTATATAGCGTCTGTAAGCTTAGCTAGCTTTGCCAGCTTTGGAGAGTCATGTTCTAGTTTACCGACTACTTCAGATGGGTATTTAGAAACGGACACGGCATATGGCTATATAATTCGTAATATTGATATGAAAGATCCAAGAGGTAATTGTAACTCAGTTGCGTCTAGTATAACGTTTTGTTTTAAAAATGTAGAAGGTAGTAGTAGCCCTTGCACCATGTATACTTTAAATGAAGGTGACTCTAGGAAGATTAGTGATTTAAGTACTGATAATAATCCTGATCTTGGAGCAAATCCTGTATTAAAGAATATCGTTTTAACGGTTAAAAAATGGGATAATGATCTATGTTTAGTTATGCCTACGTCAAGGGGACCGATGCCGGTAGCATGTAAATCTTTAAGTGTTACTCCACCGCCTACTCCGCCTGATGATGAAAATTGTAATATAGGAAAAAGTTGCTATACGGGAGCAAATTATAGTCAATCGTTAATTAATTTTTCCGGTCTTGCAGTTCAGTGTTTGAGCGAAACGCTTAATAAAGTATTTTTTGCCGGAAATGGTTGTAGTTCTCAAGATCAAAATTCTAGAATAACTAATCTTGCTGCTTTTTCTACATTTCAAGGTTATTTAAAGAGAACTATAGGTGCGGCACTAATTCTTTATACTATGTTTTTTGCCTTTAATATGGCTCTAAATAAAGAATATGCAAGTACTGAAAAAATAGCTCTTTTTGTAATAAAATTCTTATTTGTTGCTTATTTTTCTATCGGTCTTGGACCTTTAGATTTTAGCGGAGGTCAGCCGACAAAAGAAAACGGTATGTTAAAATATGGATTACCTCTTTTGACGGGAGCAGCACCGGACTTTGCACAGATGATCTTTAATGCAGCAGGTTCTAGAGGATTATGTCAATTTGATAATTCAAAGTATAAGGACGGTTATAAATTTTACGGTTTATGGGACGCTATTGATTGCCGTATAGGTTATTATCTTGGCTTGGATTTACTTTATAATATAGATAAGAATGGAGTTTTAGGGAATTCGATTGGCAATGGTCCCCGTGGTAATAATACACCTATACCTAATTTTGATCCTGATGGTAAAAATAACAGACCGAAAGATTTAAGTAAAGCAGGAGCACTAAGATTTTTTGCCGTTATGTTTGGATTCTTTATGGCCGGAAATGTTATTATACTTGCAGCAGGTTTAGTATTTTCTGTAATATTTTTATCTATACTTTTATATTTTATTACGCATTATTTAGTTTGCATGATTACTATTTACGTTATGACATATATTTCTCCTATATTCATTCCTATGGCTTTATTTACTCGTACAAAAGCTTATTTTGACGGGTGGTTAAAAGTATGTATCTCATGTGCATTGCAGCCGGCAGTAATAGCAGGTTTTATAGCTTTATTAATAACTATGTATGATTCCACAATATTTAAAAATTGTGAATTCCTGAGATATGATTATGAAAAAGGGGATATTAGATTTAGTACTTTTGAGTTAAGGCTTCCTGTCGGCGGGGCAGATAAATGTCAGGAAAGTTTTGGATATAAAATGTTAGAATATTATGCAGGTGAAGGTTGGGAAGAACATTTATTGATACTTTTCCCAATAAAATCAATTGTTAGAGATGTTATATCTATTTTAGCGGAACTTTTATGTGTATTAGTATTTTCGGTTATTTTTTATTACTTCTCTAAATCTATAGGGCGATTTGCTTCTGATTTAACTAATGGTCCTAATATGGATGCAGTAACGGCGAGTCCAACTAAAATCGTTGATTTAGTAAAGAAAGGAGCCGCTTTCCTTAAGGATGCTGCCATGGCTTCGCAAGGTAAGCCGCCGGTAGGAGATAAGCCGGATGCTGGAGGTAAACGCCAAGAAGGACAGAAAGGAGATGATGCACTTGCTACAGAAGGAGGTAGTAGTGCTAAAGACGCCTTATTGACGAGTGGGGGTAAATAATAGAATATGCAGAGTAACTTATTAAAAGTTTTAGGAGTACTCGCTATAGTAGCAACGTTAGTTTGCTTTATTTTTGCAGCACTTGGTATGATAGGAGCAGTAAAAGTCGGTGACGGCTGCTACATGAGATATGCTCCGGACGGTAAAGGAGGGGCGGATTCAATAACCGGTACTATAACCCTTAATGCTAATGCTAATTATGTAAACACTTCTAAGATATTGCCCGACGGTACAACTCAGCTTATTCCTGATCCTACTCGTTATGGTGAATGGTTAAATACTCAGGTGCTAGTAGAAAACAGCCAACCGGTGAATTTACAAGTGGTCGGTCAGATTAGTTTGTGTTTAGCTTATATACCAAAAGATAATTTACAACGTACAGGGACTGGATCTAATTTAGACGATAACGGTAAAATGATTCCGATCCCTCGTGTCACCGATGCAAATAATCCGCCTGTCTCTCTAATAATGGATGCAAAAAATAATGAATGGCGTAATATTGCCGAATTATACGCCAATGATAGAGTTTTAGTTTCCATATCTCCTAATTTTGCCAGTACGGATGCGACAGTTAAGGATGCTTTTAAAGATGCTGAGGTTACGAAAGATTGCTCACAAGGCAAAACTTCTTATGAGCCGATTTGCGGGAAATATTCTATTTATTTAGGTCAATATGTTAATGCTTGCGAACTGAAGCAAAATTATTGGCAAGGTAATAAGCATCGGGAAAAATGTTATTGTGTTTTTAAATGTATTCATCAAGAAGATGTTGCTCAGTGGGTATGTGATTCTGCTAATGCTGTGTCTCATTGTTGCCTTGGTTTTATATGTGACTCCTTACCTGCTTGGATAAATCACTATGGCACAATGCCGGAAGCTTATAAAGATGACGGTAGTTTTACCTTTAGTTGGTCAGATAATTCAGGTAATTTATTTATTGATTATTCAAATCTTCAATGCTCTAATAATGCTAATATTCCTCCAAACGGTAAATGTCCTGATAGTGTCGAGAATCGTAGTCCTAAAGATAAAGATTATATTGGAGGTGTAAATTGTACTTCGGGAATATGTAACGATGGAGATTTTCAAAAGAATCGGAGATTTTGGTATACGGCGGACGGTAAAGGAGGCAAAGGACCAACCGGATTAATATATCAAATGAATAACGCGGGTTCTGTAAGTCAAGCTTTGCCTTCTAAGCTAGAATTTGCTCAGTTTGTTGCAGATGCAGATCAACCGCCTGAATATAAAGATAAAGACGATAAATATATATATAAGGTTATATATAATATACCTTTTAACAGCAATATTGAAAAAAGTTATTTACAATATAGGCTTTGGTCTCCCACCTCACAAGATGCTAGTAAGAATACGGGAGGATATGTTCTAAATATTAAACAGACTAAATGTTATAGAGAGAACGGTAATAGTTTTAACGATACTTTTGATGATCGGGGACGAGTGCAATACATAATAGTAAAGGCTTCAGAAAACCCGAATACTAGCGGTAAAACCTATTCACCTCAAGGAATTAACGTTGATAGCGACGGTAAATATAATTTTAACGCAAACGAAGCGGGTTATATATGGATGAGAATTCTAAATGATCCTAATAATAATTTAAAGGATTATAAAGATAGTGAAGGTAGCTATAAAGTATATTTCTCAACATCCTTAAAAGTAGGAAGTTTTACTATTAAAGTAATGAATCCGTTACTTCAATCATTTAAAACTAAAGTGCAAGGGGCTGCTACTTCTATTTTTAAAAATATGGTATGTTATAAAGCTAGTGATAGCTCGTCCTGTACTAACTTTTTTACCTATATTAAAGCAATTTTAATTCTGTATGTGATGACTTACGGAGCAATGTTCTTGCTTGGTTTTGCTAAGATAAACCAAAAAGAGCTAGTAATTAGAATAGCAAAAATCGGAGTAGTTAGCGGACTTATGAACGGTAATACTTTTGAATTTTTCAATAACTATCTTTTTGATGCAATTACCAATTTTTCAGACGCAATTATTGCTAATATGAGCGGATATAGCTTATTTACTTCTATTGATCCTAATAGTAATATTTCTAATCCTTTTATGTTTTTAGATGCAGTAATGAGTAAAATATTTTTTAGTCAAACATTTATCGCTCAATTACTTGCACTTCTTTCACTTGGGCTTAGCGGTATTATATATTTTATAATTACTTTTGTTGCACTTGGTATAGTAATTATTACGGCACTTAGAGCTATTGCCGTTTATATTATGGCATTTATGGCAACTTGTATATTAATAGGTATAGCCCCTTTATTTATTAGTTTCTTATTATTTGATTTTACTAGGTATTTATTTGATAATTGGGTGAGGTTTACGATCCGCTATATGATAGAACCGGTAGTTATGATGGCAGGTATTATAGTGCTAACACAGCTATTTACCATTTATCTAGATTTTGTTTTAGGTTATAGTGTTTGTTGGAAATGTACTTTACCGATAAAAATTCCGTTTATCGGTACTATTTTACCTATTGCATTGCTGAATGTACCTATCTTCTGTATTAATTGGTTTGCCCCTTGGGGAATGGATTATATGTCGGGTATGATGGGAGTAAATATGCAAAATATCGTAGCTCTAGTTATTATTGCTTACGGTATGTACGGTTATGTCGAATTTTCAGGACGTATGGTAGCAAAATTAACTAGTGCTACTGGGCCTTCGGCTACTGAAATTGGTGGTAAAATGTCTCATGATGCAGGACAAAAAGCATTAAGTCCAATAGGAATGGATGATAAAACAAGACAAGGTATTACCGGCAGAGCGGAAGCACGGTTAAAACAACGCAATAAGACATTAGATCAGGCTGAGAAAAATAGGACAAATATGTCAAAAGAAGGGGGTGAGAAGACAAATGAAGAACCGCCTAAACCTGAAACACCGAAATAATATAATATGATGAAAATTCTTAAGAGTTTAGTTTTATTAGTTTTATTTATGGCGATGCCAGCTAAAGCTGTTGATACTTTTTCATGGATGTCAACCGGTTTTGGTGGGTTAAAAAGCTTATTCGGTTGTTTAGAAGTGCCTGAATTTACAAGTTTTCAAGAGGGTAATATAGGAATTAGTTTATCTACAGCTGGAACTTGGCAATCAACAGGTAATGCTGTTGAGAAAGGTAAATTGTTAAAAATAAACTGGTCTACTTCAGGTATTACTCCTGCACCTAGAAAATATCTAGTATTATATAGAATTGATCCAAGGTTTAGTACACCGCAAGTTTTCATTAAAACTTATAATTATTCTAAATTACAATTTGAAGCTTTAGGATTTCCTCGTTTTGTTACGGACAATAACAGTGAAACACCGGGGGCCATACCGCCTGATAAAGACCTTGATGCACTTTCATTTACTAAAATGTTTGATTCTGTTAGGTATTTTAACTATTCTAACGGTAATTCGAGAATTCAAGTTAATGCCGGCGATGTAGTAAATATTAGTTTAGTTGGTAAAGATAATTTTTTTAGCCCTAATACTCCAAAACTTCCTAATACCGTAGATAATATTTTAACACAGGAACTTGATAGTTCAATATTCGCTGCTTCTGCACTTTATACTCAAAGTAACCTTGGTAACTTTGATAATAGAATAATTTACTCGTCTGCAGAGCAGGTATGTAATCTTATAGATGCCTCAAGAGATCCTGAAAAATCAAGCGGATGTAGCGGTACTGGCTCAGCTACAAAATATAAAAGTATAAATAACGGAGTATTAGTCGGTAAGCCTATGATGATTGGAGCGGTACAGAATTTCATGGGTTTAATTAATTCTTGTCCTGCTAATGCCGGTATAAATACTAGCCCCACTTGCTATTACGATCAAGGTAGAGGAATGATAATTAAAGTAGGCGGGCAGGTTATTAAGGGACGAGATCAGAGTTTTGTAAATTCAGGCAGTACCCAAAGTAGTTTTATATATTATCAAGCAACTAGCGGCGGTACTATGGATTTTACTAGCGATTGGCAAGTTAGTAACATGTTTAGTAATTCAGTTTTAATGAGTGATTGGAGCCAAAATTTTTCAAATTATGCTAGTTTTGTAGATTATATAAATAAGAATGATTGGTCAGCTAATTTTTTATATTTTGGTCGTTATTCGATGATTGTTGAAATAGGTAATGGGGCAAATTCAATTAGTCCGGGTGATCAACAAAATATAAAGTTAGAATATTTAATAACATCAGATGGTACGTTACCTGATCCATCTGTTCGTGGTACGCTGGTAGATTATAACTTTGCGACTGATGCACCGCAAGATGGATATTTATGGTTAAGGGTGGTAAATCCTAATAGTAATATACAAGGGATAGTTAGTGTAAATTATGCTAATTATACCGGTACAACTTGGTTTTCTGATATAATATATAACGGTGCTATTAAACCTATTACCGATCAGTTTAGAACTTTTAGTCAAAACTTTTATATTAAGTTAGTTAAAAATTCTGCAGTGCAGAATATAGCTAAAGCTGCATTAACCCTTTATATTACTATATTTGGGCTCATGTTCGTTGCAGGAGCATTAAAATTAACTGCCGTAGAAGTAATAACACGTATATGCAAAATAGCTATAGTAGCTTTTTTAATTAGAGAAGAAAGTTGGAGCTTCTTTAATACATACTTCTTTAGTGCATTTACTGACGGTATTGATTTCTTTGTAGCTAACGTAGTAGGTGCTACAAGCTCTAGATCTAATATTTTTGGTTTTATTGATCCTATATTTAATAAATATACTAACGGTAGGATTTGGGGATTACTATTTATTGAATTATTACAAATACATAATGGTTTAGCATTTATCGCTATTATAACCATTTATTCACTTATCACTTATTTTAGAGCTATTTTAGAAGTTATAATAGGCTATGTTATTGCATTCATAGGGGTAACCGTTATGATTTCATTAGCACCGTTTTTCATAATATTAATGTTATTTGAAAAAACTAAGAGTTTATTTGATAATTGGATATCGACATTGCTTAGCTATGTAGTGCAGCCGACAATATTATTGATTTTCTTTTTATTGATAGATCAGGTTTTATCTGAGCAGCTTTTAAAAGTAGTAGTTAGAGCCTGTTGGGATACTCTTATACCAATAAAAATAGGGCTTGATTTAACAAATCTTGGTATTCCGATTAATTTCTCTTTTACGTTACCGTTCTTACCCGGAATACCTTTCTATGTACCGGATGTTCCGGAAATTAGTAGCTCGAATATTCTAACGAACAACGCTAATACTTTCTTAGTATTATTTACTACGGCTTTATTATTTTATTCATATTGTTTGATGTCATATGGCTTAGTAACTTTTGTAAATATAGTAGTCGGAATGCTTACAAATGTTACACCGGCACGAATATCAGGAAATTATCAAGAACGTTCTGATCCTGTGGGAGCTGTTATGCAGGATATAGGTTCGGTAACAAAACCGATTAAAAAGGCTGCAATGGCTCCGGCCAGAGTTTTCAAAGACAAGATAATTGATCAAAATTATAAAGCTAGAAAACCGGAAGGAGGTGGTGAATTTACAAATAAATTCCTTGCCGAGCGTAATGATGTGAAGAAAGAGAAAGGAGAGAGGAAGTAACTAAATTATTTTAGTGTCATCCCGCGACTTGATCGCAGGATCTCAGGACACAATTTATGAGATTAAAACATTTTATAGATCCTGCGATCAAGTCGCGGGATGACAAGTCGATTCAAAATGAACAAAAATATTTTTATTACATTATTAATATCGCTATTGCTGCTTTCCGGTTGTACCGGCGATACTTGTATTGATCCTGATGATTTCGGTTTTATCAAATTCAATGTTTCTTCTAGATATGATCCGAAAGAAACTACTTCAAGACAGGAAGGTGATCAGGTAGCACCATGGCGTGATAGTGCTTATAAAGTAAACGGTTATCCTTTAACCGTTATGGTAAAACCATGGAGTTATATACTTGGCGATAAAAATACTTCAGGTCAGTTATCTGCATGGTGTCCATGGTATGGTCAAAAAAATAACACAACTACTTTGGCTGCTTTTTGCGTTAAGCTACAACCGTGTACTTTTTGGGATAATGCTAGGCTTGATATGTGTACTCCTAATCCCGCAAATCAAAATGATGCAATGATTAGTAATGCTCCATGTATAATGACAGACGGTGTCGGGCTTTATTTTCTTATTGCTGATAAAAATTATCCCGATCCCAATATTTCACCAGATTCACAGCGTAAACCGCGAGGTATAACTCAGCATTTAGGAGAGCTTACTTCGAGTGTAGGCTATGAATTTTATAGTATTAATAGTACAGGACAATTCTTGAAAGCCGGCGGTATAAATTATCAATATAAAGGTGAAGATAAGTCAAAATATGCTCAATCTCCTCTTTATTTTAAGATTATAGATAAATTTTATGATGATAATAGCGGGCAATATAGATTAGTAATAAAGTCCGGAGTTACTGATACTAGACCCGATCCGCTACAATTTTTAACGGATTTAATAAAAGGAGTATTATTTGGTAACGATGGGATCATAAAGAAAACTTATCAACAAATAATTGATACGCCGGGTTATAGGATGAGTGTCTCGGCTATTTTAACTCTATATATAATGTTTACGGGCTTTTCCTTTTTAATAGGTAATATAAACCTTACTCATGTCGAACTTATAGTTAGAATATTAAAAGTTAGTATAGTCTCAATATTATTAAGTACGGATAAAGCTTGGACATTTTTTCATGATTATTTATTCGTATTTTTTATTGATGGGGTTCAGCAAATACTGCAAATAATTAATGAAGCTTCGGCTACTGGTCCCGGTTCTCAAAGCTTGCTTGGGTTACTTATTTCTCCTCAAACTTTATCTAAATTATTTTCTTTACTATTTGTTGATTGGCTTGGTTTTATATATATCATTCTATATTTAATAGCTCTGTATTTTATTTTCTTTCTTATATTTAAAGCTACTATTATCTATCTAACCGCTCTTATAACTATCGGTATGATTATAATTATGGGACCAATATTTATTTGTTTCATGTTGTTTAATATAACTCGTTCGTTATTTGAGAATTGGTTAAGACAATTAATATCATACGCATTACAGCCTATGATTTTATTTGCCGGTATCGCTTTTATTTCAATGATCATCAGAACCGAAATATATTCAACGCTTGGTTTTGCGGTATGTAAACATGATTTTCCTAATTTAGGTCCGATAAATGAAATATTCGGTAGTTTTCTTGAGGATATAGATCCAAGCCTTGGTAATTCAATATTTTATTGGTGGTTCCCCGTACCGATGAAAGGCGGTATAAATAATTTCCACAAAGCAAATATATTAGTTCCTGAAGATCATATAATAGTAGATGATTCTTGTAAGAATGACCCTGATACATGTAAGTATTGTGCTGCGTATGAGTGTATAGATGAACGCTATATTGAATTACCGTTTTTAGATTTAGTTAAAGATGCAAAAAGAATTAGTAATTTTATAAACGGGAAATTTATCCAACTTGACGGGATATTACTAATTTTTGTGTCTATTTATTTGCTAAGTAAATTTAACGATACTGCTATATCGACGGCACAATTTATTGCCGGTACTTCAGGTAATTTAACAGACATACAAAAAGTTAATCAGCAATCTTATGAATCTGCAGCGAAGCAAATGAATAGACCGCTAAGTTATGTGGCTAAGACGGTAAGTGCACCTGTAACTACCCGTGTAAGTGCGAAGTTAGAAGAAACTAGTATGTTCTTTGCTAAAGGATTTGAAGGTATAATGATGGGAAGGCTTGAAAAGCAAGCTCTCGGTTCTTCAGCAAACAAAGCCGTACAAAATGAGGTTAAGAGAAAATACGGTATAGATTCTAAAGATGTAAAGATGGATGCTATTACGGATTATGAAAACGGTATTTCAGGATTATTAAAGAATTTACCTAAAGGGAATGAATTAAAAGCAAAAGAACTATCGCAAATGAAATTTACTCAGCTTCGAGATAAAATTGCTGCAAATAAATATGGAGTGAAAGATTACGCCGCTTTAAGTAAAGAACAAAAAACAGAGCTTGATAAGTCATTAAAAGATGCTAACTTACGTGAACTCGCTAGCGATGCGAACTTTACTAGAGATTATCAAGATGCTTATAAATATGCTCACCAAGAAATGTCAGGGCGAGGTATTGGTCTTTTCAGTAAGAATATAGGAGTGCTTAGAGGCTGGCAAGAGATGGAGCATCGTGTTGATACAAAACGTAAATTAAAAGAAGAAAGGCGTGTAGGTATAGGCGAAAAAATATATGCAGGTTATACAGGAATAAAAAGAGAAGCTTTAACTGCAATAGTCGGTAAAGATTTACGCGATGCTTATGAGGGTAATCTAACCAGTGCCGAATGGCATGATTTTGAATATAACGATCCAAGACTTAGAACTTATAGCGAAAAATTAAAAGATGAAGAAAAAGCACGGGAACGTGAAGAACTCCAAATGCATATTAATAAGGAGACGCTAGCTGCTCAGGCAGATATATTATCACCGGAATATCTAGCAAGACTTGAGAATGCAGGTAGACAGAGTGATGTAGAATATTATCAAGAATTAGCTCAAAGAAAGCTCATTCATGAGGTGCGTAGTAAGTTATCCGAAGAGGGTGAGCCGGTAATGATGGGTGATAGATTTATGCGTGAGAAAGCTACTGATTCTCAGATGCGGGATATGATAGATAACGCTCATCGAAAATATGCAGAATTTATAGATGGAGATCGATATACTCGTCGCCAAGAGCATTATGATATTATGCACGAGAAAGCCCAGGAAAATTTAGAACAAACTTATAAAGAGCTTAAAGATCATTTCAAAAGAGATGATATCAAGATCGAAGAAATGCCGGCATTAATAGCACAAAAAGTTAAAGATACTGCCGAAGGAGCTGAAATAGACCAAAAGATTATGGAAGAGCTTAATAACTTTAATGCTGATGTTAAAAATTATGAATATAGTACTGAAGTGTTAAATAAAATAGAGGATAGAAAGCAAGCTATTACCGATGAAGTAAATGCTCAGATCGATCAGATTAATAAATATAGAGAAAATGCCAAAATGGAAAAATATGTGAGACCAATAGTAAATGAAGGCAGAAAACTAAGAAAATTAGAAGATCATTTGAGCAGTATGAAGTAGTATAACTAATAGTTGTTTTTTAAACAATTGCAGTATATAGAATATGTAAAAACAAAAATGTTTATGAACGATCAAACTAAAAATGATTCTGAAGAACTCAAACATTTATTATCAGATAAAAGCTTTAAACCACAAAAAAGTTGGGAAGAAGTCTTTAAAGAACTAAGCTTAAACCCTACTAATGATTTTTTTCCTGAAGGAAGAAAGGATTTGCCTCTACAAGAATGAAACTGGGAATTATTTAAATAATCTATAAGATTATTTATAGTAAAAACGAAGCTATTTATTTAAGAGGAATGAAATGAAAAGAAATAATGAAATTATAATTCGTATAAGTGAACACCCAGAAAGAGAAGCAATAGAATATATAAAAGGATATAATTTTACAAAAGCAAACACCATATTAAAACATTTGGGGTTAACAGCTTTAAACGAGGACACATTAAAAATTTTTGATAAATCTTCTCAAGATATTACAGAGCAAGACAAAAAAGATATAAAGTCATTTAAATATCACCTTGATGATGCAATTTGTACTTTGTATGGAGTAGGCAATATATATCTTATAGGTGAGCTAAAACTAGAAGAGCTGTCTAAAACAATAACTGATTTAGATTATCATAATTAGTAATTATATGGATCGCCATGCTCATTTTAGTCGCAGCTTTATTGTATGGCTTCTATGTCATTCCCGCGTAGGCGGGAATCCAGAAAAAAGCGAAATTATTTGAGCTGTTAATTTTAAAAATTTAGTGTGTTTGTACTTTTTCGTAACTGGATTCCCGCTTTTGCGGGAATGATAATAAGGTCTTTTTAAGAACTACGCAATAACGTCTTGCAAGAATGGTTTAAACTTACACTGTTGTGTTAATAGCGCTTAAGAAATTCCCACTAAAAACAATAATTAGTTTTTCCTTGATTAATCAACTTATATATTATCCAATTAAGTTAGTGATTAATTTATTCAGGGGTTTATGAAGAAACAACATATAATAAATGAGACTTTTTTAGATGCAATTCTAGCTAAGAAATTAGGCACTACTTATACTCCTCCAAAAGAAATCAACGATCCTGACTTTGATTAAGCAGCAAAGCATTTCATCGATCTATTGCTTAGAGCCGACGGCTTTAAGCCTGTTAAAACTGCAGTAGTTCATCTGATCGATAAAGAATCATTACTCGGTGCGGTTAGAGCGGCACAACTTGATGTAATAAAACCGATTCTTATAGGACTGCAACATAAAATTGAATCAGTAGCAAAAGTTAATAATGTTGATCTTGAGGATTATCAAGTAATTAACGTTGAGCATAGCCACGAAGCAGCTAAAAAAAGCCGTAGAACTTGCAAAGAAAAGAGAAGTTGCGGCTATTATGAAAGGGTCGCTTCATACTGATGAGCTTATGTCTGCGGTGGTTCATAAGGAGAATGGACTACGTACCGAACGCCGTATAAGCCATGCTTTCTTAGTGGCAGTTGCGACGTTCCCAAAGCCTTTTATTATTACCGATGCTGCTATTAATATTCGTCCTACTCTAGAAGATAAGCGTGATATAGTGCAGAATGCTATTGATTTAATGCATATGATCAAAGAAGACAAACAAGTTAGAGTTGCGGTATTATCGGCAGTTGAGACGGTAACCTCTGCAATCCCTACAACCCTTGATGCTGCCGCTTTATCGAACATGGCAGATCGAGGACAAATCACGAATGCTATAGTTGACGGACCGCTTGCGTTTGATAATGCTATATCTTTATTTGCTGCAGAAGCAAAGGGCATTAGCTCTTCAGTTTCAGGAAATGCCGATATATTAGTAGTACCCGATCTTGAATCAGGCAATATGCTTGCAAAGCAGCTGAAATATTTGGGTCAAGCAGTTATGGCAGGTATCGTTCTTGGAGCCCGTGTGCCTATTATTTTAACAAGTAGAGCCGATCCTATAGATATGTGTGTTATTTCCTGTATACTTGCTTCATTTATTTATAATCACACTAAGGCGAAGCTACATGTCCAAGCAGGTAAATAATGAAAAATGTTATTTTAATAGCTAATGCCAGCTCATCTAGTTTAAAAATTTCTATTTTTGAAATTCAGAATAAAAAAGTTAAAGATAAAATTTATAATATTTTTTTAGAAAAAAACGACAATAAAATAGTATTCCATATCAATAAAAATCGTGAATCTACTGCAGATATTAATAGTGATGCTGTTAAGGGAATGATTGATCTTTTTGAAGATTGGTGGAAAAAACAAGAGAATCTCAATTTAATTGCAACCGGTCACCGTATTGTCCATGGCGGGAAAAATTTTAATAAACCGGTTATTGTTAACGAAAAAGTTAGTGAAGATTTAAGAGCATTAATACCTCTAAGTCCCTTGCATCAACCTTATAATTTGCAGGTACTGGATTTATTTCTTCAAAAATATAAAGAAATCTCGCATATAGCATGTTTTGATACGTCGTTTCATTTTACCAATCCGCCTATTACAAAAGCTTGCGGTTTACCAAAAAAATATTATGATAAAGGGATAATTCGTGACGGTTTTCATGGGTTATCATATAAATATGTTAGCAGCCATTTTAAAGAAATGACAAAGGAAGATTTACCTACAAAGACTATTATAGCTCACTTAGGAAGTGGTAGTAGTCTATGTGCTATTAAAAACGGTCTCAGTCTAACAAGTTCCATGGGCTTTAGCGTACTTGACGGTGTTATGATGGGTACAAGGACAGGTAACCTTGATTCCGGAGTAGTATATGATAAATTAGGTAATACTACAAAAGCACTAAAATATTATGAAGAAGCCTTAAATATGTTTCAAGAATTACATCAAGGTAATCACCCTGATATTGCTGACTCTCTTAATAATATTGGTTTGGTTTATGGACAATTAGGCGATATCTCTCAAGGACTGAAATATAAAGAAGAAGCCCTGAAAGCTTATGTTGAACATTGTTTAGCAGAAATTCAGATATCTAAAAATCAAGAAATACTTGAAAACTTCCGATATGAAGATTCTTTAGCAAGATTACAATTATATGGTAATTATAATTATGATAACAATGATACGTATATCTTTGAACAACCAGTATATTATTTAGGTCAAAACTACGCGCATTCGCCAATGCTTATCCCTTGTTATTAACTTTAAAATGCCTAATAGCGAATTATGCAATAATTCGCTATTAAATTAGAAATACAGAATATAGAAAGTGAAAGATGACTTTTTTCTTTTATACAAATAAATTATATTAATATCTTATATTATTAAAATCTTCATAACAAGACTTTATATCCTGCTTGATTAATAATTTCACTTGTTCAAAAGAGATATTTTTTACCAGCTTACGTATAAAATTTTTCAAATATATACTTATTTTTTGGTTATATAAATCTTTATAAAAACCGAATATATGAGCTTCTAGAACAGTAGGTCTTTCTGTACTATAATAACACATAGCGTTAAATCGCTTACTTTTAACAACTACATTACAACTATATACTCCTTCACCAATACTATATGGAATTATAGAAATAATTATTCTAAAATTCATTTTTATTATACATTTTCTTCATCAAGCTTTACAGCTGCTTTACGCATTTTATCCATAAAGTAACCGGTTCCGGCAGGTACTAATCGTCCAACTATCACGTTTTCTTTTAGTCCTCGTAACTTATCTACTTTACCGGCAATAGCTGCTTCAGTTAAAACTCTAGTAGTCTCTTGGAATGATGCCGCAGAGATAAACGATCTAGTTTGCAGAGAAGCTTTAGTAATACCTTGTAATATTAACTGTGCTTCAGCAGGTTTTAAACCATTTTTAATAGCCTTCTCATTTATCTCATTGAATTCATGTCTATCTATTTTTTCACCTGCTAATAACGTGGTTCCACCTGAATCCATGACCTCTACTTTTTGTAACATCTGACGGATAATAACTTCTATGTGCTTATCATCAATCTTTACACCTTGTAGACGATAAACGGCTTGAACCTCCTTAACAATATAATTTGCAAGAACCTCTACACCCATTACTTTTAAAATATCTTGGAGTACCGGATTACCGTCAATCAATAAATCACCTTTTTTAACAAAGTCACCTTCGTTAACTACAACATGCTTACCTTTCGGCACCATATACTCAATAGACATTGTTTCATCAATCGGATGTATAATAATACGTCTTTTAGATTTATGGTCTTTACCGAATTCTACTCTACCGTCAACCTCGGCAATAACTGCGTGATCTTTAGGACGTCTTGCTTCTACAAGTTCGGCAACTCTCGGTAAACCACCGGTAATATCTTTAGTAGTGGTTGATTCTTTCGGTATACGTGCAATGATATCACCTACCGATATTTGTATTCCGTCTTCTACGCTTAAAACTGCTCCAACCGGCAAGTAATATCTAGCTTCTAAACCGTTCGATAAGGTTATAACTTCACCTTTAGCATCTAAAAGCTGTATACGCGGACGTAATTCTGCACCGCGTGAATATTGCTTTGATTCAATAATAACTTTACTCGGTATTCCGGTAGCTTCGTCAGTTACGTCACGAATAGAAACACCCTCAACCATATCTTTGAATAAAACTTTACCTGACTTCTCCGTGATAATCGGTATAGTATAAGGATCCCACTCTGCTAGTTTTTGAGTTTTAATAACCATATCACCATCATCAACAAGTAATCTAGTACCGTATGGAATTTTATGACGAGCCTTTTCATTACCGTTATTATCAAGCAATAATAATTCACAATTTCGGCTCATAACAATTTTACGTTCTTCGGAATTAATAATAACGTTACGGCTTATAATTTTCACTTTTGCGTCATAGGAAGCTTCTACGGAAGAAACCTCAGCACCTTTTGTTGCCGCTCCTCCGATATGGAAAGTTCTCATTGTAAGCTGTGTACCCGGTTCACCGATAGATTGAGCAGCAATAACCCCAATTGCTTCACCCTCCGATACTAATGTACCGGTAGCAAGATCCCTACCGTAACATATGCTACATATACCGGTAGTACTTTCACAGGTTAATACGGATTTTATCATAATTCTGTCGAGTCCCGCCGACTCAATCTGCTCTAACTTTGCTTCATTAATAAGCTCGCCTTTATTGAGAATTAGATCATTAGTTACCGGATGAAATATATCGATAGCAGCAGTACGACCTAAAATCTTTTCAGCTAAAGGTACTATAACTTCTCCGCCTTCAATAACACTCTTAACTTCAATTCCTTTATCAGTTCCACAATCTTTTTCAGTAATAATACAATCTTGTGCAACATCTACTAATTTTCTTGTTAAGTAACCTGAGCTTGCCGTTTTTAAAGCCGTATCTATTTGCCCTTTACGCATTCCGTTAGCAGAATTAAAACACTCAAATTCAGTTAATCCTTCCTTAAAGTTAGAGATAATAGGAGTTTGTATAATTTGACCGTTTGATTTGGTCATTAAACCTCGCATACCGCCTAGCTGTTTAATTTGCTGGAAAGAACCTCTTGCTCCGGAAATAGCCATCATATATATAGCATTTATTTTCTGATGATTTGGATCATCATTAATCGGCGGCATAGCAATCTCTTTCATCATGTCGTTTGCTACTCTATCGGTACATCTTGACCAAGCATCAACTACTTTATTATATTTTTCTCCGTAAGTAATTAAACCATTTGAATATTGTTGTTCAAATTCTTTTATTTCAAGCTGAGTTTCATTGATATGAGTACTCTTAGATTCCGGTACTACCATATCGTCCATTCCAAAAGAAATACCTGAAGAACAAGCATATTTAAAACCTAGTTTCATTAGCTGATCGGCAAAAATTATCGTAGCTTTTTGACCGCAGTGACGATAAACTAAATCTATAACTAATGATATGTCTTTTTTAGTTAGTTGTTTATTAATAAACTTGAATTCTATATTAGGATTAGAAGGCAATAACTCACCGACCATTAACCTACCGTAAGTAGTATCAATGATAACAGGGACCATTTTACCTTCGGCATTTAACTGATTTCTGCGATATTTTATCTTTGTATGAATAGTTATAAATTTATTATATAAAGCATGTTCCATCTCAGCTAAATCTGAGAACATCATCCCTTCGCCTACTTCATTATCAAATGCAAGGGTTAGATAATATAAACCAAGCACTATATCTTTATCCGGTACAATAATAGGACGACCGTTTGCAGGGCTTAAGATATTATTTGTAGACATCATAAATACCCTAGCTTCAAGCTGTGCTTCAATCGATAACGGGATATGTACCGCCATCTGATCACCGTCAAAATCCGCATTGAACGCAGCACAAACAAGCGGATGAAGCTGGATCGCTTTACCTTCGATTAATAGCGGTTCAAATGCTTGAATACCAAGCCTATGTAACGTCGGAGCTCTATTCAGTAGAACCGGATGCTCTCTAATTACCTCTTCAAGCACGTCCCAAACTTCAGGTTTTTCAGCTTCTACCATTCTTTTAGCGGCTTTAATAGTTGTAGCGATGCCGTACAACTCAAGCTTAGAATAAATAAACGGCTTAAATAGCTCCAGAGCCATTTTTTTAGGTAAGCCACACTGGTGAAGTTTAAGCTCAGGTCCTACCACGATAACCGAACGTCCTGAGTAATCAACCCTCTTACCTAGCAAGTTCTGACGGAAACGCCCCTGTTTACCTTTAAGCATATCACTTAATGACTTAAATGGACGCTTATTAGCATTTTTCGCTGCTCTACCACGACGACCGTTATCAAATAACGCATCCACCGCTTCTTGTAACATTCTTTTTTCGTTTCTGACTATTATATCAGGAGCTTTTGACTCTATTAATTTCTTTAAACGATTATTTCTATTAATTACTCTTCTATAAAGTTCATTTAAGTCCGAAGTAGCAAATCTTCCGCCGTCAAGCATAACAAGCGGTCTAATTTCAGGAGGAATAACTGGCAAAACATCTATAATCATCCATTCCGGTTTGTTTTCCGACTCTAAAAAATCCTCTACTAATTTTAAACGCTTTACTAATTTTTTCTTTTTGACTTCTGAAGAAGTGGTTTGTAATTCCTCATATAATTCTTGCTTTAATTTTGAAAAATCAAGCTCTTTAAGCATTTGTTGTATTACTTCTGCACCTATAGAGGCAGTAAATGCATCTTCACCGTACTTATCTTTTGCTTTCTGTAATTCTTCCTCTGTTAAGAGTTCGCCTTTTTGTAAAATCGATAACCCTGGGTCAACTACTACATAATTTTCAAAATAAAGAATCTTTTCTACATCTCGCATTGTCATATCAAGAAGCGTACTAATTCTTGAAGGCAGTGACTTTAAAAACCAAATATGAGCAACGGGAGCTGCAAGCTCTATATGCCCCATTCTTTCACGCCTTACTCTAGAAACCGTAACTTCAACACCGCATTTCTCACACGTAATTCCACGGTTTTTCATTCGCTTATATTTACCGCAGAGACATTCGTAATCTTTTACCGGACCAAAAATTCTTGCACAAAATAAACCGTCTTTCTCAGGTTTAAAAGTTCGATAGTTAATTGTTTCAGGTTTTGTTACTTCACCGAAAGACCACGAACGTACTTGATCGGGACTTGCTATATTAATCCTTATCTGATCAAATTGTTGAGTATTACTTAATTGTCCGTAAAAATTTACTACGCTCATAAATACTTTTCCTTAAAAATTACTCGTACTCTAAAATGTCACCCCGTGGCTTTACCACGGCATAACACATTTAACTCGAAGTCACTTCAAGCTTTACGTTAAGACATAAAGATCTAAATTCTTTTATCATAACATTAAATGATTCAGGAATGCCTGATTCAAAATTATTTTCACCGCGTACTATAGAATCATAAGTTTTGATCCTACCGTTTACGTCATCCGACTTAACCGTTAACATTTCCTGTAACGTATAAGCTGCACCGTAAGCTTGTAATGCCCAGCATTCCATTTCCCCGAAACGCTGTCCGCCGAAATGAGACTTACCTCCAAGCGGTTGCTGCGTTACTAAGCTATAAGGCCCTATAGAACGGGAGTGAATTTTATTATCGACTAAATGATGCAATTTCAGCAAATATTTCTGTCCGACGGTTACTAGACGATCAAAATATTCACCAGTTCTACCGTCAATTAATTTTACTTGTCCTGAAGGATCTTGACCGGCAAGCTTTAGCATATCTTTAACGTCCTGAACTTTTGCTCCGTCAAATACAGGCGTTGCAAAATGTACGCCTTTACTTACTTCCTTACAAAAAGAGATAATCTCTTCTGCTGGTCTTTCAAGTATAGAATTAATATTTTCTCCATACAGTTCAATTAAGAATTTCTTAATCTGCTCAATACCTATATGTTTATTTTTATATTCCTTTACTAAGGTAGATATTTTTTTTGCTAAATTTATTGATGCCCACCCAAGATGCGTTTCTAAAATCTGTCCTATATTCATACGGGACGGAAGACCTAGAGGGTTAAGAACGATATCTACCACAGTTCCATCTTCTAAAAACGGCATATCCTCTTCAGGTACGATACGTGAAATAACACCTTTATTGCCGTGTCTTCCTGCCATCTTATCACCGGGCTGTAATTTATGCTTAGTTGCAATAAATACTTTTACTACTTTTAAAGCTCCCTGAGGTAAATCATCACCGCTTTGCAATTTCTCTACCTTAGTAGCAAATCTTTTATCAAGAGCCTCTTTTTTCTCATCATAATGAGTCTTTATCTGCTCTATTTCATTCATTATATTTGCATCTTCCACGGTAAACTGCCAAAACTGCCCTTTAGATAAACCTTTTAGCATTTCAGTAGTAATAGTTTGTCCTGCTTTTACTTGCTTAGGACCGTTAATAATCACCTGCCCTACTAAAAGCTTTTCAAGCCAACTAAACACAAAATGCTCAATAATTTCTAATTCATCGTCTCTATCTTTTGCTAATTTTTCAATTTGTTGTTTTGCAATAGCAATAGCTCGCTGGTCTTTTTCTACACCTCTACGAGAAAATACCCTTACTTCTACTACAGTTCCACTAACTCCGGAAGGTACATGCAGCGATGAATCTTTCACATCAAAAGCTTTTTCTCCGAAAATAGCACGCAATAATTTTTCTTCCGGAGTAATAGGCGACTCGCTTTTCGGCGTTACTTTTCCGACTAAAATATCACCGGCTTTTACTTCCGCACCTACATAAATTATTCCGACCTCATCAAGATGATGCAACGCTTCTTCACTTACATTCGGTATATCCCGGGTAATTTCTTCAGGACCAAGGCGTGTATCTCTAGCTATTACTTCAAACTCTTCAATATGAATAGATGTAAATACATCCTCTTTTACTATACGTTCGGATATTAAAATTGAATCTTCAAAATTATAACCGTTCCAAGGTAAGAAAGCCACAAGCACGTTTCTACCTAAAGCAATTTCACCGTTATCCGTACTAGGACCGTCAGCTATAATATCGTTTTTCTTAACATAATGACCAACCTTAACTAAAGGCTTTTGATTTATACAAGTATTATGATTGGATTTTTGGAATTTTAGTAAGTTATAAATATCAACCGAAGGAGAACCGTCAACTTTTTGTTCTAGAGTTCTAATCACGATTCTATTTGAATCTACCTGCTCAACAATACCGTCATGTAATGCAAGCACTGACGCTCCGGAATCTTTAGCTACCACCCCTTCAACTCCGGTACCTACAAAAGGTGCATCCGTTTTAATTAAAGGAACGGCTTGTCTTTGCATGTTTGAACCCATCAAAGCACGGTTAGCATCATCGTTTTCTAAGAAAGGTATAAGAGAAGCCGCAACCGACACTACCTGCATAGGCGTTACATCAATGAAATCCACCTCATGAGGTTCTACCATTACAAAATTTCCACCCTCAACACGGCAATTAATAAACTCTCCTTGCAACTTTCCGTCTTTATCAACTTTAGAATTTGCTTGTCCGATTTTGTATTTACCTTCTTCAATAGCAGAAAGATATACCACTTCATCGGTTACACGCCCATCTTTAACTCTTCTATACGGACTCTCTATAAAACCGTGTTTATTTATCCTGGCATAAGTAGCCATAGAGTTAATTAACCCGATATTCTGACCTTCAGGTGTTTCAATAGGACAAATACGACCGTAATGAGTTGGATGTACGTCACGCACCTCAAAACCTGCTCGATCTCGGCTAAGACCTCCAGGACCGAGTGCCGACAGCCTTCTTTTATGAGTTATTTCCGATAATGGATTTGTTTGATCCATAAATTGGGATAATTGGGAGGTACTAAAAAATTCTTTTACTACCGAAACTAAAATTTTAGAATTTACTAAATCATGAGGCATTACGGTATCAACATCACCTGCCGACATCCTTTCAATTACAGATTTTTCCATTCGGACTAAACCTATTCTAAATTGATTTTCTATCAATTCACCTACCGATCTAACCCTTCTATTACCTAAATGATCAATATCGTCTATGATACCTTTACTGTCTTTAAGCTCTACTAAAACTCTTACGATATTTTTAATATCATCAATTGTTAAAACCGTAACTTCTTCAGAAATATTCAGTTCTAACCTAGAATTCATTTTTATTCGCCCGACTTCTGAAAGATCATATCTTTCCACATCAAAGAATAAATTATAAAATAAGCTTTCGGCTGCTTCAATATTAGCAGGTTCGCCTGGTCTTAGAACTCTGAAAATGTCACATAATGCTGCCTCACGGTCCTGATTTTTATCGGCAAATAAGGTATTTCTTATATATGGACCGGATTGAGGACTGATTACTAATATGTTAACATTTTTAATTTTAAGATCATTAATAACATTTAGCATATCAGCAGTAATCATTTCACCGATTTTTGCCAATACTTCATCGCTTGCAGGATCTCTTAAATCTTCAGATAGATATTTGCCGATTAAAGTTTCATGAGCTACTAAAATATTATTAAGCCCTTCTCCAAAATATTTTTTAGCCAAACGCGGGGTAATTTTTTGTCCTGCTTTCAGTAACACATTTCCGGTATCTGCATCTACTAAATCACTTGTTAAACGATGAGCAGTAATATGCTGAGGTATAAATTTAACCGCCCAACCTTTATTTTTAACAAGCTTATAAGTTACTGAATTATAATAAAATTTTATAATTTCTTCAGTACTCATACCTATAGCTCTAAGCAAAGTAGTAGCATAAAGCTTTCTTTTTCTATCAATCCTGAAATAAATAACATCCTTAGCGTCGAATTCTAAATCAAGCCAAGACCCTCTATATGGAATAACACGAGCAGAATATAAAAGCTTGCCGGAAGAGTGAATTTTTCCTTCATCATGATAAAAGAATACGCCAGGTGAGCGATGCATTTGTGATACAACTACTCTTTCCGTACCGTTGATAATAAAAGTACCATTTTTAGTCATTAATGGGATATCACCCATATATACTTCTTGCTCTTTAATTCCTTTAATTTCTCTAGTACCGGTATCCTCATCTATATCCCAAATACTTAATCTTAAAGTAACTTTAAGAGGAGCAGCATAACTTAAACTTCTTTGACTGCACTCTTCTACATCATATTTTGGAGTATCGAATTCATATTTTACAAATTCTAAATTAGCAATATTGGAGGAATCTGAAATAGGAAAAATTGAGTTTAATATAGATTGTAAACCTTTATTTTTTCTTTCAGAATCTTTAATATTTAACTGTAGAAAGTTTTTTTCATATGAATTTTTTTGAATTGCAATCAAATTCGGTATATCTGCTACTAAATTTATGTGACCGAAATTTTTTCTTATTCTTCTATTATGTGACAAGGGTTGTGCTTCTATATTATCCCTTAATGAAACCATATAATCTCCTGACTGATAAAATGACTGCCCGTATTGAAGTGATTAGGTTCTGTATATAAAATTTAAATTATTTATATTTTAAACAATAAAGTTTTTATTGGAATAGATACCTATTTCGATAAAATGCTTATAATTTGCAGTAAAAAACTAAAATATACTGTTTTAAATTTTTTTACATAGAACTTAAATTAAAGAAACCTAGTAAGTTTCTTATTTAGATCTTGTGTAGGCTCTGCGAACATTTCTAAAAAGATTTGATTTTGGTTATTTGTTTGTTGCAAAAAATTATAAGATTTTTTTAAAATAAGAGCATTTCTTCAAAAATCTTATTAATTTTCACTAAAAATCAATTATAAATGTTCACAGAACCTAGAAAATTTCAATAATTTAAATTTCTAGACGTATGGTATGTTATAGTAAATTAACTTGAATTAGGGATAATTTCTACATCATCTTTTAATTTTTTAAGAACATATTTCATATCGTAAATGGATTAGTATTAGAGGTATTCGCTATTCCCTTAAAAAAATAAAATATTTTCTATAAATCATCCCTAATTCAAGTTAATTTACTATGGCACTGTTAACAAAATAATTTTAAAGCTAATTAAATAATTTTTAAACAAAAAAGCCTTATTCAAATTTAATTACTAAAATAAGGCTTTTTAGATTTTAAGAAGTTAATTTAAAGCTATAAAATATTTCACCTGTAATGCAAAAAACATTAGGTCCTGTAAAGGAAAATTAATCTATATTTAGTTGTTTTTGATTGAAAATTATAAGATTTTTTTTGGAATAAAAATAACTGTTCCAGCAAGAATCTTATTACTTTTTACTTAAAAATATCTAAAAATACGAATAATTTAACTTTTCTTTATAGAACCTAGTGTAGAAATAATTATTTTAATTCAACTTTTGCTCCAGCAGCTTCTAACTTACCTTTGATTTCTTCTGCTTCCGCTTTTTTCACATTGCTTTTAATCGGCTTTGGAGCTTCATCAACTAATTTCTTAGCTTCAATTAAACCAAGACCTGTGATATCTTTTACAACTTTAATTACTTCAACTTTCTTGTCACCGGCAGCTGTTAAAACTACTTCAAACTCAGTTTTTTCAGCAGCTGCTTCAGCCGCAGGAGCTGCAGTGCCGGCAGCTGCTACAGCTACAGGTGCTGCTGCAGATACACCCCATTTTCCTTCTAGCATTTTCACAAGCTCAGCTGCTTGCATTAATGTTAATGATGATAATTGTTCTTCAATTTTAGCTAAATCTGCCATAATTTTTTCCTTTTTACTTTTTTTTATATTGAGAGGTTACTGCACCAGGTATTTTAAAGTTAATTAAATTCTTTTTTGCTGCAAATTATAAGATTTTTTTAAAATAGGAACAATTATTTCGATAAAAATCTTATTAATTTTCACTATAAAAGCTCTTTAATTATCAATTAAAATACCTGGTGCAGTAACCTTTAAGTTAATTTTTACTAGCATGCGCTTGTATTACTCTTGCCATACTCGAAGACGGGGCTTGTAAAACACCTACAACCTTAGTAGCCAGTGCTTGTAATAACCCAACAATTTTACCTCTAAGCTCATTAAGCGAAGGTAGCTTAGAAAGTTCTTTTATTGCATGTTCATCTAATACGTGATTATCGACTATTCCACCAATAATCTTAAGATTATCATTAGCCTTAGCAAAATTAACTACTAATTTTGCCATCTCAACCGGTTCTTTAGAATAAACAATAGCAGTAGGACCCACAAATAAATTAGCAATACTAAGCCCTGCTTGATTTGCAGCTATTTTTGCTAAAGTATTTTTAACTACTTTAAAACCTGCTTCTTTAGATTTCAGTGATTCTCTAAGCGAACTCACTTGACTAACGGTTAACCCGTGATAATGAGTAATAATTACAGATGGCGATTCTTTATAAATATTTATAATATCCTCTACTGCTACCGGTTTTTCTGATCTTAACACCTTTTAATTCTCCTTTTATAACACAGTTTAATATATTTAAACTGATACAAATGCTTAAAATAACAAAACTTTTTTATTATTACTTACCGTTAAACGACTATAAAAATTATGCTATACTAGTTAAATCTATTTGTACCGATGCTCCCATAGTAGAAGATAAATACACTGCTTTTAAATAACTTCCTTTTAATCCGGCAGGTTTCGCTTTAATTACTGCTTTAATAAACGCATTTAAATTTTTTAATAAATCTTGGTCTGAGAAAGATAATTTTCCAAGCCCTGCATGAATTATACCTGCTTTCTCTGCTCTATATTCTACCTGACCGCTTTTAGCATTTTTAATAGCATTTTTAATATCTAAAGTTACGGTACCAAGTTTAGGGTTAGGCATTAAACCTCTTGGTCCTAAAATTCTTGCAACTGAACCTATAGCTGCCATCATATCGGGAGTAGCTATACATACATCGAAATTAATTTTCCCTGCTTTAATTTCATCAATGATATTTGTTGAACCTACTAAATCTGCTCTCGCACTTTTAGCTTCCTCTTCTCTTTCTTCTTTACAAATGACGGCAACTCTTACGGTTTTGCCTGTACCGGCAGGTAAATTAACTACGCCGCGTACCATTTGATCGGAATGTCTAGGATCAATTCCAAGCTTCATAACTATTTCTAAGGTTGGATCAAATTTAACATATGATGCTGATTTTAATCGTTCAACTGCATTTATTAAATTATATAAAGTATCTGATTTTACTTTTTCTCTAGCTTCTCTTATTTTTTTACCGCCGCTAATTTTTACGGCAACATCTTTCTTATTTGACATAATAATTAATTCCCTACCACTTCAAGTCCCATAGATGTAGCACTACCACAAATAATTTTTGTTGCTGCTTCAATATTTTTTGTATTTAAATCAGGCATTTTTAACTTTGCAATTTCACGACAATCATCCATAGTAACTTTGCCTACTATGGCTTCTTTTTTAGTAGCACTAGAACCTTTAGTAATTTTAGCATACTTCTTTAAAAAGTAAGAAGCAGGAGGAGTTTTTATTTTAAAAGAAAAACTACTATCTTCATAAACGGTAATTACGGTTGGCAGAGGTATTCCTTTTTCCATACCTTGCGTAGCATCATTAAAATCTTTACAAAATGCTACAATATTAACTTTTCTTTGCCCTAGGGCCGGTCCTATAGGAGGAGCAGGAGCGGCGCCGGCAGCCGGAATTATCAAGTTAATATAACCTTTTATTGCTTTCTGAGACATTCTATAAATATCCTTATTTTTCTCTTAAATTAATATTACTTTATAACACTCTTACGTAGAGGCAATTTATATATTGTACTTTAGTCCTAACTAGACATATACTTCTTTTTTTAAAGAAGTTTTAAATAATGAGTAATAAAAGTGAAAAGCGGTTTTCACTTTTATTAAAAATTTATTTATTTTTCTTACTCTTCATTTTATTTAGTAGTATTTTTAAAATACTATCGACTTTTAATCATTTTTCTTTACTTGATTAAAATTTAGTTCTATTGGAGTTGCTTTACCAAATATTGACACTGAAACTTTTAACCTATTTTTTTCTTGATCTATTTCTTCTACTGTACCTATGAAAGTTTCAAAAGGACCATCTGTAACAGTCACTATTTCACCGACTTCATACAATTTAGAATTCTTTGCTTCTTTAGCTTCTGCTTCCAAATTATTAAAAATATTTTGTATTTCGCTTTCTGTAAGAGCTTTTGGCGTGGTTTTGCTTCCTAAAAAGCCGGTTACTCCAGGTATATTTTTCACTAAATGCCAAGATTTATCAGTCATATTCATCTTTATCAAGATATAACTCGGCATTAGTTTTTTTTCTACCTCGATATTTTTACCGCGTTTAACTTCAGAAACTCCAAAAACAGGTATTAATATATCTTCAAAAAAATCCGTCATTTTCTGTTTAGCGATTTTTCTAAGCATATCTTCTTTAATGCGTTTCTCTGCTCCCGATGCCGTATGTACCACATACCACTGCTTTACATTTTTTTCAGAAGAAGGCAATATATTATCTATACTCTGTTCTGTCACAATTTATTCCTTATACTATTTGCCGATATTAAGCAAAAGCTGCATTATGTTATGTATACTATAATCAAGCACCAAACAAATTAGGCTAAAAATAAAAACTGCTACTACCACTACTAATGTTGAAGCAACAAGCTCTTTTCTAGTTGGCCAAACTACCTTATAAGTTTCTTGTTTAACTTGTTCAAAAAACTTATAAATTTTATATTCTTTAAACATATTTTTGTTAGGTAATTTATTAGACTTCTTACAACATTCTACTTCTAGAGGTAATTGAGACGATGATCCCAGCACTGGAATTCTCACGTACTAGTATGTACGCTGCGATTCGAGGTGAAGTATCCCTTTCAAATTCCTCTCTATAAGCGAATTTTATAAAAAGTCTATATTTTATAGCAAAAAAACTCTAAACCTATAATGGCAGGAGCGACAGGCATCGAACCCGCAACCTCCGGTTTTGGAGACCGGTGCTCTACCAATTGAGCTACACTCCTATCATATTTTTAATAAAAAATCAATAAATTTATTAAAAATATTTGTTAAAAAATTACTATAATAACCAGTACTTCTAATTTATAAGCTGTCATAGTAAAACAACATTTACCTTTGCAAGACATGACATTAATTATATCTAGTTAGAGACCTCTAGGTTCTATACACTTTTAATAGAATAATCATAATTAAGGTTCTTTTTAGCTGCAAATTATAAGATTTTTTTGAAATGGAAACAACTATCCTCTCAAAAATCTTATTAATTTTCGTTTAAAAATACCTCATAATTATAATCATTAATCAAAAGTGTACAGAGTCTAAATTATTTTTTAGCTTTAATAATATCAGCTACCTGACTTGGCACTTGATCATAATGA
Source organism: Rickettsia helvetica (assembly GCF_963970025.1). Classification (NCBI taxonomy): domain Bacteria; kingdom Pseudomonadati; phylum Pseudomonadota; class Alphaproteobacteria; order Rickettsiales; family Rickettsiaceae; genus Rickettsia; species Rickettsia helvetica. Next base: position 607,411 of record NZ_OZ018776.1, read on the forward strand.
GAAAATATCATACTAAACTGAGCTCTACCTTGAGATAAAGACCTAAGCATATTAACATAACCAAACATTTCCGCTAAAGGAACATTCGCAGTAACTACTTGAGCATTCCCTCTTGGATCCATGCTTTGAATTTGCCCTCTACGACTATTTAAATCGCCTATAATATCACCCATATATTCATCAGGAGTGATAACTTCAACTTTCATAATTGGCTCAAGTAATTTAGGATTACCTTTCGGCATTCCTTCTCTAAATGCTGCCTTTGCAGCAATCTCAAATGCAAGTACACTAGAATCTACATCATGAAACGCACCGTCAACTAAAGTCGCTTTAAAATCAATCATAGGATAACCGGCAATAACACCGGTTTCTCTAATATTATTTAATCCTTTTTCAACACCTGGTATATATTCTTTAGGCACGGCACCGCCGACGATTTTACTTTCAAAGACAAAAGTTTTATTTTTATCCTCATCTTTTAGATCTTTTACCTCTTTTAGAGGCTCAAAAATAATTTTTACACGAGCAAATTGTCCTGCACCGCCAGATTGTTTCTTATGGGTATAATCAATTTCGCAAGCTTTTGTTATAGTCTCGCGATATGCTACTTGAGGAACTCCAATATTTGCTTCAACCTTAAACTCTCTTCTCATACGATCAATGATAATTTCTAAATGGAGTTCTCCCATTCCTTTTATCACTGTTTGTCCTGTTTCATGATCTGTTGAAACTCTAAATGATGGATCTTCGGCTGCCAAACGAGAAAGTGCTAAGCCCATTTTTTCTTGATCGGCTGTTGATTTAGGTTCTACTGCAAGCTCAATTACCGGCTCTGGAAATTCCATTCTTTCTAAGATTACTTGCTTATCAATATCAGATAACGTATCACCGGTGGTAGTATCTTTAAGACCTGCTAAAGCTACTATATCACCTGCTGATGCTTCTTTTACGTCTTCACGATTATTAGCATGCATTAATAGCATTCTACCGATTTTTTCTCTTTTATTCTTTACGGTATTAATAACAGTTGTTCCTGAAGTAATTTTACCTGAATATATTCTAATAAAAGTTAATGAACCAACAAACGGGTCATTCATAATTTTAAATGCTAAAGCTGCAAACGGCTCAGTTACTGAAATAGGGAAATCTTTTTCTTCACCGGTATTTACTTCCATACCTTTTACTATACCTATATCAATAGGCGAAGGTAGGAAATCAACTACGGCATCAAGTAAAGGTTGCACTCCTTTATTTTTAAAAGCACTACCGCATAAAACCGGATAAAAAGCTGCTGAAATAGTCCCATTTCGGATTAATCTTTTTATCTCTTCTTCTGTTACTTCTTCACCTGATAAATATTTTTCCATAACATGATCATCTAACTCAACAACCATATCAAGTAATTTAGCACGATATTCTTCAGCTTTATCTTTCATATCAGCAGGTATATGTTCTTCAAAATACTTAGCTCCAAGTGATTCATCTTTCCAAATCACTGCTTTCATTTTAACAAGATCAATTATACCTTTAAAATTTTCTTCAATCCCTACAGGCAACTGAATAACAAGCGGTTTTGCTCCTAAACGATCTTTGATCATTTCAACGCATCTATAAAAATCTGCTCCCATTCTGTCCATTTTATTGACAAAACACATTCTAGGAACATTATATTTATCTGCTTGCCTCCAAACCGTTTCTGACTGCGGTTCAACACCTGCTACACCGTCAAATACTGCAACCGCACCGTCAAGAACACGAAGCGAACGCTCTACTTCGATAGTAAAGTCAACGTGTCCGGGAGTATCGATAATATTAATTATTTTATCTTGCCATCTACAAGTAGTAGCAGCTGAGGTAATGGTTATACCGCGTTCTTGCTCTTGCTCCATCCAGTCCATGGTAGCACCGCCCTCATGAACTTCACCTATTTTATGTGATTTACCAGTATAATATAAAATACGTTCGGTAGTTGTGGTTTTACCAGCATCAATGTGAGCACATATACCGATATTACGAATATGCTCAAGTTTATTTATTTTACTCATTTACCCTACCTTATTTCATTTTTTTAGGGCTAAAATGAGAGAAAGCTTTATTAGCTTCAGCCATTTTATGAGTATCTTCTTTCTTCTTAATGGCAACGCCTCTATTATTAGAAGCTTCAAACAGCTCTTCGGCAAGTTTATCAATCATCATTTTTTCAGAACGTTTTGACGCAGCATTAATAATCCAACGGCTAGCAAGAGCATATCCTCTTCTTTCATCAACATGCGTCGGAACTTGATAATTAGCTCCTCCAACCCTAACTGAAGTTACTTCTAAATGCGGCTTTACGTTATGCATAGCATTATTAAAGGTTTGATACGGATCGACTCTATGCTTCTTTTCAATTTTATTAAAGGCTGAATAAACAATTTTCTCTGCAAGGGCTTTCTTCCCTTCTTTCATAATATTATTGATAAATCTTGACAGTAAAATACTGTTATATTTCATATCAGGTAAAACTACTCGCTTTTCCGCGGCGTGACGACGTGACATTTTATTTTTTCTCTCTAACTAATAATTTATTTTTTTGTAACTGCAACTTGTTTACGAGGAGCACCGTAACGTGAACGACCTTGCTTACGTCCTTTAACTCCGGCAATATCATAAGCACCGAGTACGATATGATATTTCACCCCCGGAAGATCAGGAACCTGACCGCCTCTTACTAACACCCTATCATGCTCCTTTACACTATGCTTTTCACCAGGAATATATGCATTTACGGTTCTTTTATTACTTAAACGCACCGTTGCGATCTTACGAAGTGCAGAGTTAGGCTTTTTAGGGGTAACGGTTTTTACAACTAAGCAAACACCGCTTTTAAAAGGATTAGATTCTAAGGCAGGAGATTTGGTCTTACGAGTTTTTGACTTTCTCCCAAAACGTACTAATTGATTATATGTCGGCATTAAAAAAATACTCCAAAAAAACTTATACATACGATAATTAAAGGGTGTAAAAAATACTTCCACCCTTTATTTGAAATCATTTCTAAATACAAATTATAAGAATTTGTAAATTACACTAAATTTAAATTATAATTACTTTTTCCATAAAAGCAAGTATGTTTTAATTAACAATCATTTTTTTCTCAAGTATTTTTGCTATAAAGCTGATTAACATCACTAAAATATAATAACAGCACGCAGCAACAAGCATTGGAAAAAAGTAATTATATGTTTCAAGTGACACAATTTGTGCTCTACGCATTAAATCCACCTCACCGATCATAGAAATAATCGCCGATTCTTTAATTAAATTAATAAGCTCGTTTACTAATAACGGAAAAATATTTTTAACTGCTTGCGGCAAGATTATATCTTTCATTATTAAAAACCTTGGGATAGCAAGAGCTTCAGCCGCTTCAAACTGTCCTTTATCAACCGCATTAATCCCCGCCCTAATTACTTCTGAAACATATGCTCCCGAATTCAGCGAAAAAGAAATAGCTCCCGCCATAAACACGCTAAATTTAATACCTATTATATAAGGCGAGGCAAAATAAATAATACTTAGCTGAATTAATAAAGGCGTCCCTCTAAAAATAGAAGTATATAAATCAGCAAAAAATCTTATGCTACGATTCTTATTTACCTTACAAATAGCGAGCAGCATCCCTATCACTAAACCGAATATAACAGCAATAACGCTATATTTTAAAGTTACCAAAGTCCCCTCTACAATGAAAAGGATTTTTGGATAGAATTTTATTAAATACTCAAACATATTTTGATATACAAATGATAACTAAAGAGCCGGTAGACGAAGTTTAATACACTCTTTTTGCCGGTGGAATTGCACTTATTTCATCGGTTAAAGTGGTTAACGTCACAGGTTTATAATCAAGTACGACTTTATCAGTTTCATCGATAGAGCTAAGAGTATGTTTCATCCAATCTTCATCGTTACGATCAGGGTAATCTTCCCTAGCATGAGCTCCTCTGCTTTCCTTTCTTGCAGCTGCTGAATATACCGTAACCAAAGCTTGATCAAGTAGATTATCTAGCTCTAAGGCTTCGACTAAATCACTATTCCAAATTAAAGATTTATCATTAATTTTTATATCTTTATAGCCGCTTCTTATCTCGCTAATCATTCCTGCTCCTTCATCTAGTACTTCTTGAGTTCTAAATACCGAAGCGTGGCTTTGCATAGTTCTTTGCATTTTAAGCCTTAAATCTGCAACTAAAATATTACCGTTAACGTGACGTATTTTATCAAATCTATTAATAACTTTTTCAAGGCTTTCTTCTTTTAAAGGCTTATGAGGACTCGCAGGCTTAATAAGCTCGGCTGCTTTTAATGCAGAGCTTCTACCGAACACTACTAAATCAAGCAAAGAGTTTGACCCTAATCGATTAGCTCCGTGTACCGATACGCAAGCCGCTTCACCGATTGCCATAAGTCCCTTTACTACGCTATTATGATTCGTACCGTCTTTGATTGTGACTTGACCGTGATAATTCGTCGGTATCCCGCCCATATTATAATGTACTGTAGGAAGTACCGGTATCGGCTCTTTAGTGACATCCACACCAGCAAAAATTTTAGCCGTCTCAGAGATGCCAGGCAAACGGCTATGTAAAATTTCAGGCGATAAATGATTTAAATACAAGAATACATGATCTTTATGCTCGCCAACTCCTCGCCCTTCACGAATCTCAATAGTCATTGCTCTTGAAACTACGTCTCTTGAAGCTAAATCCTTTGCAGCGGGAGCGTAACGCTCCATAAAACGCTCTCCGTTTGAATTAACGAGATATCCCCCTTCACCTCTTGCTCCCTCGGTAACAAGACAACCAGCTGAATATATACCGGTCGGATGGAACTGTACAAACTCCATATCTTGCAGCGGAAGACCAGCTCTAATCGCCATACCACCCCCGTCACCCGTACAAGTATGGGCAGAAGTCGCCGAAAAATAAGCACGTCCATATCCACCCGTTGCAAGCACTACATTATGAGCTCTAAAACAATGTAGACTACCGTCATCTAAATTCCACGCAACTACGCCTCTACATTCACCGTCTTCCATCAATAAATCAATAGCAAAATATTCAACAAAAAACTGCACTTTATGTTTTAGTGACTGCTGATATAAAGTATGAAGTATGGCATGCCCCGTACGATCTGCCGCAGCACATGTACGCTGAGCTGCTTTTCCTTTACCATACTCTGTTGTCATTCCTCCAAAAGGACGCTGATAAATTTTTCCCTCTTCGGTTCTTGAAAAAGGTACGCCGTAATGCTCAAGCTCTAAAATCGCATCGGGAGCGTTCTTGCACATATACTCGATGGCATTCTGATCACCTAACCAGTCCGATCCTTTTACCGTATCATACATATGCCAACGCCAGTCATCTTCGCCCATATTTCCAAGTGCTGCACTGATTCCGCCTTGTGCAGCCACAGTATGACTACGGGTTGGGAATAGCTTAGTTATACAGGCGGTATTTAGCCCTTCTTTAGCCATACCGAATGCAGAACGAAGACCCGCTCCGCCTGCACCTACAACTATTACGTCAAATTTATGATGAATGATATTATACGCTTTGGTCATTAAATTAATTTTTTACTATTTAATTTTATTTGGTGTTAGTTGCTATAAACGCTGCTGATGTCATTCCTAGCTAAAAGCGGGAATCCAGTAAAACCTATAAAAAACTTGTTTTTTTAGGTTTGTTTTGTCAATAATGTGTAGCAATATTAAAGTTATTTTCTGGATTCCCGCTTTTAGCTAGGAATGACATCGAAAACATGAAAATCACCCTCTATAAAACATCGCTACTATAAAAGCTGCAATAGTCACAATGCAAAATAATTGCACTATTATAATCAATGTATTACGTAATTTGTGACAACTTACATAATCCTCAATCACTACACGCATACCAAGCATCGCATGATACAACGAAATAGCCACCGTAATTAACAATGCTACTACATTAAAAGGTTTTTTAAGCTCCCACATAATAATATTTATATCATTATTTTTGTTGGTTAACGTAAAATATATTAACCATATAGAACATAAAGCTAATATAATCCCCGTTACTCTTTGTAATAACCAATGATGAGAACCGCTTTTAGCAGAACCGCTATTTTTTGCTTTTACAATTTCTGCTTTAAAATCATATACCATTAATTTTCTCTATTATTTGTTTTAGCTTTTCGTCATTGCGAGGAAATTGCATAGCAATTGACAAAGCAATCTCAGGAGTTTGTTATTATTTCATGAGATTGCTACCATAAAAATATTGTTAATAATATAGAACATACAACTACACACCAACCGGTGATGTTAACTGCTTTTATAGAAAAGCCATAACCAATATCCCAAAATAAATGTCTGATGCCGTTACATAAATGATAAAACCAAGCGTAGCTAGCGGCTACTAAGCATATTTTTATAACGCAGCAATTAACAAGCTGTAAATAATTATTGTCATATTTACTAAGAATCAACCACCACACCAAAATCGATACTGCAAAAAATAGAGCTACGCCGGTCATACGATGCAAAATTGACAACGTAGAACTGATTTGCGGTTTATATATACTTAAATGCGGCGAAGTCGGACGCTTATTATAAATTTCTTGTTTGGTTTTATTCATAGCTATTTAATATAATAAAAAATTATACGAAGGCAGACGAAGTGTAATTTGGAAAAGAGCAAGGCGTCTTGAAGCTGATAACCGCAGCGTAGTTAACCCTACGTGAGGATCAAAAAGTATAAAACAACGTAGCCAATTTTTCAAATTAAACGAGTCCGCAACCAATACCCTTCTGCGGGTGTTAAATCATCTGCCACTGCTCTTCTATCATCAAAGACGAAACATTCACCTTGCCATAAATTATTTTTGTTTTGCGTATCTTCTAAATACTGCAATATACCGCCCTTTAAATGATATACCTCATCATAACCTATGCTTTTAAGTAAGCTGGTGGATTTTTCACACCTGATACCACCTGTACAAACCATAGCAATTTTCTTACCTTTGAGCAATTCTTGATTCTGCTGAACCCAAACAGGAAACTGTTTAAATGTTTTGGTATTAGGATTAATTGCTGATTTAAATGTACCGATCTCTATTTCATAATCATTACGAGTATCTATTACTATAACATCTTGTTTTGTGATAAATTCATCCCAATCTTTCGGCTCTATATATTCGCCTTTAAATAAATCAACATTTAAATCATCAATATTCATCGCTATAATCTCTTTCTTAAGTCTGACTTTCAACTTCTGAAAAGGATGAACATCACTATAATTTATTTTAACGTTAACATCTTTGGGATCGGTTAGTTTTATTAGTTCTTCAAGTACAAGATTTACATTTTCATATGAACCTGAAAAAGAACCGTTAAAACCTTCATTAGCTAATAAAATAGTACCTCTAACATATTTTCTTTTACCGATAAGCAAAAGTTTCGGTATCAAATTTGCCGGCTCTTCTATATTAACAAAACTATATGCACTTAAAATTGCTATTTTTTCATTCATAATTATTTAATTTATAATTGTCACCCCGTGGCTTGACCACGGGGTCTTAGGACACAGTCCGTGACACAAGATCCCACAATCAAGTCGCAAGATGATATATTATTTAGTAAATGAAGAGCAAGGTGTTTTATACTTTTTGACCGCAGCGTAGTTAATCCTACGTGAGGATCAAAAAGTATAAAACAACGTGTAGCCAATTTTTCAAATTAAACGAGTATACTACATCACCTGCAATGGTACGAACATATTACCGCTACCCCTTTCAATCAAGAGCAAAATATTTTGCTTATTCGATTTTTTAGCATTTTCATATAATTCTTCTAGCTTACTTATATCGTCTATGCTTTCCTGATTAATATTGGTTATCAGATCGCCAATTTTAAAGCTACTTTCTTCTTCCTCAATATTGGTTATAACTATTCCCGCTTTATCGTTAGGAATATTATATTGTTGTCTTAATTCTTCAGTCAAATTACTAAAAGTAATATTATTTTTAGTAATAGATAAATTATTTTCTTCTTTGTTTATTATTTCTTCTTTATTGGTCTCTGCTGTAGAATCCTTGGTAACTTCTTCATTATCTGAAGTAATTTTAATAGGTAATTCAAGCTCTTTTTTATCGCGAAGTATTTTTACTTTTACTTCCTGATCAATAGGAGCATCTGCAATAATTACACGTAATTTTTTAGTATTTTTAACCGGTATATCTGCAAACTCTATTATTATATCACCTGTTTTAATTCCTGCTTTATCACTTGGACCGTCTTCTTGTACTTTAGCTACTAATACCCCCCTAGTATCTTTAAGTTCTAACCCTTCAGAAATTTCCTCGGTTAAATCTTGTATTGTTACTCCAAGACGTCCTCTACTTACTTTTCCATCTTTCTTAAGACGTGCGATTATAGGCTTTGCAGTATTTGACGGTATTGCAAAACCGATACCTATATTAGTACCGAGCGGTGAAAAAATTGCCGTATTTACTCCGATTACTTTCTGATCCAAATTAAACATAGGACCGCCGGAATTACCGTTATTAATTGCAGCATCCGTTTGAATAAAATTATCGACTATATTATCCGTATCTATATCGATATCCCGCCCTTTAGAGGATATAATACCGCTTGTCACCGTACCGCCGAGATTACCGAACGGATTACCGATTGCAATGACCCAATCTCCTACTCTTGCATCATTTGAATCTCCAAACTCAACAAAAGGTAGAGGTTCCTCGCTATCTATTTTTAAGAGAGCTAAATCGGTTTTAGTATCACTACCTATTAATTTAGCCGATAATTCGGTATTATCTGCAAGTTTTATATTAATTTTCTCAACATTTGCAATTACATGATAGTTTGTCACTATTAAGCCGTTAGGTTCAATAATAAATCCTGAACCAAGCGGAACGCTTTTAGGAGTTTGATCGACCTCTTCCAAATTCAGCGGTATATTAAGCTTTTCTAAAAAATCATTAATGAAATCTAAAGGCTTTTTTTCTTGCAGAGGATCTTTCTCGGCATTTTCCGACTTACTATTAACATATTCTATTGTTGAAATATTAACGACTGCAGGAATTAACGGCTCAACTATATCGGCAAAGCTATAACGGGCGGCTTCACTTACTTTTAAAGGAGCTGAATTTATTTCCGTAAATTCATTCTCTTCTTGATCTGCTACTTTTAAAGACTTACTATTTTCTTTTGCTAGAACAATGTTACTTGATATTAAAACTATTATAACAAGAACTATTTTCAGATTCATCATATACTCCAAAGTAAAATGAAAAGTAAATAGACGAAGTTTAATTTGGAAAAGAGCAAGAAGTCTAAAACCCTCGGAGCAGAGCGTATATATAATACGTGAACACCGCAGAACTTATTAGACGATGTAGCCAATTCTTCAAATTAAACGAGTATACTACTTAGTTAGATTAAGGTATTTTAAAACTTCAGCATCCGGTGAGATTACAAAATTAGTATCCTCTTTCTTTAAAGAATTTTTATATACTAAAAGTGATCTATAAAATTTATAAAATTCCGGGTCGACTGAATAAGCAGAATTATATATTTTTGCCGCTTTCTCATCGCCGTCACCTTTGATAATTTGTGCATCTCGATAAGCTTTAGCAAGTATTATTTTACTTTCTTTATCTGCTTTTGAACGAATACGCACGCTTTCTTCTTGCCCTTCTGCTCTAATTTGGGTTGCTTCTTTTTCACGTGCCGTTTGCATACGGCGATAAATAGCCGCACTATTTTCTTTCGGTAAGTCTGCTCTTAAAATTCTAACATCTACAACGTCAATACCAAAGTTTTTAGCTTCTCCGTCCACTTGATTTAAGATATTTAACATTACGTTACTACGTTCCTGACTTAAAAGGCTACTTAGCGAGATTTTACCTATCACCTTACGCATTGATGATTCAAGATTTCGGGTCAATCTAATTTTTACGCCTTGATAATCATGCACTGTTTTATAAAACATTACAGGATTATTAATTTGGAATTTAGCATAAGCATCGACAATAACTCGTTTACCGTCGGCAGCCGTTAATTCTTTTGCCTCAACTTCAACATCTAAAAGACGCTTATCAAAAAATTCAATATTTTGAATAAACGGGATTTTAATATTTAGCCCTGGATTTTCTATAGTTCTAACTGCTTCACCAAATTGGAATACTACAGCAGATTGGCGTTGGTCAACTGAAAATAAGGAGTTAGAAATCAGTATCAGCCCAAAAACAATTGTAAAAATTATATAATAAATCTTTTGTTGCATTTAATATTCCTTGTTGTTTAAATATCATTCGTGTATAGCTTGAACAACACGCTCGATGTCATCCCATGACTTGATCGTAGGATCCAGAAAAACAATTTTAAATACTCATAATTAGTATTTAAAGCTAGACCCCATGGTCAAAAAGCCACGCGGGGGGTGACAGTTCTACTACTTTATAGCCATGTGTGGCAGTAGTGCATTATTAATAATCGTTTTATTTGAACCGCCTAATATCTCTTCGACTACTTCTAAATATAATCTATCTCTAGTTACTTGCTTACCTGTAGCATATTGTTTATAAATAGCATTAAATCTTTGGCTATCACCTTCTGCTTTTGATATAACTTCTTCTCTATAACCTTCTGCTTCTTGCATAATCTTTGCAGCCGCTCCCCTAGCTTCCGGCAAAATTTTATTATTATAGGCTTGAGCTTGATTTATTTCTTTCTCTTTATCTGCTTTTGAAGTTTGCACGTCTCTATAAGCGTCTATTACTTCGGCAGGCGGCTCGGCTTTTAATAATTGTACTTTCTCAATTATCACACCGGCATTATAACTATCCAGTATCTTTTGTGCTAATTTTTCTATTTTATAAGTAATTTCTTGCTTTTGATCGGATAATACCCAAGAAATAGGAGTATTGCCTATTACTTCCCTAACGGCACTTTCTACTGTTGCTTTTACTGTTTCTTCAGGTCTTTGTACGTTAAAAATAAAATCTTCAAGATTATTAATATGCCACATTACGTCACAATTTAAAGCAACGATATTTTCATCACCGGTGAGCATTATACTTTCACCGGCAATATTTTTAGTATTATCGCCACCGCTACGCAGAGAGCTATTTGTACGATAACCAATCTCAATCCGGCGTGATTGTTTAACTTTCTCAACTATTATCTTTTCAAAAGGAGTCGGTAAATGATAATTAAGCCCAGGGTAGCCCTTACGCACAAAACGCCCAAATCTTATTACCGCTGCTTCTTCGCCTTCTTTTATTTCATAAATACCCAAAGCAAGCCATAAAGCAACCATCGCAACAACAGCTAAAATTATTGTTTTAGCATTGAAATTAAACTGGAATTGAAATTTATCAAAATTAAATTGATTTTTACGCGGCCTTGTGAATATGTTATCTTCTTTATTAGAATCAAAATCTTTCCATGGGGATTTTTTTAAAATCGAGCTATATTTTCTACTAAGCATTTGCTTTTTTATATTATTTTAAGGATTAAGTGATTATATATATTATAGTATATAACGTCAAGTTACGAGCTTAAACAGCTTTAAAAAGGAAATTTAATTATGGCGAATTTACACCAAAAACAAATGATCGATAGACTGCAGCATATTACTTTTAAAGACGGTACTTTTTTAAAACAAGTTATATCGGATATTATAATTAAAGGTAATAATATAGGTTTCTCAATAGATATATCAGGTAAAAACAAGTTAGAAGCCGAAGAAATTAGACTTAAGGCAATTAATAAACTTAACGAGATTTCGGAAGTAAATAAAATAACAATTGTTTTTACCGAAAGTAAACCTATGGAGAAAAAAGCTCAAAAACCAAAACATTTTATAGAAAATGTAAAAAAAATTATCTTAGTAGCATCAGGCAAAGGCGGAGTCGGAAAATCTACAATATCAGCTCTTATTTCTCAGCAGTTAAGTCTAGAAAATTACCGAGTCGGGATAGTAGATGCAGATATTTACGGTCCATCAATTCCACATATATTCGGCATTAACGAAGTACCGCAAACTATTGAAGGACGAATAATACCGATAACGACTAGAAATATTCAGATCATGTCTATAGGCTTTTTCGTTAAAGACCATTCGGCAATTATTTGGCGTGGTCCTATGGCGAGTAAGACTATTTATCAATTATTATCGGTAACAAAATGGGATAATTTAGATTATTTAATTATCGATATGCCGCCGGGAACAGGTGATATTCATTTAAGTATGCTAGAAAATTATCATTTAGACGGCGTAATAATCGTAACTACACCACAAAAAATATCGGAGATAGATGTAATACGTTCTATAGATTTATATCAAAAATTAGGGCTACCGATACTCGGAATAATTGAGAATATGAGCTATATGCTTGAAAATAATAGCGGCGGGCATTTATCGCAAAAATATAATATACCGTTAATCACTCAAATCCCAATCATACAAGAAATAGCCAATGCTTGCGATAAATCACTACCTCTAACAGACTTATTAACATTACCTTTAGAGCAGTATTTATGATGAAAATACAGGTATTGGCAGATGATAGAACAGGCAATACACATCAGGCTATCGCACTTGCTGAAAAATTCACGGAAGAATATACGATAATTAAACTGCAATATAATTGCTTAGCTAAGCTACCGAATTTTTTACTAAAATATTATCCTATGCATATAAAAAGTGAGCTATTGCAGGATATTTTGGATAAGTCCCCGCCTGATATGATAATTACCGCTGGAAGAAGAACGGCAGTACTGGCATTTTATTTAAAAAAGAAATTTAAAGATATTAAGTTAATACAAATAATGCAGCCTAATCTTCCCTATAATGCATTTGATACCGTTATTTTGCCTTATCATGATTACCATTTGTCATCCCGCGACTTGATCGCGGGATCCAATAAAAATCTAAAACGTCATTGCGAAGCCACGAAGTGGCTGCGGCAATCTCAGGATTTTTTTACTAGATTGCTTCGTCAATACTTCGTATTTCCTCGCAATAACGATTTTAAAAACATAATTCCCATCAATGGGGCTATCAATAATGTAACTGCTAAATTTGCTTCTACAAGTCTAGAACTCCAAAAACATTATCCTAATCTTAAACAGTTTATTGCAGTGATAATCGGTGGGAATAATAAAAAATTTAATTTCAACAAAGATGAAGCTGTTTTATTTTCTTCATTATTAAATAAAATATATACTAATCTAAAAATACCTTTTTTCATTAGTTTTAGTAGACGTACACCACAAGCCGTAAAATCAATTATTAAAAATAACATGCCGGCTTCTACAATTATTTATGACCCGAACGAAGACACAGGCTATAACCCTTATATAGCTATGCTCTCCAAGGCAAAATATATAATCTCTACCGCCGACTCGATTTCAATGTGCAGCGAGGCAGCTTCAAGTGGTAAACCTCTTTATATATTCTGCCCACCAAACTTTAATTCCTCAAAGCATAAAATTTTTATCAAGCAATTAGTAAAACAAAAAATAGCAAGAATTTTTGATGAGACAGTTATTTCTCTAGAAGAATATAACTACAAACCTTTAAATGAAGCAGCAAGAGTAGCTGAAATTATTAAATCTTTAATCAAAAGCTGGTAATTATATGGATAAAGATATACAATCATATATATTCATTAAGAAGTTAAAGTCTTTATCATTATGTCAAAGCAATATGGCTTTTCGGCTCTCGTGCTAGAGGGGATAATGATGAGCGTTCCGATATTGATATTGCAATTATCTGCCCTAATATTACAGATCAAGAATGGCTAGAAGCTATGGATATTATAGAGAATGCCGACACGCTTTTAAAAATAGATTGTGTAAGGTTTGAAAGTACTAAAATAAGTTCTGAACTTTATGAAAATATATTAAAAGAGAAAAAAATTATATATGTCAAAAATAAACCTTAAACTTGAAAAATTTCGTAAAGCTTTTATGACGCTTGAAGATATTTATTTAAAACCGGCAACAGAAGAGAGAGCTTATATTGACGCACCCATTCAAAGATTTGAATTTACTTTTGAACTTGCCTGGAAGTTTTTAAAAGAATATTTTTCTCAAAAAGGCACAGTTCTTCACTATCCTAAAGAAGTGATAAAAGAAGCTTTTGTTGCCGGTATTATAAATGATGAGAGTTTATGGATTTTATATGCTTACTGATCGCAATATGACATCACATACTTATGATAAAAAGCTTGCCGATGAAAATATATAGCCGCATAAGAAATTATGTTCCTGAACTTAAGAAATTACTAAATACTATTGATTCAAAGATTTAATAATACCTTGCAGTGTTTGGATTTCAGGGGAAGAAAGGTTGTTTATACGTGTAAATATATTGGTGATATTTTGCTGCATAGCAGGTTTTTTGTCAGGAGCTTTGAAGAATCCGGCTTTATCGAGTTTGCCGAATAAACTTGTTAAAAAATGTTCTATTTCTTCTTTAGTAGCTAATTTTTGAATATTATGTATATCCTCTCTAAGCATAGAATTACGAAACAATTCATAGCATATAATAATAACTGCTTGAGCAATATTTAATGAGCTAAATTCGGTTGTATTAATAGTGATAATCTTATTAGCTAGCGAGATTTCCTCATTACTAAGCCCGTTATTTTCCCGCCCGAACATTATCCCGACTTTTTCAGAATTTGGATAATCTAAAGGTAAATTTTGTGTAAATACATAATCTTTATTCATAGCCCTTTTAATGCAAGTAGTAGCATATAAATATTCGAGGTCTTTAACGCTATCCTCTAGGCTCTCATAAATTTTTGCATTATCTATAATATTAACCGCTCCAACTGCATTACTCCGTGCTTGCTCATTAGGCCAGCTGTCTCTTGGAGTTACGATTCTAAGCTCATTTAAGCCAAAATTCTTCATTGCTCTTGCAGTAGCACCGATATTCTCGCCCATTTGCGGGGCAACTAATATTATTATTGGATTCATTTTAATAATTTTTTGTAACTAGGCAGGTATAGGCAATCGCTATGGCGTCGGCTTCATCGGAATTAGTAATTAAGGAAGTACCGGGCAATAAAAGCTTGATCATATGCAAAATTTGGTCTTTCTCTGCATGACCATAGCCGGTTACGGTTTTTTTTACCGTATTCGGCTTAAACTCTCGCAGGTCCAAATTATATCTACCGATCAGCGACATTATCGCCCCTCTAGCATATCCAAGCTTTAAAGAAGTCACGCTATTAGTATTAACAAATGTTTCTTCAATCGCTGCCATATTTGGTTGATATTCTAATATTACTTTTTCTAATGTACTGTTAATAAAGGCAAGTCTATTATGAATTGCATCCTTACTATTTGTTTTAATAATACCGCTAGCTAAATATTTCAACTTTGCGGTCTCCTTTGCAACTACTGCCCATCCAAGACTCCCAAGTGCCGGATCAATCCCAAGTACTATCATAGTTATTTAATGTTATTTTTTTTGTAGTTTTGCTGTTGTCATCCCGCGATCAAGTCGCGGGATCTCAGGACACAGTCTGTGATATAAGACCCCGTGGCTTGACCACGGGGTGACAGCTTTATATCTTCATATATTGATAAAATTCTTGATTATTCTCCCACAGCTCACGCACCTTAACAAATAAAAATAAATGAACGGGGAAGCCGAAAAATTGCTCTATTTGCATACGGGATTTTGCCCCTATCTCTTTGATTTTAGAGCCGTTTTTACCGAGTATTATAGTTTTATAGCTTTCTCTTGAAACTACTATAACTTGATTAATCTTTACGGATTTGTCTTTCAACTCTTCCCACTTTTCGGTTTGTACAGTTAATTTATAAGGGAGTTCTTGCTGCAAATTTAAAAATAATTGCTCTCTTGTGATTTCTGCCGCAATAAAACGCATCGGTAAATCCGTTATGTCGTCTTCCGCGTAAAGCCAAGGAGAAATTTTTGCCTTACTTGTTATATATTCAAGTAATCCATCAATATTTTTGCCCGATAAAGCAGATATAGGAAAAAGCAAACTATCAGGATGATTTTCCGTTAAAAAAGCTTTAATGTCATTTAGATATTTTGATTCGATGTCTATTTTGTTCAATAAAAATACCGGAACAATATTAAGTGAGCGAAGCTTATCTAAAATATTATGTGTTACATCATCAAACGGTTTTAGACTATCGATAATTAATAGAACTAAATCCGCACTATGCAAACTAGACCACGCACACCTCACCATTGCTTTCTCAAGCGTCCCTTTCGGCTCAAATATACCAGGCGTATCGTATAAAATTACCTGCGTATCTTTTAAGGTAATAATGCCGGTAATAATCGATCTAGTCGTTTGAACTTTGGGAGTAACAATTGAAAGCTTCTCACCGATTATTCTGTTTAACAAAGTCGACTTCCCGCTATTTGGTCGCCCGATTATACAAACCGAAATTGTTTTCTGATTAGACATCTTTAAGCCTATGCAATAAGCTTCTTGCTGCGTTTTTCTCTGCTTCTTTTATCGAGTGACCAGTGCCTGTTTGTTCATAATCTTTTACTTTTACAAGAACCGTAAAAGTCGATGAATGGGCGGCTCCTTCTCTTTTTATCAGACGGTATATAGGTAGGTGATGATCACTAGCTTGAGTCCATTCTTGTAAAGCAGTTTTTGGGTCATAATCCGTTAAATTCTGAACTTTTATAAATTCTGCCCATAATTTCCCGATAATATTATGGGTTGTTTCAATATTGCTATCAAGATATATAGCTGCAATCAAAGCTTCCGTAGCATTTTCTATATTATTAGGATTATCACGCCCCCCTGCTACTTCTTCACCATGAGTCATAATTATATAATCTTTCAAAGTAAGTTTAGCTCCAACCATACAAATTGTTTCTTTACAAACCAAATATGATCTAATTTTAGCTAAATTTCCCTCATTATAATTTGCAAAATTCCTAAATAAAATTTCTGTGATTACTAAATTTAATACGGCATCACCTAAAAACTCTAATCGTTCATAATCTTTATCGGCTTTATATTCATGATGCTGTCTTAAAGACGGGTGATTCAACGCCTCTATTAAAAGCTCTTTATTTTTGAAACTATAGCCAAGTAGCTTTTCTAACTGCTCAAATGATACCATTATTCATCCGTGTTATAAAGATTTCTGAAAATTCGATTTAACCTAACAGATTCAATCCATGGTTTTAACTTTAATATTAGATTAATAACTCCTATATCATTATCCCACCAAGTTATTTTTGTTGAGAACCAAATAAATTGTGCTTTAGCAATAAAATTTTCAAACGGTACAAATCCAAGATTTACTCTACTATCATTTGACTGATCTCTATTATCCCCTAAAAAGAAATATTTCCCTTCAGGTACATAAAAAACATCCGCATTACCGTATCTATCATTATATATAACGCCAAAAATAGGAGCAAGCTTATAAGAAAAATATGTTCTACCATTTGGCAGTGTTTCTTTAAACTTCAAATATTTTATTCCCTCTTCGCTTGTATAAGTTCCAACTTCCGTGCGTTCTATTTTTTTATCGTTAATATATATCACGTCATCAATCAATTGAATTTTATCGCCGGGTAGCCCTATTAAACGCTTTATATATCTAACACTCATATCGTTAGGCGGACGGAAAACTACAATATCGCCACGCTCCGGTTCGCGAGCAAATATTCGCCCTTTAAAAAGAGGAATAAAATCAAAAAAAGATAAAGAATAATTACTATAACCATAACTATATTTCGTAGAAAATATATAGTCATTCTCAAGTATGGTTGCTTTCATAGAACCAGTCGGAACGGTAAACGGCTCCATAATAAGTATTCTAATAAGTAAAGCGATGCATATTACAAAAGCAAAAGACCCCCACTCTTGCTTAGCTATTTTATTAGTGTTTGATTTTGTATCTGTTTGCATAATCTCTTAATTATTTATAAATAATATTTGTTACATGGTTTGAAATCGTCATTGCGAGGAAAAATTGAAAATTTTGACGAAGCAATCTCATGCCAAAATCTTGAGATTGCACGCTCCTTTCAGTCGCTCGCAATGACGGCTTAGCATCCACGCAACAATGCCTCCTCGCAATGACGATAAAGTCAAGCCACAGCATGACTTTTTATCCTCTCCTCAATCTCGCTTCTAAAATGGCGTATCAGCCCTTGGATTGGCCAAGCCGCCGCATCACCTAAAGCACAAATAGTATGCCCTTCTATTTCTTTTGTAACGTTAAGAAGTTCGTCTATCTCGGATTTTTTGGCATTACCTTTAACTAGCCGCATCATAATTCGCCACATCCAGCCCGTACCTTCACGGCAGGGAGTACATTGTCCGCATGATTCATGCATGTAAAATTTACTAAGGCGTGCTATTGCATAAATAATGTCGGTAGATTTATCCATAACTATAATACCACCTGTACCAAGTCCGGAACCTGTGGTTCTTAAACTATCAAAATCCATATCTACTTCACATAATGACTTAGGAAGTAAAGGCATGGAAGAACCGCCCGGGATTATGGCTTTAAGATTATCCCATCCACCACGAACACCGCCGGCATATTTCTCAATCAATTCTTTTAACGGAATCCCCATTGCCTCTTCAACATTACAAGGCTTGTTAACATGACCGGATATACAGAAAATTTTAGTACCGGTATTGTTAGGCTTACCGATAGAAGCAAACCAACTAGCTCCTCGTCTTAAAATGGTCGGCACTACTGCAATAGACTCAACATTATTTATAGTAGTTGGGCAGCCATATAACCCAAAGCCGGCAGGAAAAGGCGGCTTAAGCCGTGGCATGCCTTTTTTGCCCTCTAAGCTTTCAAGCAGTGCCGTTTCTTCACCGCAAACATAAGCACCCGCACCACGATGTAAATAAATATTACAATCGAATCCCGAACCGCAAGCATTCCTTCCTATTAACCCTTCTTTATAAGCTTCATCTAAGGCACGCTGAATATTAGAGGCTTCATTATAAAACTCACCTCTAATATAGATATAACAATTATTCGCTCCTATAGCAAAGCTTGCAAGCAAACAGCCTTCTATCAATTTGTGCGGCTCGAATCTTAATATATCACGGTCCTTACAAGTACCAGGCTCAGACTCATCTGCATTTACTACTAAATAGCAAGGTTTCTCTGAATTTTTGGGCATAAACGACCATTTCATACCGGTAGAAAATCCAGCACCACCTCGCCCTCTAAGCCCTGATTTCTTGACCTCTTCAATGATGAAGTCTCTACCTTTATCAAGCAAAGCCTTAGTATCATCCCAATCGCCGCATTTCTTGCTAGATTTCAAATCATGGCCCTGCTGCCCATGTAGGTTAGTAAAAATTTTGTCTTCTTCTTTTAGCATAAACTATTCTCGTTATGGCTCAAAAACGTCATTGCGAGGAAAGGCGAAGCCTTGACGTGGCAATCTCAGGAGTCTTGTACCGCTTCATGAGATTGCCACGCTCCTTGGAGTCGCTTAGCTCATGATGATTCATTATCTTTCTATTACTTTTTTATTAAACTTCCTATTAACAAACATTGTAAGTATCGGAGCGGAGATAAAAATTGATGAATAAGTACCGGCTATCATCCCAAAAAATACAAGTATGCTAAAACTATGGATCGCCTCACCACCAAAAAGAATAAGGGCTAAATTGGCAAGTAGCGTAGTAATTACCGTTAAAATAGTTCTTGATAAAGTCTCATTAATACTTAAATTTATAATTTCCGTTATATTCTTTTTATGGTATTTACGTAAATTCTCTCTAATCCTATCATATATTACTACCGAATCGTTAACGGAATAACCTATAATAGTTAAAACTGCGGCAATAGTACTTAAGTTAAAATCAAGTTTTGTCATACTCATAAACCCAAGAGCAAGTATTACGTCATGCACTAAGGCGATAAGTATACCAAGACCGAAATACCATTCAAAACGCACCCAAATATAAACCATAATCGCTAAGAAAGAGAACAGCATCGCCATAGCCCCTGCTTCTATTAACTGCCTACCGACTTGCGGACCGACAAAATCTACCTTACGATATTCAAACTTATACGGAAAATTATTTTGCAAAGATGTTTTAATTAACTCAATATTTTTCATGAGATTTTCTTCACTACTACTACCGAATCTAATTGATAGATCACGCTCACTACCGAAATTTTGTAAGACCACCTCACCAATTCCAAGCTCACCTAGAACTTGACGCATTTTTGGCAAATCAGGAGCTTGATCAAGCCTTACTTCAATAACTATACCGCCGGCAAAATCAATACCGAAATTAAATTTATATATACCGATCCAAATAAAGCTAATGAGTGATAAAATAATTGAGAAAGTGTAGCTGACTTTTTTACAGTTCATAAAATCGAAATCGATTTTATTCGGTAAAAGCCTTAAAGGATAAATTTGCATTATTATATATTTTATTGAATAAAAGTTATATTTGTATTATATAGTAAATTCAAAAAGGTTAAATGATTTTTTATGTCAGAAGTAGTAGTAAAAGAACAATTAGAGCAATATATAAGCAAAATAGAAAGATTAGAACAGGAAAAAGCTGATTTATCTCAAGAAGTAAAAGATATTTTCCAAGATGCTTCTTCACATGGATTTGATGTTAAAGCTATGAAATCTATATTGAAACTAAAGAAATTGGATAAAGATAAACTTGCTGAGCAGGACGCTATGCTTGAACTTTATAGAGATACTTTAGGGATTTGAGTCATACGTCATTGCGAGGAAAATTATGAAGTAATTGACGAAGCAATCTCAGGAGTTTGTTATTACTTCATGAGATTGCCACGCAGTCTACAGCTGCTCACAATGACGTATTTAGTATTCACATAGCAACGCACTCTTTCGCAGTAATGACACAAGAGCTACGAGTATATTTAAGCTTTTGCTGCCTTAGTTTTAGCAATAGTGATATGTCTCTCTTTAATTCTAGCCGACTTACCGCTTCTATTTCTTAAATAATAAAGTTTAGCACGACGAACTACCCCGTATTTTACTACCTCAATAGAGTGTACTATCGGTGAGTAAGTCATAAAGCGTCTTTCGACTCCTTCACCATGGCTAATTTTACGTACTAAGAAAGATGAAGTAATACCACGATTTCTTTTTGCGATAACTACACCTTCATAAGCTTGAAATCTTTCCGTTAATTTTTCCTTACCGTCTTTCTCAATCGATCTATCAATAATTTTAACAGTTACCTTAACTGTATCGCCGGCTTCAAAATCAGGAATTTTTTTATTTGCAGTAAGCTTTGAAATATTTTCCTGTTCAAAGCGGTCAATAATATTCATTTTTTTAACTCCTTACTCTATAAATCTTTAAGTAACTCCGGACGGCGTAATTTAGTAGTCATACGTGATTGCTCTTTTTTCCATTCATTAATTAGCCTGTGGTTACCGGATAACAAAACACTCGGTACTTTTCTTCCACGCCAAATTTCAGGTCTTGTATATAGACCGCACTCAAGCCCGCCCTTAAATTCCCCGTCTTCTTCAAAAGACTCGGAAGATAAGGTATTTTGGTTCATTAAAACACCTGGTAGTAGTCTAATTAAGCAATCGAGAATGGTAAGGGTAGGTATTTCTCCGCCAGATAAAATGTAGTCGCCTACACTAATTTCTTTAACATTATACTCTTCAATTATACGTTCGTCAATCCCTTCGTAACGTCCACATAAGAACATAAGGTTTTTATTTTTTAACATCTCCTTAGCAAAGCTTTGAGTAAAGACTCTACCGCGAGGTGAAGGATAGTAAATTTTAGCATTAGGATTTAAAGAAAGAGCATGATCTATGCTACTGCCTAGAACATCAGGACGCATTATAAGCCCGTCACCACCGCCGTAAGCCTCATCATCAACGTTTTTATGCTTAGTTAAACCGAAATCTCGAATATTAATAATGTCATATGACCAAATATTTTTATGCAGTGCTTGCCCTGCTAAAGAATACCCCAGAGTCCCAGGGAATATTTCAGGAAAAACTGTTAAGATTGTAGCGTGAAGTATAGACATACGTTTAAAATAGTAGCCAGTACCAATTAACGCAATAAAATTATAATTTAATTATTTACCCCATCCACCTGTCCTATAATCTTCTTTTCTTTGCTTTCTAGCAGCAGCTATTGCATCGCTTCTAAATGCTTCAGTTTTTTATTGATTCGTTTTATGAGCTTGATCGCTTTGAAGTGTTTCAAATTTCGCTTTCTTATCAGCTTCCATATAACGACTTTTTATTTTCTCTAAGCATCTCATAGCATCTTTATCTAAACTCACACCTGCTTCTTTTGCTTGCTGCTCTATTTTTAATGCTGTCTTATAACCTTCCGCTGGCTTTTTCAGCTTTAACCATTTTATCCAAAAAATGAGCTTTGGAATCCCGCATTGCATCATTATATGGATTTATCTTTAATTGTTTTTCTGCTTTCTTTTTATCAAAGTTTTCTACCATAATTTTCTCCAAAACTTAAGTTAAAAATATATCTATAGTTGCATATATTTTATTTCAAAAAAAGTTAATAAAGAAAAATAGAGGTATAAGTAATTAAAAATTAACCAATTTGTGTTATAAAAACTTCATCACTTCCTCAGCGATGATTAGCTCTTCGTTTGTCGGCACAGCGAAAACTTTAACCTTACTGCTTTCATGTATGGACCTCTCGAAAAATGCAAGAAAAAAATAACCAATAGTAATAAAAAAACAAATGCAGTCATGTATCCGACCTATAGCTAATTAAATCACCTATGGCCCTAATGGAATTCGCTACTTACAAACTATACTTATCAGTCCTCCGACTTCAATAGAGCCATTGAAAGCATCAGTTTTTTTGTAAGCTAAGGTTTGTCTTATTTACCATCATTATCATTTTTTTTCGCATATTCCAGATTGGAATCTCGTTAATATCTAAATATATTTTATTTTGCTATAATCTTATTTAGCTCATTAAGTTTTTGTTTAGCTACAAACTTTACTTTCTAAATAATTATTGCTTGAGCTTAGTACAGCAAATACTACCCTAGCTAACTTGTTAGCTACAGCAACTACCGTTTTATTGTGTCCTCTTCGTTCAATTAAATTAAATATCCAACCTGTAAACTTACTATAATCCTTCTTGGATTTTTGTTCTTCAGATATAAATCTTAGCTTTGCATTAAGTACTGCTCTGCCTCCTTGGATTAATAGAGTGCGTAAATATATATCTCCTCGCTTACTAATCCCAAGTAACCTTTCTTTACCTCCACTAGAATGCTGCCTCGGCACTAGTCCTAACCATGCCGATAATTGTCTACCATTCTCAAAATTTGCTGCATTACCTATCGATGCTACTAAAGCTGTGGCCGTAATTAATCCAATACCAGGTATTGTAATTAATTGTTGACATTGTCTTGAATCCATAGCTATTACTTTTAATCGCTTCTCTAATTCTTTTACTTTCTTATCATTCTCTACAAATTCTTCCTTTAATTTGTTAAATGTTTGGTAACTTAACTCACTTAACTTACCTTCATCTAAAATTTCTGTTAATTTCACTATTACCTTATTAATACCTTGCGGTATAATAAAACCAAATTCCAGTAACAATCCCCGTATCTCATTGGCTAATGCTGTACGATTCCTTACCAACCTCTCTCTAACTCGATGAATTGATAATATATCCTGTTGTTCTATACTCTTAATAGGTACAAACCTCATATTAGGTCTTGTAACAGCTTCACATATAGCTTCTGCATCTGCCTGATCATTCTTATTAGTCTTAACATATGGTTTACAAATTGCGGTGCAATCAGTCTTACCTCATGGCCTAACTTTATTAATTCCCTAGCCCAATAATTTGCTCCTCCACATGCTTCTATCCCTATTAAACATTTAGGTAATTTTACCATGAAACTTAATACTTGATCCCTACTTACTTTTTTCTTTAATACTGTTTTCCCATTCCTATCTACTCCATGAATTTGAAAAGTTCTTTTTGCTATATCTATACCTATTGTGTTAATATCCATTTTAACCTCTCGATTGTTGTTTTAATATTTTATTTAATATTAACTCTAGAAGTTTAGCAATTGCTTTTCTTAGCTCCCGCTCTTCATTCTTTATATCGGGAGGTCTATCCCATTATGTAAAGCTTTTAACATGAGTAAAATTTACTCATGGGTTAATACCATTATTTGCATTAGTAGTAATCGTAGCTTCTTCGTGTTTTTGATCAATAGACATCTTTCCAAACTTCGCTTCTAGAGGTAATTTAGACGTCGACCTGGTGTTCGCATCCTCACGGTCTATATACGCTGCGGTTCTGCGTTCCGTGTCTCCTTTAAATTCTATAAGCTTGGTTTGGAAAGATGTCTAACAGGTAATTTATAAATTAAAGGCTCTTCATTACTTACTTCTATCTTATCTATTTCAAGATTTTCTGATTCAGTATTGATTTTTTCTTCAAAATTTATCTCTGGGAAAAGTGCTTTCACATCCGTTATTTCAAGTTTTCCTCCTTTTTACCTACTTCATAAGCTTTAGAAACAATTTGTTTATAAATAATGTCAATTAATTCTCGTTTTGTTTATATTTCATCAGAATAGTTAATTCCTCCTTCATTCCAAAACTTTACTATTTTAGAAAAAGTAGGAATATATTTACCGGTCTTTGCTAAAAATTTTTGTATAAATGTAGGTTCAATAAGAGGGGTTAATGTAGGATTTTCTTCATATTTTTTAAATACATACTCGACAATTTTAGGTATATTTTGATCTGTTTCTATTTCGTCAGGTAAGCCATATAATATTTTGTTGGCTATTTACTTGATCCATCTTCTTATACAAAATATTAACCCTGATCCATGTCCATACCGGATTAGCTGTAAAACAAAGCTTTGTTACATAAAATGCTAGCGATATAGGTAGAGATAATAACTTTAAATAGTTAAGGCAAGTATATCGTATTGGATGAGGCGTGAGACTATAAATCTCATCCATATCGTGGTTTAACTCACATGATGTTTTAATCATTGTATACTTCTGTTTAATTAAGTGAGAAGTGATATCATGTATTGGCATGTCATTACTTAAATTTAACTAATTCGTCAGCAAAATATAAAAAACGTTAACATTTGTCAAATGCTATTTAACGAGATTTTGTTTTAAATCAATTATAATACTTGCAAAGTTTTATCAAGATAAATAGAATTATCCAAAGTCAAAAGTAATATAAGGAATAAGTATGCTTAACATAAACTTTGTGAATGAAGAATCATCTACTAATCAAGGTCTAGTAGTTTTTATTGATGAACAGTTAAAGCTTGATAGTAATTTAATAGGACTTGATCAACAACATCACGGATTAATTTCTAAAACTATTCAGAATAAACTACAATTTACCGGTAAATATGGACAGATCAAGGTTATTCCATCTGTCATTAAATCAGGTGAGGTTAAATATTTGATAATAGCAGGTCTTGGGAATGAAGAAAAATTAACTGAAGCAAAAATCGAAGAGTTAGGCGGCAAAATCTTACAGCATGCAACCGATAGCAAAATTTCTACTATCGGCTTAAAACTTACAAATAGAATTAGCAGGTTTACATCTCAAACATTTACATCTTTAGTTGCTAGCGGTGCGTTTCTTGCTTCTTACAGATTTAATAAATATAGAACTACCTTAAAAGAAGCAGAGAAGTTTACAGTAGAGTCAATTGAAATTTTTACCGATAATAGCACTGAAGCGGCAAAATTATTTGAAGTCAAAAAATTAATTGCTGAGGCAGTATTTTTTACAAGAGATATAAGTAATGAACCGTCAAATATTAAAACTCCGCAAGTCTATGCCGAAAGAATAGTTGATATACTTGAACCGCTAGGAGTAGATGTTGATGTTATCGGTGAACGTGAGATGAAAAATCTTGGTATGGGAGCATTACTTGGGGTGGGGCAAGGTTCACAAAACGAGTCAAAGTTAGTGGTTATGGAATATAAAGGCGGCAGTAAAGATGCTCCGACCATTGCTTTGGTTGGTAAAGGAGTGATTTTTGATACAGGCGGTATTTCATTAAAACCGTCAAGTAATATGCATTTAATGAGATACGATATGGGAGGTTCTGCAGCAGTCGTAGGTGCCATGATTGCGGTTGCCGGTCAAAAATTACCTATAAATATAGTCGGTGTTGTAGGGCTTGTCGAAAATATGCCGTCCGGTAATGCACAGCGTCCAGGGGATGTAGTAACTACCATGTCAGGGCAAACCGCAGAAGTTTTAAATACTGATGCAGAAGGGCGTTTAGTACTTGCCGATGCCGTTTGGTATGCACAAGAAAAGTTTAAGCCTAAATGCGTGATTGATGTTGCAACCTTAACGGGAGCAATAACCGTAGCACTTGGTAATACATATGCCGGTTGTTTTTCCAATAATGATGAGTTAGCTGATAAGTTAATAAAAGCAGGGGAAGAAGTTAATGAAAAACTTTGGAGAATGCCGCTTCATGATGAATACGATGCAATGATTAGCTCCGACATAGCCGATATAGCAAATATCGGGAACGTACCGGGAGCTGCCGGAAGCTGCACGGCTGCACATTTCATTAAACGTTTCATTAAAGATGGAGTAGATTGGGCCCATTTAGATATAGCAGGCGTTGCAAATAGTAATAAAGCTTCAGCACTTGGTCCTAAGGGAGCAGTTGGGTATGGTGTTAGATTACTTGAAAAGTTTATTAAAGAATATACTTAATGTCACATTGCCTGCGTGGATCAAAAAACGCATTCGGTGTCATACCGTGGTCAAGCCACGGTATCCAAAAAACAATAAAAAATACTAAAATTATTAGTATTTTGCACTGGATCCCGCTACAAGCTCGCGGGGGATGACATGGGTAGAATCGATCCACGCAAGCAAACCTTCGTAGGAATGATATTGAGTGTATTCCTTGATCCAAATTAAACTTCGTCTATATATTATTTGTTTATTCTGAATATAATTATGAACACAATAAATAAACCTTATATATTTGTTATAGGTAATGAAAAAGGTGGAGCAGGTAAAACTACCTGTTCTATGCATCTAATAATCGCTCTGCTTTATCAAAATTATTCGGTAGTAAGTATAGATACCGATTCACGTCAAAGTTCGTTAACGAATTATTTAAAAAATCGAGATTTATATAACAAACAAAATCCTGATAAAACTGTATTAGTACCGAAACATTTTCATATATCGGAAAGCGAAGTAGAAGAGCAAGCAAAGAGTTTTGAGCAGGTACTCAAAAGTAATCAGGATGCCGATTATATAGTGATTGATACCCCGGGCAGTCATACTCCTTTATCAAGGGTTGCTCATTCTTACGCCGATACAATTATTACACCAATTAATGATAGCTTTCTAGATTTAGACGTAATAGCAAAAGTCGATAGCAAGGATGAAATTATTAGCCCGTCAATATATAGTCAAATGATTTGGGAACAGAAAATGGAGCGTGCTAGTCGTGATAGAATCAGTATAGATTGGGTAATACTTCGTAATCGTTTAAGTAATCTTGATGCATTAAATAAAAGACGCGTAGGAAATGTATTAGCTAAACTTGCTAAAAGAATTAACTTTAAACTTGCAGAAGGGTTTAGCGAACGTGTAATATATAGGGAATTATTTTTGCAAGGTCTAACATTACTTGATCTAAAAACTGCAAAATATGATAGAGCATTTAATAGCTCACATGTGCTTGCACGTCAAGAATTACGAAATTTTTTAGACTTTCTAGGTATTAAGGCTGCGTTTAAAGGTTAATTTCTATTAAAGTTTTTCTTGTATAAAGTTAAAAAATATATATAATGTGCAAAATTAATATGTTTTAACTTTATAAGAGAAACAAATGCCAAATATTTCACCGGAACAACGAAAGAAAGCTGATGAGCTTATCAACAAATATAAAAATTTAACTCCTGAAGAACAAAAAGAAATTGATAGAAAACTTGAATCACATTTTAGAGAAAAAGATCTTAAACGAAATGACCTTCAGTTAAGAATGAATAAGATATTCGGTAATCTATCAAGCGAAAATCAAGACAAATTACAAGTACATAATAACCCTATAAATAAAATTAAAGAGGAGTTATTACCGTTAATTAAAGGAATAATAAATTTAGTAGAGAATGTTGCAGAGATAATTAAAAATCCTAAGAAGGCAATATATGAATGGATTAAAGGTGAGTTAAATCAAGTAAAACCTCAACAACAAAATCATATCAAATCAGTGCCAAAACAAAAGAATATTCCTACATTATCAAGATAAATTTTTAGTTTTTATTTGCGAAAATTTACAGTTTTATGTATATAAATATAGGGGAAATCGTATAATAAAAAAATAAAAATGCATAAATACAGAACTCATAATTGTAATGAATTACAAATATCCGATGTAGAAAAAGAAGTTAAATTGTCAGGTTGGGTACATAGAAGAAGAGATCACGGGAATCTAGTTTTTATAGATTTACGTGATCATTACGGTATAACTCAAATAGTGTTTACTGATCAAAATCTCCAGCTTATGGAGGATGCGAGCCGTTTGCGTTATGAGTCGGTAATTACGGTTATTGGAAAAGTGGTAGCAAGATCAAGCGATACTATTAATGATACGCTTTCGACGGGTCATATTGAAGTATTAGCCGGAGAATTTATTGTTGAGTCAGCTGCAGATACTCTACCTTTTGTTATTAATACCGAAAAAGACGCTCCGGAAGATTCAAGGCTTAAATATCGCTTTTTAGATCTTAGACGTGAGAAGTTACATAATAATATAATACTTCGCTCACAAATTATTTCTCATATTCGTCATTTGATGACGGCAAGAGGTTTTACCGAATTTCAAACACCGATCCTAACGGCAAGCTCCCCTGAAGGTGCTAGGGATTTCTTAGTACCGAGTAGAATGCATCCGGGTAAGTTCTATGCATTACCGCAAGCACCTCAGCAATTCAAGCAGCTCTTGATGGTTTCAGGGTTTGATCGTTATTTCCAAATTGCTCCTTGTTTTCGGGATGAAGATGCAAGAGCCGATAGATCCCCTGGTGAGTTTTATCAGCTAGATGTAGAAATATCGTTTGTTACACAGGAAGACGTATTTAGTACTATTGAGCCTGTGATGTATGATTTATTTACTAAATTTACGGATAAGAAAGTATCAGAGACTCCCTTCGTCCGTATTCCATATAATGAATCTATGCTAAAATACGGCTCTGATAAGCCTGATTTGCGTAACCCTATTATAATTGCCGATGTAACTGAGATATTTAGAGATTCCGATTTTACGATTTTCAGAGAGAATATTAAAAAGGGTAGCATAGTTCGTGCTATTCCTGCACCTAAGGCAGCTGTACTGCCTCGTAGTTTCTTCGATAAAATGATAGAGTTTGCAATATCCGAAGGAGCAGGGGGGCTTGGCTATATTCAGTTTAGTGAAACCGGTGAAGCAAAAGGACCGGTAGCAAAATTTTTAACCGAGCAGCAATTAGAAAGTTTAAAGGCTATAGCGGGTATAAGTAACGGTGATGCTGTATTTTTCGCTAGCGATAAGAAAGAGAAAGCTGCTAAACTTGCCGGTAAGGTTAGAATAAGACTTGGTGCAGAGCTTAATTTACTTGAAAAAGATTGTTTTAAATTCTGCTGGATTACCGATTTTCCATTCTATGAGTTAAATGAAGAAACAGGAAAAATTGATTTTAGCCATAATCCGTTTTCTATGCCGCAAGGTGGTTTGGAAGCCTTAGAACATGCTAAAACAACGGAAGAACTACTTGAGCTTACCGCATACCAATATGATATTGTTTGTAACGGTATTGAACTTTCTAGCGGTGCTATTAGAAACCACAAGCCGGAAATTATGTATAAAGCATTTTCCATAGCAGGTTATAGTGAAGAGGAAGTTGATAAGAGATTTGAGGGTATGATTAGAGCGTTTAAGTTTGGAGTTCCACCTCATGGCGGAATAGCCCCAGGAATTGACCGAATTGTTATGCTGCTTGCCCAAGCTACCAATATAAGAGAAATAATTGCGTTTCCTTTAAACCAACAGGCTGAAGATTTACTAATGAATGCCCCAAGCTATGTAGAGGATAAAGCTCTAAAAGAGCTAAGCATTATGCTCTCACCATCTGCTAGAAAAAATGCGGAAGGGGGGTAAGGATTATAGTTGTTGTTACAGGCTTTTTTTCGTCATTGCGAAGAAAATTACGCAGTAATTGACGAAGCAATCCAGTAAAATGCATAGCATTTTTATTATTTTACTGGATTACCACGTAGTCTACGGCTGCTCGCAGTGACAGCTCTTGGTATCCCACGCAACAACGTTTTTGAGAATAACATAGCAGTAATAATACTAATTAATCTCTTCTATTGCCT
The DNA here is from genome assembly GCF_963970025.1 of Rickettsia helvetica. NCBI lineage: Bacteria > Pseudomonadati > Pseudomonadota > Alphaproteobacteria > Rickettsiales > Rickettsiaceae > Rickettsia > Rickettsia helvetica. The sequence continues at coordinate 637,886 of NZ_OZ018776.1, forward strand.
AAAAATCTCATTAAATATAAGAAAAGATTTATAAAATCTAAGTATAAAGTAAAGGCTGCCATAATAGAAAGCTTTTGTCCTACTTCATCGTTTCCTGCCATGTAATACATAGACTTAATCTTTTGAGTGTCCCAAGCAATTAACCCCATAAATACTACTATTCCAATAAGAGAAGTAGCAAAAGAAAGAGCCGAGCTTTTTAGAAATAAGTTGACTAATGAAGCAATGATAAGACCTATAAGACCCATTGCAAAAAATGAACCCATAGATGTTAAATCTCTACTTGTACTATAACCGTATAAACTCATTGCTCCAAAAACAGAAGAGCAAATAAAGAAAGTACGAGCTATTGATGCACCGGTATAAATAAAAGCTAAATATGCAAGCGACATACCGGTTAAACCGGCATAAACCCAAAATAATATTTGTGCCGTTTGCAGGTTCATTCGTCCGAAACCCATAAAAAAATATAAAGCAATACCGAGCGGAGCAAACATTATAATAGTGCCAAAACCTGTTTGGAACATTAAATTATAAATAGGCTCAACTGATATAGTCGTTACGGCTGCTACACCGGTTAGTAAAAGTGCTAAAGCCATATAATTATATACTTTAAGCATGTATTTTCTTAAGCCTTCATCAAAAGTTTTATTTTTTGAGGTGGCAGTTAAAGTTTTTGTATAATCGATCATAAGTAACCTTAGGATTATGTTATTTATATAATAAAATATAGACTCTTAAAGGTATTTTTTCAAGCTATATTTTATAAATATCTTGCATTGAATATAAAGCAGAAGGTTTATCTTGTAGCCAAATAGCGGCTTTAATTGCACCAATGGCAAAAGAATTTTTATTCAGAGCTTCGTGTTTTAAAGTGATTATTTCATCGTCACCTAGGAAAGATATTTCATGTATACCGTGAACATTCCCACCACGAAGCGAGGAAATACCTATTTCTTTTTTGCTTCTTGGTCTATTACCACGATTAAATATTATATTTAATCCTTTTTCGCTTGCAATTGTTTCAGCAAGCATAACAGCAGTTCCTGAGGGTGAATCTTTTTTATTACGGTGATGCGTTTCTAGAATTTCAACATCGTAATCATCTAGTATTTTTATTACTTCTTTAGCTAGATAGCTAAGCAAATTAGCTCCTATACTCATATTTGCAGAATATAAAACAGGTAAAGTTTGAGCTGCTTTTTCTAAAAGCTTAAAATGTTGAGGCTGGAGACCTGTGGTTCCGATTACTAATTTTGTATTATGTTTTAATGCATAATTAATTAATTTTTCTAATATTTCAGGGGTAGAAAAATCGATGATCACATCAGAATTTTTACAAAAATTATCTAAATTATTAGTACTATTAAATTTTGCTGAAATTTTGCAATCTTTAAATTTATCTATTCTTTCAGCAATAACCTTTCCCATTTTACCGGTAGAACCGCTAAGACCGATATTAATCATATTGATAATATATACTCCTAATAAATGAACAGTAAGTGGACGAAGCTTAATTTGGAAAAGAGGAATCAGTATATAAGGCGAGGAGCAGCAGCAGTTATTAATACGTGAGCTACCTGCGAACTTATTAGCAACGTACAGCATATTTCAGAAAGCTTCAGACAAGATGAATTTAAATGCGAGCCTTATCAGCGTAGATAAACTACGTAAGGGCGAGTCATGCAAAATTCCCTTGTATCAAGTTTTCTGAAATATGCTGTAGCCAATTTTTCAAATTAAACGAGTATAAGATTTATGAAAATATAATAGAGGCTTTAAATCATTTTTAATAGCGGTATTTATTACTTCACCGATAAATATAACATGATCACCGGCATCGTAAGAAGCATATTTATTACATTCTATATGACAAGTTGCACCGTTTATTAAAGGACAATCGGTTTTATTGCCAAGCTCATAATCAATTTTTGTAAATTTATTAGGTTGTGATTTAGCAAAATATTTTGAGATATCAATTTGATTATCTGCTAACATACTAACTGCAAACTTATCACTTTTTTGAAAACTGTTTATACTAAAAGAGTTTTTATTAAGGCAAAATAATATTAACGGCGGTTTTAAAGATACGGAAGTAAAAGAACTGGCAGTAAAGCCAAAAGGCTCGTTGTTACAATTTGTTGTTATAATAGTCACTCCCTGAGGGAATCGGCTCATAGCATCTTTAAATTGACTTTCTATTACTGTCCCAGCCATTTTCTCATAATTTTGTTAATGGTTCCGTCTTTTTTTAATGAATCGATTGCCTCATTAATTTCATTAATTAGTCCTGAGTTTTTAGACATACCTATAGCAAAATCGGATGAAAATTTTTCTAAAGTACTGCTTTCTAAATTTGAATTATTTTCTTTTAATTTTTTGCCTTGAAATTCCTCAGAAATAATAGCATCTATGACTCTGGTTTTTAATTCTTCAACTAACATTAAATGATTTGCTAAAGAATGAACTTTAATATTCATCGTCTGTGATAGATCTTGTGCTTTTTTTTCTAAAACACTACCGAGCTGTACTCCTACTATTTTATTCTCTAGATCTTTGCTACCTTGTATATTATCACCTGTTCTATATATTATGGCAAATCTTGCAGTAGCGTAATTATCGGAAAAGCTGATATATTCGGCACGCTCCGGTGTTACGGAAAGCTCCGCCACCGCAACATCAATATTTTCACTAACCAAAGCTGCAAGTAAACCGTTAAAGTCGAAGTTTTTTATGATAACTTTTTTATTTAGACGTTCGCTTATTGCTTTGATGATATCAATATCAATCCCAACAATCTCTCCGTCTTGGATGAATTCATAAGGAGGATTATCTGCGGCAGTACCGACTATTAAAGTTTTTTCCGTTTCTTTTTTGTCACAAGAAACTAGTAAGCAAGATAGTAAAAATATTTTCAGAAATTTCATAAAAATAATGTTTTAAGTTTGAGTATGTCCTGTGTCATCCCACGATTTGATCAGCCTTGTTGCATGGCTTGAAAAATCCGTTCGGTGTCCACCCCCCCCGTGGATTTTACTGATCCATGCAACAAGGCCACGTGGGAATGACATTGAACGCGTTTTTTGATCCACACAACAAAGCCGACTTGATTGCGGTATGACATTTGGTATAGAGAAAACATCAAGAACTCAATTTCTCCTTTAAAAGCTGATTCACAAGCGTCGGATTAGCCTTACCGCTGGTTTTTTTCATTACCTGCCCTACAAAGAAACCGAATAATTTATCCTTACCACCTCTATATCCCTCTACTGATTCAGGATTTTCAGCTATTACCTCGTCAATTACCGTGTTTAGCACGTTATTATCCGAAACTTGTACAAGTCCTTTTTCCTCTACTATTTTATCAGGTGCTTTACCGGTTTCAAACATAATTTCAAAAACGGTTTTTGCAATTTTACCGGAAATAGTATCATTTTCTATTAATTTTACCAGTTTTGCAAAGTTACTAGGAGTAATTTTGCATTCATTTATTCCTATCGATGCTTTGTTTAATTGTCCGAACAACTCACTGGTTAGCCAATTAGTAAGCATTTTAGGGTTACATTCATTTGCTGCTTTCTCAAAATACTCAGCAACTGATTCATCGGCTACTATTACTTCGGCATCATATTTACTTAAGCCAAATTCCTTCGTATATTTCTCAATCTTTTGATCAGGTAGCTCAGGTAAGTTTGCTTTTAGTTCGTTTATTAACTCATCAGAAATAACAAGGGGTAATAAATCGGGATCAGGAAAATATCTATAATCCAGTGCTTCTTCTTTTAAACGCATAGTTCTTGTTTCGCCGCTATCGGCATTAAATAAGCGTGTTTCTTGAATTATTGCTTCACCGTTTTCAAGTAAGTCTACTTGTCTTTTAGCTTCAAATTCTATTGCTTTAATGATGTTACGAATTGAATTAATATTTTTAATTTCGCATCTTGTGCCTAGTGGTTCGCCGCTACGTCTTACTGAAACATTAGCATCACAACGCATCGAGCCTTTTTCCATATCACCGTCACAGCTGCCGATATAACATAACAAATTTCTCAGCTTTTTTACAAATTCAGCCGCTTCTTCTGGTGATGATATATCAGGTTCGGTCACAATTTCCATAAGCCCAATACCGGCACGATTCAAATCGATAAAGCTGTAATGTGGTGATTGATCATGCATAGATTTACCCGCATCTTGCTCCAAATGCAAACGGTTAATACGAATAGTTTTAAGATCGCCAGTACTAGTCGGTATTTCCATAGTGCCATTTTGTACTATAGGATAGTAAAATTGTGAAATTTGGTAACCTTGCGGCAGATCGGCATAAAAATAATTTTTACGGTCAAATACCGAATATTTATTTATTTTAGCTTTAAGCCCAAGCCCTGTTTTAATTGCTTGGTGTACACAATGCTTATTTAATACCGGTAACATCCCGGGCATTGCTGCATCAACATAGGAAACCTGCGAATTTGGACTTGCTGCAAAAATAGTACTACTGCCTGAAAAAAGCTTAGATTTTGAGGAAATTTGAGCATGGATTTCAAGCCCTATTACATATTCCCATTTCCCCGTATTACCTTCAATATATGCCATAATTAAAAACCCTTTGGCTCAAATTTAATATGTTTTACACCTGACTCAATTGTCGATGCTACTTTCAAAACATTATATTCGTCTAATTGTTTACCTATAATCTGCATCCCAAGAGGTAAACCTCGTGCCGATAATCCAGCAGGAACCGATGCACAAGGTAAACCGGCTAAACTTGCAGGAATAGTGAATAAGTCGTTTAAATACATAATAGTCGGATCATTTTGTTTTTCACCGATCTTAAAAGCTTCGGTCGGTGCTGCAGGTAACAAAATGGCGTCAACTTTTGCAAAAGCATTATTAAAATCGTTTGCAACTAAACGACGTACTTTTTGAGCTTTTAGATAATATGCATCCATACAACTAGATGAAAGCACATATGTTCCAATCATAATACGGCGTTTTACTTCCTCCCCGAATCCGGCTGATCTAGTCATTTCATACATTTCGTCAAGCGTCATATTTTCACGTTCTACCCGAAGACCATATCTAACACCGTCATATCTAGATAAATTTGAAGAAGCTTCAGCCGGTGCTATTACGTAATAAACGGCAACACCGTATTTAGCATGCGGCAAAGTAATATCAACTATTTCAGCACCGGCGTTTTTAAGTAGCTCTATGGTATCCTGCCACATTTTCATAATATCAGGTTCAATAATACCGCCTTCACCAAGGCTAAGAGGTACGCCTATCTTCATATTTTTCATAGAACTTCCGATAGCGGATTGTAGCTCTGGAACTTCTGCCTTAATTGAAGTAGAATCTTTTTCATCAAGCCCCATCATCACTTCAAGCATAATGCTACTGTCTAAAACGCTTCTAGTAAGTATCCCTGCTTGATCAAGTGAGCTAGCAAATGATATCATCCCGTATCTTGAGCAACGTCCGTATGTCGGTTTAAATCCAACTAAACCCGTAAAGCTTGCAGGTTGACGTACTGAGCCGCCCGTATCGCTACCAAGAGCAGCGGATGCCATGAAGCCGCTAACTGCCGCAGCTGAACCGCCTGAAGAACCGCCTGGAACTAAATCTGCATTATCATCATTTGCTTTCCAAGGGCTAATTACATTTCCAAAACAACTAGTAATATTTGCTGAACCCATCGCAAATTCATCCATATTAGTTTTGCCGAGCATCACACCGCCCTTATCAAAAATATTTTGTGTAACGCTTGATTCATAATTAGGTATAAAATTTTTCAGTATATTAGAGCATGCCGTAGTTCTAATTCCTTTCGTACAGAAAAGATCTTTAGCGGCAAACGGGATACCTTCAAGGGTTCTTGCTTTATTTTGAGCATAATTTTGATCGGCTGCTTCAGCCTGTTTTAAAGCTAAATCAAAAGTTTCGGTAACATAAGCATTTAGGTTTTTATGCTTTTCTATTTGTTTAATATGTGCATTAACTAATTCCTTACTTGTAAAATCTTTATTTTTTAGACCTTTTACACTGTCTGCTACTGTTAATTTGTTTAGTTCCGTCATAATTATTTAACAATCTTTGGAGTGATAAAATATTTTACTTCTTTAGCAAGCTGAGCACTATTTCCGCTTACATTATCAAATAATTTATTTGATAAATCAGAACTCGTAACTTCATCCTCTCGCATTCTAGCATTCATATTAGAAACCGAAGTTAAAGGTTCTATATCTTTGCAATCTATTTCATTTAAAATATCGATCATATCCATAATAGTACTAAGCTGAGTAGAAAATTTTTCTACAGTATCTTCTTCAAATTTTAATCTAGCTAATTTTGCTATTTTCTGTGCTTCTTCTTTTATTATCATTATTCGCTCATATTTTCATTTTTTGCCGTAGAGTTTTATACTTACAACCGAACTGTCGTTATTTTTTACTGTTTTATCGCTAAAAAAACATGGAGGGATAAAGTTTTTTGTATAAAGCAATCTTTCTAAAAAAGATGAGTCTGCAGGTAAAGAATTTGTAGTCTCATTAACAAATTTTACTGCTCGGATCATTGCATCCTTTTCATCTTCATCCACAATAAAAGCGGATGGATCTTGTGAATGCTTATTATTTAGTTTATCAGGATTTAATACATACCATTTTCTGTTGCGATCTTCTTCAGGTAGCTTAAGATAATCATTGGCTGAAAAAGCCCAAAAATCCTGATCTACTACTTCAGATTTTACATATTGATAAAGTTTTTTAATAGCAAGTCCTGTTTCAATAAACTCAAACATAATTATAATCTTTCAATTTCTTCTTTAGTGAACATCATATATTTAACTATTTTATCTATAGGTTCATTATCTGCTAACATTTCTTTTGCTACTTGAATAGTTTTATCTTTTTCTCCCTTCTCTATCCCTTTTTTAAATCCTTCCGCTATACCTTCCATCAGTCCTTCTTCTTTGGCAGATTCGATAACACTATATTTATCTCTAAACCATTTTAAATGATCTTCATAAGCTACACGTTCAGTTTCATTAAAGCTCATTATTTCCATAACTTCCAAAGCTTTTTTAATATGAATATCATCAAGTTCTTCCGGTAAATTATCTTTACTTAATAAGTCATTTCTACTTAAAAAAGCTAGCCATCTATCTAACGAATTTTTAACTTTGCCTATGATATCCTTTAATTCATCAGAATCAGAAGTAAATTTTGAAAATTATAGGGATTTAATAATGTTATCTCTACTACTTTATCTTCTTCCGATACCACGGAATTAATAAGTGAAATAAGTAAATCTTTATTTTCTTCGACGCCAAAAAGTTTTTTAAATACGAGAGCTATTCTAGGAGTAAGAAACATATAATTAAACAGTCATTATTTCTTGTTCTTTTTGTTTTATTGCCGAGTCAACTTTACTGCTATAATCATCGGTTAACTTTTGTACTTGTTCAGATAAGCTATGATGCTCATCTTTTGCAATAATATTATCTTTTTCTAGCTTTTTAAGTTCTTCATTGCCATCTCTTCTAATATTACGTAATGAAATTTTAGTATCCTCACCGTATTTATGAGCAAGCTTTACCAGTTCTTTACGTCTTTCTTCAGTTAAAGCCGGTATCGGCAGTCTGATTAATTGACCGTCCGTTGCAGGAGTTAAGCCGAGATTTGCTATCGTAATTTCTTTCTCTACCGATGATACCATAGATTTATCCCAAACCTGCACGTTAATTGTTCGTGCATCAGGGGTTGATAGAGAAGCAACTTGTGAAAGCGTCATTTTACTCCCGTAAGCTTCCACGGTTACGCTATCAAGCAAATGAACCGAAGCTCTACCGGTACGCAGCCCTTTAAGCTCATGATCTAAAACTTTGAGAGCTTTCTCCATCTTTTCTTGTAAGTTTTTCTTTAAATTCTCTTTCTCCATTTTTATTTTATCCATACTAAATAATTATATTTTTATATACGTGAAGTATTTTAAGAATTAGATTTTATTTTGAGGGGTGAATACCCGCAGCCTATACTTAATTGGTGAGGATACGAACCCCCGATAAAATGAAAGAATAATTCTTATAAAGACGAGCAGTATATTATTCCTCAATTGTCGTATATTCCCCTTTATCCTGTATTACTCTAGCAAAATTTCCCTGTTCTTTTATTGAAAATACCCTTATAGGTAATTTATTTTCTCTTGCAACTGCAATAGCTGCCATATCCATGACTTGCAGGTTGTTAGTTATAACATCTTTATAGCTAATAGTGAAATATTTTTTAGCATCCGGATTTTTTTTAGGGTCGGAATCATATACACCGTCAACCTGAGTTGCCTTTAATAAAATATCGCAATTCATTTCGATTGCACGAAGTACTGCAGCACTATCGGTTGTATAAAACGGGTTACCCGTGCCGCTGGCAAAAATTACTACTTGTTTTTTTTCCATATGTCTTTTAGCTTTGCGGCGAATATAAGGCTCGCATACGCTCATCATAGGAATAGCCGATAGAACTCTTGTATAGATATTGAGGCTTTCCATAACGTTTTGTAAAGTTAATGCATTAATCACCGTTGCAAGCATACCTATATAATCCGCTGAAGCTCGGTCCATACCGATGAGTGCTGCATTAATCCCGCGGTAAATATTTCCACCGCCGACTACAATAGCGACTTCTACTCCTAAATCGATAACTTCTTTAATATCGCCGGCAATCTTTTTTATTATGTCATATTCATGCCCAAATTGCTTGTCTCCCATTAAAGCTTCCCCTGAAACTTTAAGTAAAACTTTTTTATACTTTAGAGTGTTTATATCTGATATCATTTTCTACTTCAAATTGTTTAATATCTGCTTAATTTTTTTAATCATTATACCTCTTTGTAGGTCGGTAATCGATGATTTATTGAGTGCATGCACTAATAACATATTATTATTTATATCAAGTGTTACTGTACCCGGAGTTAGAGTAATCGAATCACCATATATTATTTCGCCTATTTCTTCTAGTCCTTCTGCGTCAATCCATTCAAAAATCGGATCTATCCCTATCTCTCTTTGCCAAATTATTTTAATAACCGAGAAAGCCGATTTCCATATTTCTAATAATAACCAAGGAAAATATAATATAAATTTAATTTTAGTGAGCATTAACATTTCCGGTTAATTTGATATTTGAAGTAAAAGGTATCAGTAGCATTATAAATACAAATAACAGCCCTATCATATTAAATATATTATTTATTGCAATTACAAAAGCATCATTATTTAATTTGTTTGCTAATAACAAATATGATGCTTTTTCGGGACTCAGAACTTTTCTGCTTAATAATGCAGTATAAGAATCTAGCTGTTCTAATGCCATTATAGAAGTAGACGAGATATTTTCCGATAAATATTGCATAAAGGTTTTAGTATCATTAGTAAGTATAGTACTGATTATTGCAAGCCCTACTGCTCCTCCTAAATTACGAGTAAGATTATAAAGCCCGCTAGCGTTGCCTACTCTTTCTTTTGGCATATTGCCAAGAGCTATATTATTAGTCGGTATAAAACAAAACATTAATGAAAGCCCTCTAACAAATTGAGGAAGCACAAATGCAGCAAATTTAGAATCAGGCGTTAGAAAACTATTCAAATGACATCCAAGAGCAAACCCTCCAAGCCCTATAATAAGCATCAGGCGTAAATCTACCCCTAGCCCTAGCATTCTACCGGCGAGTGGTGCAGATAAAAATTGTGCTCCGCCCGTCACCATCATAGTAGCCCCGATTTGTAATGTATCATATCCGGCAATAGTAAAGAGAAATAGCGGTAATATATATACTGCCCCGTATAATCCGATACCCATAACAAACGAATAAAGGCAACCAAAAGTAAAGTCTTTATAAAGAAATGTTTTTAAATCTAAAATTGGATTAATAAAGGTTAGTTCTCTAATGATTAATAAAATAAAACCTAAAGCTACTGCAATACTTAAAAATAATATTAAATTATCCTCAAGCCAACCTTTTTTGTTTCCTTCTTCTAAAACATACTGTAATAAGCCGAGCGTTAAAGCCATTAATAATATACCGAGAAAATCAAAATTTTTCAGTAATTTATAATTTGGTTTATCAAAATCCCCATATAAAAAGACTACCATGCATACGAAAATACCGGGTATGACGTTTAATAAAAACATAAAATGCCATGATAAAATCTCCGTAATATATCCGCCGAGCGTAGGTCCTAAAGTAGGGGCAACAGTTACGACAAGTCCAATTAAGATAGTAACGGTAGGACGTTGCGATGCAGGAAAAATTATAAAAACGGTACTAAAGACCGTCGGTATCATAGCACCGCCAAAAAATCCTTGTAATGCTCTAAAGATAATCATGGATTCAATATTAGTTGCAAGCGAACATAATACGCTCATAACCGTAAATCCTAAAGCTGCAATAAAATAAGAAATTCTGGTAGAAAGTAACCTTGCTAAAAAGCCGGTAATAGGAATAATGATAACTTCAGCTATTAAGTATGATGTTTGAACCCAAGAAAGTTCATCGCTTGAAGCGGCAAGACCTGCAGCTATTACAGATAATGAGCTAGCGACAATTTGAATATCAAGTACTGACATAAACATCCCGACAACCATACTAAAAAAGGCAAATAATTGCTTTTTAGAAAGAGCAGGCGGTTGTAAATTATCATTTGACATAATTAAATTATACGATTTAAATTAAATTTTGTATATAGAACCTAACAATATTATAAATTATTGTTGTCATATAAGATTTTTTCAGATGTTTTTTTAAAAATAAAGTTAATAAGTGACATAAAAATACGTGTTTAAAATAAAAAATTGTTGTACAACTTTTAATTTTTAATTAAACTATTTATTAGGATATAAGTAGACAAGACCTAATATATGGTAATCATTTTATTTATATTAGCAAATAATAAATATGTGATTGATTTATTAAAAAATATTTACTATAATATTAATATTTATTAACTATAATTGATTTATCAATATGCAAAATCCAGCACAAAAAGTTATATCTTTTTCAGAACATAAATCTGATATAGAACGCATAAAGAAATCAATAGAAGAGGGGTGGACGATAGTAAAGCTAGTACCTAATAAAGACCGTTTTATCGGACTTTTAGAAAAGATTTCGCATGCTGAAGATGAAACAATCTATATTCCTCCAAGAAAAAAGATAATAGTTAATTAACACGAATAACGAATTATTACATAATCTGCTATTCAGCTTAAAAAGTTGAATATAAAAGGTGAAAGGTAGCTTTCATCTTTTATATAAAGCTAAGTATATGTTATTTTTTAGCAAAAACTTATAATTCTTTGCAAAGTATAATGGAATTGCCTAAAAAAGTAGTTTTGTTTTACACAACTCTTTAAAAAGACCTTATCGTCATTCCCGTGTAGCATTGGTGTTGTTGCATGATCAATTCCACCCTGTCATCCTAGCTCATTTGTAGCGGGATCCAGTTTAAAATACTATGGTGACTTTACGGTTAATAAAGTTCATCACCGCAGTTGCTGCAATCTTGCCTATATTATGGCTTAGGGAATCACGAATGGCGTCATGCTCTCTTGTTACTGTCTTACCGTTTAGCCTAACATTTGCCTGCTCCTTAATGTTATCAAGGATCAGTTCTATCTTTGAGATTGCATCAATGGTAGTTGCTGCCTGCTGCACTCCATGAAGTAACACGCCAACAGAGTAATGGCTGCCCTGCTGCACAAAACACTCCGCTGGATAGTTCGTTAAGCACTCTAGTATGCTTCGAGGTTTTGGTAATGTTGAAGCACGCTTGCTGCACACCGCTTTTAATAACAATTCCTACTCTAAACAGCTGTAACCGCTTAAAAAGGTATACCGTTATGAGAATTAAGAGCCATAATAACGCTCTCCGCTATCTTATTCTCTTCTGCTCTAAGCCGGATAATGCATTGTCATTTACAGCCTTTACTGCTAACTCCGTTACTTTCTCTATCGCTATTGAAAATTTCTAATTATGCAATAAGCAATATTCAATATTCAATGATTTAATGCTTGTATCTCTTTTAAGTAAGGTGATTTTGTTTTTTTCAAAAAAGGTATTACTTTTTCTCTTAAGTCAGGTATCATAATTGCTATATCAACTAAAAGTGCTTCAGCATAATCACAAATACGGCTTTCAGCAAGCTTTAAAAATTTCTTAATAAGCGGTAATATTACATCAAAATTTATTTTTTGGAATCTGATTACTATATAGTTTAATCCCTGAAAAGCTGCTATATAGATATCTTCATTTTCTTCTTGTAGAGAATATAAACAAACCTCTAATGCTTCATTATAATTTGAAGAGTTTTGACAGAAACTTAAAATAAATGCTATTTTTTCTTCTTTATCATTTAAGGAATATATTAAAGACTTATCAGTATACTTTTTTAGTTCTGTTCTAGTAAAAAAATCAATACCATTTTTAAAGTATTCTAGGTAAATTTTTCTTCTTAACCCCACTACACGGTAAGTAATTGTTCCTAAGTATCAATAGTTTCATATTTTATTCGTTCACTATCACTTCTCAAATTTTTAAATAATATAGGTAATATCAACTCTTCTTTAATATTGTTAAATCTACGAACCACAATGTCTAAAGCTTGAATGGCTGCAGCTTGCAATAATTCTTCAGGATTTTTCAAATTTTTTATAATATAATTCATTGCTTCCTCATAATTTTCATACATGCCTACATGGATAATATAGTAAAAAGATTTTTTCCATTCCGGAAAATTAGCTACTTCAGGCTGTTTTTTGAATTCTTCCTCATTAGTTATCATATATTTTTATACCTTATACTATTTTATAATTTTACCATTTGTTTTTATTAGGTTATTTTTCATAAGGATATTTTTTAAAACAGCGTCTCTCTCTATTTCTTTATATGTCCTTACATGACCATGATGTACATTACCACCTGTATTATCAAATATTACAAACTGGTCATTTTTTACATCAACAGCAATAAGTCTTTCAGTATCATTACTTATTTTATAAGCATTTTTTAAAGCCGCTTTAGGTGCTGGACTTTTTGACCACTTGGATTGATAGTGATGATAAATTATTAGTATTTTAAGTTATTTTTCTGGATACCGTGGTCAAACCACGGTATGACACGAATGCGTTTTTCTATACATTATTAGTATATCAGGTTCTACCACACCTGTCACAAAATAGGGCTATAGTTTTATTTAGAAAATGGTGCCAATGTGGGGATTTGAACCCCAGACCTACGCATTACGAATGCGCCACTCTACCAGCTGAGCTACATCGGCTGAAAATATTATTATATTATGCTGAATTAGAAATTGTATGAATATTGCTCTTACAGCTTATTTCCTTGTCATTGCGAGAAGAAACTGTAAGTTTCGACGAAGCAATCCAGTATAAAAATGCTAAAATTAGCATTTTTTGTTACTTTTTATGGATTGCCACGCAGCCTATAGCTGCTCACAATGACGACTTGGTATCCATGCAGTAATGCTATAATTTAAAGATGCGTCGAAAATCTTAAATGGAAGTGCTGTGTATCATCATATTTCTTCTTCTTAACCGGGAAGCCCCAATCCATTCTGATCGGTGCAAAACGTGTTACCCAAATAAAGCCGAAACCAACGGAAGCTCTAAGCGATTTATCGTTATAAAAACCGTTTGGAGTTTGATATTGTTTCTTATTTAGACCTACTCCCCCAACGCTTCCTAAATCCATAAAGACTGCACCGGTTAAATTAAATTCCTCAGGTACAGGTGTTGGGAAATTAAGCTCTGTTGAAAACGTATAATATCGCTCCCCGCCAAGTCCTTCATTAGTGACCTTTTCACGAGGTCCAACCCCACCGCTTGCAAAGCCTCTTAAACTATAATCACCTAAATTAAAGCGATCGGAAATTCTAATAATTTTTCCTCCAAGCCCTGCAATATCACCACCGGAAGCAGATAATTTTAAAGTAAGCTTGTTATGTATAAAAGATTTATAATATTTACAGTCAACTTCATGTTTTATATATTTGTTATCACCTCCAACGCCGGCAAATTCTTGTGTGCCGCTTACTAAATAACCGTTCTTTGGAACAATTTTATTATCGGTTTGATCATAAGTAATAGTATGTCCTATAGCAGAAGTAATGAATCTTCCCATTTGTTCTTGTAAAAATATTGAACTTGATGGAGTAGGAGCACTTAGAATATCACGTTTGATTAAATAATCTATTTCGTGACCTAAATCCTCTTTAATTTCATAACCAAGAGAAGTTTTAACTCCTATAGAGTGTAACTTATAGCTTTGATCAGTGGTATTTAATACGCTAGCACCGCGTCCTGTATAGTTTCTAAATGCGTTTACGCCAAGTGATAAATCACGATCTAAAAAGTGCGGTTCGGTAATACCGCCGTAATAGCTTGTAGTGTTTTTACTTACTTGTACACCGGCATTAAGCAGTTTACCGGTACCGACTAAATTACGCTCTAGGAAAGAGAAACGTCCGAATAAGCCGCCGGCAGTATTATATCCTAAATCAAAACCTATAGAGGAAGTAGATTTTTCATCAACTTCAACGTTAACATCATATTTATCTTTAGCTTTAGTCGGAGCTAAGCTAATTGCTACTTTCTCAAAATAATCTAAATTTCTAAGATTACGCTCACCTTTTTCAATATATGAACGGTTAATTATATCACCTTCTTCTGTTTTAAATTCTCTTCTTATAACATGGTCTTCAGTTTTAAGGTTATTAATAATATTAATTTTATTAATATAAACCTTATCGGCTTTCTCAATAATAAATTTAATATCTGCAGTATGATGAGCATTTTTCATTATATCCGGATAAACATTTACCGCAGGGTAACCGTTCGCTGTAAAATATTCTCCGATTTTTTCAGCTATATCATCAACCATTTTCATATTGAAAACCTTGCCTTGCTTAATATTAACAATTTTATTAAGCGGTGTTATATCTATATTAGTTAATTTATTGTCTATCGTAACATTACCGAAGCTATATTTTTCTCCCTCTTCAATGGAATAGGTAAGGGTGAAATATTCTTTAGTATTATTGAGTTCTGCCGATGCCGAAATTACTCTAAAATCTGCAAAACCTACAGATTGATAAAACCCTCTTAGTAATTCTTTATCATACTCCACTCTATCAGGATCGTAAGTATCGTTACTGTCTAAAAAACGAAACCAACGAGATTCTTTAGTTAAAACAATAGATTTAAGTTCTGAATCACTATAATGTTCATTGCCGCTAAAATAAATATATTTAATACCGGTTTTTGGTCCTTCTGCTATATCAAAAATAACCTTAACTCTGGTGTTTTCTAAATTTTCGATTTTAGGTGTTACTGTAGTAGCAAAACATCCGCTACGTTTATAAATTTCTAATATTTTCTTTACATCTAATTCAATTTTAGCTTGGCTAAGAGATTCGCCCGATATTGTATAAATTTCTTTAGCGAGCATATTAGTTTTGATTTTAGAATTACCGCTAAATACTACGCTACTTATAAAAGGTGTTTCAGTAACATTGACTATTAAATTACCCTCATTTGTTATATGCATATTTATATTTCTAAAAAGTGAGGTGGCATATAAACGTTTTATTGCCTCATCTTCTTTAGAATTATTATAGGTTTCTCCTACCTTAAGCTTTAAATAGCTCTCAATAGTAGAACGCTCAACCCTATGGTTACCTTCGATAGTTATTTTACGAATTACAGAGTCAGCTAATGAAATATGATAATAAAAAATCGTTAATAATAAAATTATTAACTTACTAATTGATCTGATTTTCACCTAAAACCTTCTTTAAGATTTAAATATTCTATGGTTTAATGCATTAGCTACAAATTCATCGTCATTGTGAGGAAAAACTGTAAGTTTTGACGAAGCAATCCAGAAAAAAACTCTGTAAGTCAGAATTTTTTTATTATTTTTTCTGGATTGCCACGCAGCCTACGGCTGCTCGCAATGACGATAAAGTTCTCCTACACTAATACATTTAAACATAATCAATGTTCCACTATAGTGGATAATATTAGTCAGAGCAAGTAAATCTATTATTTAAGAAAACAAATTTTGTATATCGTTGGAAACAGAAATTATAATAAGAAAAATTATGATTATTGCTCCTAATTGTAACAAAATATTTTTAGTCTTAGGATTCGGTAATTTACCTGTAATTGCTTCATATAATATAAATACTAAATGTCCGCCGTCAAGCACCGGTATAGGTAGTAAGTTAAGTAACCCTAAATTAACGGAAAGCATTGCTATAAATAATAGATACATTTGGCTTCCCCCCGCTATAGATTTTCCTGACTCTTTAGCAATAGCTACCGGTCCTTCTATCTCATCGAATGAACGTTTTCCTACAATCATTTGCGATATTGCTTTTAGAGTTAAAGCAGACATATCTATAGTAGTATTAATAGCTTCCCAAAATCCTCCTAAAACTCCTATTTTAGTATGAATAGGTTCATTTTTAGCTATAATACCGATGCGAAGAGTTTTCTTAACTTTCTTTTCTTTGGGAGGCGATATAATTATTTCTTGAGGCATTATATTAACGATAAATTCCTCATTTTTTCTTTCTATAGTTAAAGCAGAAGAACTAAAGCCGTTAATTAATATTTCTTTCTGCACATCCCCGAAATCTTTAACAGATTTATCGTTAACCTTAACAATTTTATCTCCTTCTCTTAAGTCTGCTCTCTCTGCTGGTGATGAAGCTACTACATCACCTATTATAGGAGGAATCTCTGTTTTTCCAAAGTAACAATAAAAACCTGCAAATATTATTATGGCAAGTAAATAATTAATTAACGGACCTGCTGCAACTATTAAAAAACGTTCTAAACAAGATTTAGCATAAAAAGCTACTTTTTCGTTAACTTCTTTAGTCTTATCCATAAGGTTGCGATCATAGCCGTAAATCTTGACATAGCCGCCAAGCGGTATAAGACAAATCTTCCACCTAACTCCTTGTTTATCGGTAATACCTATTAGTTCTTTACCGAAACCTATCGAGAACTCCTCAACTTTTACATTAAAATATCGAGCAATGCAATAATGCCCAAACTCATGGATAAATACCAAGATACTGATGGTTATAATAAATCCGATTATAGATAACATAAAAATTTTATAAGTTTACTAATAAATTATTTTAAGGTATAAATTGCAAGGTTACAGATATCATTTTGTCATTGTGAGTGGGTGTATTGCCTGCGTGGATGCCACATCGTCATTGCGAGCGACTGAAAGGAGCGTGGCAATCCAGTAAAAAATTCTGTAAATCAGAATTTTTTACTGGATTGCTTCGTCACAATTTTCAATTTTTCCTCGCAATGACGGTGAAACTGATACACGCAGGCAATACACCCACTCACAATGACGAAAATTAAATTTTAAATTTCTTTTCTCTATGAGTTCAAATAAAATTAATAAAAAGTCGATTGCACGTATTGCAGCAGTACAAGCTGTTTATCAAAACATATTGCAAAATAACGAAGATATAGATGATATTATGCAAAACGTACTTTCTTTTTATCAAAATAATAATTCTATAACAGATTTACCGGAGAATTTAAAAATATCATTAAGTATAAGTCATTTTAAAATGCTGGTAAAGTCAGTATTTGAAAATATTAATAAACTAGACGAAATTATCGACAATCATTTAACAAATGATAAAGATCCTGCACATATGCCGATCTTACTCCGAGCTTTATTGCGTGCCGGTATATGTGAGCTATTATTTTGCCCTACTACGCCTGCTAAAGTAGTAATCAACGAATATACGGACATAGCAAATGACATGTTAAATGAACACGAGATCGGTTTTGTTAATTCCGTATTAGATAAAATAGCAAAGGAAAATAAAAAAATCCCATGATAAATAATTTAAGCGGTTATAGAAATAAATTTGTTAGAGTGAAGACTTCTAAAAAACGTACCGTTTCCTCTAATAACTGGTTAAAACGACAATTAAACGATCCGTATGTTGCAAAAGCACGCATGGAAGGCTTTAGGTCGAGAGCTGCATATAAACTACTTGAAATTCATGAAAAATTTAAACTTTTTACTCCTAACATGAAAATTGTTGATTTAGGGGCAGCCCCTGGGGGATGGAGTCAAGTAGCTTCCAAGCTTATTAAAGCTTCGGATAATAACCTAAATAATAAAATAATCTCTATCGATTTATTAGAAATCGAACCTATTGCTGGAGTTGAATTTCTTCAAAAGGACTTTTTTGAAGAAGATACGGAAGAATTAATTATTCAGGCTTTAGACGGTAAAGCTGATATGGTAATGAGTGATATGGCATCAAATACCATAGGTCATAAAGCTACAGACCATATAAGAACCTTACTTTTATGTGAGCAAGCTTTTGAATTTGCTTTAAAAGTACTAAAACCCTCCGGTCATTTTATTGCTAAAATTTTTCGTGGCGGTGCAGAAAACGAATTATTAAATAAAGTGAAGCGTGAATTTAGAACGGTGAAACATTTTAAACCTTCATCCAGCCGCAGCGAATCTACGGAAATCTATTTAGTTGCTCTAAATAAGAAATAATGAATATGAAAGGTGAAAGGTGGTTTCCGCCTTTTATATAAATTGATTATATATGTTATTTTTTTATTTAACATACTAGGAGAGGATATAGATGATAATTACTCATATCTCCTGTTGTTTTGACTTCTTGAGCATATTCTTGACTGCAGCTTTGAAAATCATTATACATCTCAACTAAATTAGCTCCAGTTTCAGTTTCAACTATTTGATTATATAAATTATTTTTTAAATTTAGAGTATTTTTAGCATATTTTTGTATTTCTGCTTCCCAATCATCTATGGTTAAAGTAATATTCTGTTTCAAATCAGAGAAATTAACAAGTCCATGTTTACTGATTCCGGCTATTATTCCCTCAAAGCCTTCGACTATTCCATTAATTCCTAGGTATTTTGTAACTTTTTGTTTGGCAAAATTATATAAATATAATGCCCATTCTTCTGATTGTGATAGTTCTGTTTTTTTACCAGGAAGTACCATTGTTGTTTTTCCCAAATGCTTATTAGTAATATTAATAAGATTATGTTTTGCATTATATATCTTGAAATGGGTAGCTAGCTCTTCTATTGGAGTTGTTACTTTTCCGGTAAATAAATTTTTTTCGATGGCTCTTTCAATTATCGGTTTTGAGCCAGGGCTGTCAAAAGTTATAGATTTATTAAAATGTAAGTTGCGAGAATGTATTTCTACTGAGGTTAAATCTGCAATTATTGCTCCAAGTGAATGACCGCTAGTATTAAAACTATATTCTGCGGCTTTACTTAAGCTGCCTAATTTGTTAATTACTTCATTAATAAAATCCTGAAGCGGAGTTAGTTTAGTAGGTAAATAGTGAAGAGTGATAAGCCCATCGTCTAATAAATCATATATATTGAATTTTGTGCCGGCACTAGCAATATGAACTTCTTGAGTTTTTTTATTTATAAATGCGACGGCTTTATAACCATATTTAGCAGTGCTGATATGATCACATGAAGCAGTCAGTATTTCCCAGCCGCTATCTGTTAATTGTTCATTGATCTTTGATGCTTCTAGATTATAAATATTTAAATCATCTGTTTTATATGCGAGGTCTAATCCTATATAAGCAAGTTTTTTAGTGCTAATATGTTTAGAATTTTTGTGCTTAGACATGTCTATCTCTTTTTTAACCTGTAACCATATTTTATGGTAATTTGAAATAAAAGTCAACTAATGAGTTAATGTCTATTAAGATATAGAATGTGAATTTATTTTAAAGTATTAAAATACTCTGCAAGCCGCAGTAGATTAAAGAAAATTTATAGAGTTGCTTTAAAGTATAGAAGTTTACTTTCCTATTAGAGATACTTCTACCCAGTCGTCTTCAATATCTTTTGACTCTAGGGTAGGCTCTTCTATCCCTTCCGGAGTTGTATTTGAAATAGTATCAATAGCGTTATTGCAAGCTTCTACTATATCTGAAATAGTATTAGCTCCACTGTGTGCTAATCTAGCAATACCGAAAACAACATACTCTAACATATCATTGGTATTAAATTATTATTTATATTGCCTATTTGTTCAACTTCCATAGCACAAGATTGTTGCAAATCATTATATGCCCAATGGAATATATCTACTCCAATCATACTAGTATATTCATCATCAGTAATTCTAGTTGTATCGAGTAAGTATACATCCTTGCCGCTAGATGGAATAGCTTTAAGTTTTGAAGTATCTTCGTTATTTTCTAATATTTGTTCATTCCAATCGGCTATAGGTAAAACAGCATTATCTTTTAAATCAGCAAAATTCTTTAGCTTATGATTATTTATTCCTTCAACCATTTTATTAATGCCTAGATATTCTGCAGCTTTGTAAGCGGCAGAGCCAGCCATATTATATAAATATGTCCCCCATCCTTCTGCTTTTGATGATTCTGACTGCTCGATATTATTTACTTTCGGTAGAATTAAGTGTATTTTACCGGCATGATTATTGGTAGTATTAATAATATTAGGTTTTGCATTATATATCTCAGAATGTTTAGCTAACTCTTCTAGCGGAGTTATTACTTTTCCAGTAAATAAACCTTGATTTATAGCATATTTAATTACTTCTTGTGAACCTGGGCTGTCAAAGGTTACGGATTTATTAAAATTTAAATTACGAGAATGTAATTCTACGCCGGTTAAATCTGCAACTATTGCTCCAAGTGAATGACCGCTAGTATCAAAAATATATTCTGCAGCTTTCTCAATACCGCCTATTTTTTCAATTACTTCATCAACAAATTTTTGAGCCGTTTTTAGTTTATTAGGAGCATAATGGAAAATGATAAGTACATCATCCCATACATCATTCATATCTGCTTTTGTGCCGGCACTAGCAATATGAATGGCCTTAGTTTCTTTATTTATAAATGCAACAGCTTTATAACCATATTGAGCTGTATTTGCATTATCACAAGAAGCAGCAAGTATTTCCCAACCACTGCCTACTAAATGACTACCATTCATCATTAATGCTTCTGTAAGATATCGATTTGTATCATCTGTCTTATACGCAAGATTTACTCCTAAATGGGCAAATTCCTTATGGTTTATAGCATTTGTAGGAATTTCTGTTATAGTTAAAGATTCAAATTCTTTCATTTATATTTCCAACATTAGTTTATCTTAATTACCACAGAATACGGAATTTTTTAACAAATGTCAAGTATTAATATTAACATCCATTAAGTTACTATTAAATAAAAAATTGATATTTTATTACACAGTGCATTTGCATTATACTCAAAAACCATGAAATATGATAATTTAAATTTAATAAAGAGGAAACAATGTTTTCATCTAATAACATCCTTTGCTCTCTTTTCAAAAGCTATAATCATTTTTTCGGTTGCTTTGGTAAAATAAGTGCCAATTAATTTATCCAGTATTACGGACTTCATTTTAAAATCAATAAAGAATTTTAATTCAGTTCCTGCCGTGCATGGAACAAATTGCCAAGTACTTTTTAAATATTCAAAAGGTCCTGAAATAGCTACCGTATTAATCAAATATATTCCATCATCTGTTATTTCGCTTGTAACTCGTGAGTTATATTTTTCTGAAAAGCCTTTTAACTGAATTACTAACTCAGCAATGATCTCATTGTTATAGTCAATTGATTTGGACTCGCCTACAGCGTCGCTCGTCGCTCTCCTATTAGTTATAGGCTTCGCTCCTCGCTCCTTGTATCCAAATCCAACTGAATTGACTATATCTTCTGAAATGATTCTAGCGGCAGAACACCAAGGCAAGAATTTAGGGTAAGACTCTACATCCCACACCAAATCAAACAATTTCTGTGGCTTGTAAGGTAAAACCTTAATTTGCTCAAATGATGGCATAATATTAGAAATCTGTTACTTTACCTTTATGCTGCCAGTCCCCGTACCTAGTAGGCTCCAAGCCTTTAACACCGCCAATTTCTTTTTCTTTTGGCAAATTTTCTTCTTCTAATATATTATTATTTTTTTCATTCTTCATAGTAATAATGTGAGATTTAATCGTATTTATATTAATAGTAGTTTAGCTGAAAATAGCAAGATAGAATTAGCAAACGATCATATTCATTATATTAAAACGGTGCTACGTCTTAAAGTAAATGATGGCTTGCGTATCTTTAACGGTACGGATGGAGAATTTTTAGCACAAATTACCGATATAGGTAAGCCTAACCTATCGGTTAGGCTTAAAGAACAGTTAAAAAAGCCTTATACGGAATCTGCTTTAACTCTTGCTATTGCTATAATAAAGCAAGATAAATTAATGCTTGCAATAAATATGGCTACGCAACTAGGCGTAACTAAAATTATTCCGTTAATTACGAGGCGATGTCAATTTAGATCGGTAAATATCGAACGTTTAACAAAATGTGTGATTGAGGCAACAGAGCAATCAGAACGTCTTACTCCCCCGATAATTGAAAAAGCTATCACAATACAAGATTATCTTAAAAAGAATAATAATTTGATGTTATATGCTAATGAACATGCAAAAGAAGAAAATTCTATATTACGAATTTCATCATCACTTAATAATAGGTATATAACTATTATTGTAGGACCGGAGGGAGGCTTTACTAATGATGAGCTGGAACTTCTTGCCTCATATAAGAATACAAAATCTGTAAGTTTAGGAAGTAATATATTACGTGCTGAAACAGCAGCAATAACTGCTATAGCACAAGTGAGGTTGTTACGATGTCATTCCCCGCGAAAGCGGGAATCTAATCACTCTGAATGTCATCCCGCGACTTGATCGCGGGATCCAGTTAAAAATACTAAAATTACTAGTATTGTAAGTTACATTTTTGGATCCTGTGGTCAAGCCACGGGATGACACTATGTGCGTTTTCCGAGCCATGCAACAAAACTAACGTAAAATAATCATTTCTCATTTTGAGCTATATGTCTACTAAATTTTACAATTCTATAATTTATTAATCCTTCTTAAAAGTTTGATATATTACAGGTATAACAAAAATTGTAAATATAGTACCGATGCTTAATCCTCCAACTATTACAAAACCTATAGAATTACGAGCGGCAGCATCGGCCCCATCTGTAAAAACTAGAGGTAAAGCTCCGACTACAGCAGCAAGGGTAGTCATAAGAATTGGACGCAAGCGAAGTTTTGAGGATTCTATTATAGCTTCTTGAACCTTTACTCCTTTTTCTCTTAGCTGATTAGCAAATTCTATTATCATAATAGAATTCTTGGTGATTAATCCAATTAAAGTAATAAGTCCGATATTACTATACATATTAAGACTATTTTACCAGCAAGCCAGAGAGCAAGTACACCGCCGGTTATTGAGAAAGGTACGGCGAGTAATATTAATAAAGGGTCAGTAAAGCTTTCAAATTGAGCTGCAAGCACTAAATAGATAAATACAAGAGCAAATACAAATGTTATAAGCATATTACTGTCTGCCTCTCTCATTTGTTTAATGTCTCCGATATATTCAATTATAGTATTACTAGGATCAAGTAACTTAGCGGCTATTTTATTGATTTCATTAATTGCATCATCAATTTTTTCGTCAGGAGCAAGATCGGAAGAAATAGTAACGGATTTTGAATTATTATAATGATTATATGATTTTACTGATATTTTTTCCGTAATATTGGCTATTGATTCAAGCGGTAACATATTATTATTTTTTGCTCTGATTAAAATTTTACTAAAATCGCTAATATCTTTTCGATCTTTTTGATTAAATTGTAATATAACATCATATAAATCATTACCCATTCTAAAATCCCCGATTTGTTGACCTGCAAGTAAATATTGTACTGTTTTGCCTATATTTGCCAAATCCATTCCGTATAAATAAGCCTTATCACGGTTGACTTCTATACTTATAGTCGGCATTGCTGATTGTAAATTTCTATTGACGTTTAAGAAAATAGGATTTGTTTTCATTATATCAATAAATTATTGTGATATTTTATCTAGATCATCATATTCAAGGTTCGTTTGAATAGTAAACTCGATAGGGCTACTTGCATTCCCGCTAACCATTGAACGTGGATCCATAGCGAAAATCGACATGCCCGGTATTTCGGAACACTGCTATTTAACATATTCTTAATAGTTTCTTGGGAACGAGAACGCTCACCCCAATCTTTTAACGGAATGAATCCAAAAACATTATCGCTACCGCCTGCACCTATTACCATCAGATAACCTAATATATCTTTATAATTAGCAAGGATTTTTTCGGCTTCTTTCACTACTTTAGTAGAAGATTCTAAGCTAGAACCTTCAGGTCCTTTAAGAGAAACTTGTAAAAATTCTTCTTGGGGTACGAAAATTTTTTGAGTAAATTTAAAACTAATAATCAGTACTATAAATGATGATGCAATAATGATGACAAATTTCTTTTTATTGTCAAAAGTTAGCTTTAGATAGTAAATATATTTATTTTAAATAAATTGTAGAATGTCGTTAAACTTTACTAAGAATTTCGGTAAGTCCGTATTATGTTTTGTCACCATACGACTTGACATCATAGGAGTTAAAGTTAAAGCAACAAATCCTGAGAACAAAACACAAAATGCTAAAGTCCAAGCAAATTCAATAAATAATTTCCCGATAAAACCCTCTATAAAACCGACGGGTATAAAAATACGGCAGCAAGCGTAATAGTCATAGCAATGATTGCAAAGCCGATTTCTTTAGAAGCAAGCATAGCCGCTTCCATGGGTTTATGCCCCATTTCATTATATCTAAAAATGTTTTCAAGCATAACTATCGCATCATCGACAACTAAAACTATAGCAAGTATCATAGAAAGGAGCGTAAATATATTAATAGAAAATCCAAAAGCATACATTACACTAACAGTACCGATCAACGATACCGGAATTGTCACAAATGGAATTAAGGTAATTTTAGCAGAAGCAAGAAATAAATAAGTGACTAAAACACTAATATTAAATGTACTAGTTAGGAGTTGATCTGACAGTATTGAGTAATCAGGCAGCTTGATAAGTTAAGGTCAAGTTGTCTGATATTGTCTCTATATTATCAATATTTTTATTAATTGCAATATAAAGAGAATCTTTAAAAGTTTGCATTGGCGTTTTACCGTAACAATGTTTACCTGAATGAGTTCTTTCATTATTATAACCTACAAGCCAGTTATCTATATCAGTTTGTAGCTCTTCTAATGTAGAATAAAACTTTTTGCGGAATAAAATGTGATAACATTCTTCTTGCATAGTTGTGTGGAATCGTTCACATATCCCATTAGTTTGAGGACTATAGGCTTTAGTTTTAGAATGATCTATATTTTCAATACCAAGATATAACTGATAAGCATGATGCTCAGGCTTGCCACAATACTCCGTTCCTCTATCTGTTAATATCCGAACCAGAGGAATATTATAGCTTTCAAAAAATGGTATAACCCTATCGTTAAGATGGTCTGCACTCGTTATAGCTGTTTTTTCTGTATAAAGTTTACAAATAGCAATAGAATAAGTATCAACGAAAGTTTGCTGATAAATACGTCCTATACCTTTTATATTCCCTACATAATAGGTATCTTGAGAACCAAGATAACCGGGATGTAAACTCTCAATCTCACCGCTTGCTTCACGTTTGTTTTTTACTTTTTCAAGAGCTGTTAACTGTATATCATTTAGAATAATACCGTCGCTTGCTACCTTATTTTCTAAAGCTTTTAAGCGTTTCTTAAAATTTTCTAAATCATGACGAAGCCAAACTGATCTTACGCCTCCTCCTGAAATAATTATTCCTTTCTTGCGTAGCTCATTAGCTGTACGTTCTTGACCATAAGCGGGATATTCAACTGTAATATTAACTATAGCATCTTCAACACTTGCTGGTACTCGGTTCTTTAAACAAGGCTTTCTTCTGCTCATCTCATATAGCGCTTCTTCTCCACCTTGTTCATGAAGCTCTTTATAGCGGTAAAATGTATCTCGGCTATAACCCATTACTTTACATGCTTGCGATACGTTACCTAGTTGTTCTGCTAGTTGTAATAAACCAATTCTTGGCTTTATTATTTTTTGTTGGTATATTGTCATCTGACAGTCTCCTTTTTTTAGAGGTTGTTAAATTTTTGCCGGGTACGAGTATATCTTTTTTTTCGTACCCAACAACTTCTTACTGTCAGATCAACTCCTAACTAGTACATATTAAAGCTTCAAAAATTGTTTGCAATACCGCATAAATTGATGCTTTTACAGGCGTTACTCCATCGTATGCGATACCCGTACTTAATTCCTTTGGGCATTGATTCTTTAATTCTTTCTAATTCTTTAGTTACTTCATTTGATAAATCTATGACGTTAGCTTTTGATTCTTTTATAAGACCAAGAGCAATGGAGCTTTGCCGTTATATCTAAAAATTATGTCCTCATCGGGAGAAGTTAAAGATATTTTCACTATATCTCGTAATTTTATTATGCTTCCATTTTGTACTTTTAGAATAATATTGCCGAATTCTTCCAGTGTAGATAAAGAACCTTCAAGAGTTACTATAAAATTATTACTTTTTGTTTTAATTGTACCTGCGGGATAATCTTTATTTTATTCTTTTATTGTGGATTCAATCTCTAATAAAGAAATTTTATGCTGATATAATTTTTTGGAGTCGGGTTCTATTCTCATTATATATTCCCGACCGCCGTAAATTTGTGATTGTCCTACGCTTTCAAGCTTATCTAACGGTGTTTGTAGATTATCTTCGACGATCTTTGTTAATTCTAAATCGCTATATTGATCACTTTCAATACTTATAAAAAGACTAGGAAAACTATCGGCATCAAGTTTTGCAACCGACGAAGCCTTCATATCTTGTGGGAACATATAAGTGATATCTGATATTTTGGAGTGAACATCGTTTAGTGCTATTGCAATATCGGTAGATAGTAGAAACGATAAAGTAATACTACTTTCGCCGGTAAAACTTTGAGAAGTTATATAATCTAAATTTTTAACCGTCTTTAAAGCTTTTTCTATACGCGTCGTTATTTCTTTTTCCATATATAAAGCATCGGCACCTGCATAATGAGCATCGACATTTATAATGGGAACTGAAATATCCGGAGTTCCTCTAATTTATAGCTTGGTAAAAAAAATTGCTCCAAGAGCTACGATAACCAAACTCAAAACCGTAGCAAAGACAGGACGTTTAATACAAATTTCAGACAATAACATTGGATTTAATATATTTTTCTTTAAAAATTTTATTCTAAATTAATTCGAATAGCGAATTATTATATAATCTGCTATTCGGTTAGAAATATTGAATATAAAAGGTGGAAACCGTTTTTCACCTTTTATATAAATTAAGTATATATTGTTTTTTATTAAAAAACTTATTAATTTTTTACAGAGTAGAAAATTAGCTTTTATAATTTACTATTGATAATAAATTAGGGTTTTAATGATAAATTTTCACTTTAATTACTTGATTAAGATAGTTTTAACAGTATAACTGATGTAAAATGGCTACATTTTTCTATAAATTAATATAATAACGTATATATTTTAAACTTTGTAAATAACTGGCATTTGCAGTATGTGGGTAGTTTGTTATAATTAACTCACATAAAAAATATATTGATGTATATTTATTGCCAGTTGTATATATTATTTTATAAAAAAACATCAATACATATTAATCCATTAAAGGAGAGTTGATTTTATTATGAATACACATAACAAAAAAGAACCAAAAAAAATGAATAAAACCGAATTTATAGCATTTATGACTGACCATGGTCATAATCATAAACATGTTTCACATAAAACATTAACAAAAGCTGATGCCGAGAAAGCACTTAATTTAGTTCTTGATAGTGTGATTAGTGCTATAAAGAGCCACCATAATATTAATATAACAGGTTTCGGTTCATTTGAAATACATCATAGAAAAGCACGTGAGGGGCGTAACCCAAAAACCGGAGCAAAAATGAAAATAGACGCTTACAATCAACCTACTTTTAGAGCCGGAAGAAAAATGAAAGAAGCTTGTAATTAATGATAAAGAAGTAACTTATAGTACTGATAATTTCTGAACCCCGTTACAAGCTTGCGGGGTGATACTAGAAAAACCGGCTCATGCAACAATGCTCTGCAAAAGCCGGAATGATGTAGAACGCTTCTTAAGTGTAATTCATAATGATATTACAACCATTGATAATTGAACGCCTAGAGTTTAACTTAAAACATAATAAGCTATATAATAGTTGGCTTATCGAAGCCGAAAATATAGAACAAGCTTTAAAAGACGTAGAAGAGTTTATATATATTAAGCTTTTTAAGAATAGCATTCCTCTTGAAAACAATCCTGATTATCATTTCGTCGCTAGGGAAACTTTAGCTACATCTAATGCTAAAAATATTTCTATTGAACAAATAAGAAAATTACAAGACTTCTTAAGCAAAACTTCTGCAATTTCAGGTTATAAAGTTGCAGTAATTTATTCAGCGGATCTTATGAATTTGAACGCGGCGAATTCATGCTTAAAAATTCTTGAAGATGCACCAAAGAATAGTTACGTTTTTTTAATTACTTCAAGAGCTGCAAGTATTATATCTACAATTAGATCAAGATGTTTTAAAGTTAATATTAGATCATCTATCCATAATACTAAAAGCGAATTATATTCTGAGTTTATTCAGCCGATAGCAGATAATGAAACGTTAGATTTTATTAATCGTTTTACTACTAAAGACCGAGAATTATGGCTAGATTTTATTGATAATTTATTATTATTAATGAATAGAATTCTTAAAAAATCTGCTAACGTTAATATTGAGCTTCTAGATTTAGAAAACAAGATTTTTAATAAACTGCCAAATAAGCATCCTTCCTATTTACTACAAAAATTTACCGACATAAAAAAGTTAATATATAATACCATTGATTATGATTTGGACTTAAAAACAAGTTATATATTAGTGGTGAATGAGTTTTCTAGTAATTAACACGATATCACTCCGTTCCTTTCCATGTTATCCATAAAACAACAAAACATATTGAGAGAAATATACTCTTTTTTTAAAAAAATAGTTAATAGGTATTCAAGATGGAAAGCAGTTTCCCTCTCGAATATAAATTTAATTTATGTTTTATTTTGACTATTGTTCATTTACTCGTAGTATATATTAGGTTTTGGGAACTTTATAAATTAAATTATTCGCATGTTTAAAACTTTAACACAAAATTTAACGAAGATTTTTGATAAGCTAGTCAGCTCAGGGATTTTGACCGAAGCCCAAATAGATGCTGCTATGCGGGATATAAGAGTAGCTCTTTTAGAGTCAGATGTTGCATTACCGGTGATAAAAGATTTTATAGCAGAAGTTAAACAAAAAGCTTTAGGGCAGGAGGTTATTAAGTCTGTTTCACCAGGGCAGATGATAATTAAAATTATCCATGAAGAGATGATAAATCTCTTAGCTTCAAGTGAAAGTGAGACAAAGATAAATTTAAATTCAAAGCCGCCTGTAAATTTCCTAATGGTAGGGTTGCAAGGGAGCGGTAAAACTACGGCGAGTAGTAAGCTTGCTTTACGACTGAAAAATCAAAATAAAAAAGTTCTACTTGTTTCTCTGGATACTTACAGACCAGCAGCACAAGAGCAACTCGCTATACTTGCAAACTCAGTACAGATTAATTCATTACCTATTGTGCAAGGTGAGAAACCTCTTGATATTGTCAAAAGAGCTATTGCCGAGGCTAAAATTTCTGCTTATGACGTCGTAATTTATGATACGGCAGGTCGTACACAAATTGATAAAGAGATGATGGAGGAGGCACTTGCAATAAAAAAGATAGTGGAGCCTACCGAAACTTTATTAGTAATTGACAGTATGACAGGGCAGGATGCAGTAGTTATGGCAAGCAGCTTTAATGAAAAGTTAGAGATTTCAGGATTAATTTTATCTAGAATTGACGGCGATTCTAAAGGTGGTGCAGCACTTAGCGTAAAATATATTACTAAAAAGCCGATTAAATTTTTAAGTAGCGGTGAAAAACTAACCGATTTAGAAGAATTCGATGCTGAACGTTTAGCTTCTCGAATACTTGATATGGGTGATATTATCTCTTTTGTTGAAAAAGCAGCTAGTATCGTTGATAGAGAAGAAGCCGAAAAAACGGCAGCTAAATTAAAAAAAGGTAAATTCGATCTAAATGATTATATGCAGCAAATGAGAAGTATAAAAAAAATGGGAGGTTTTGGCAATATACTTAGCATGTTACCGGGTAGCGGTAAAATTATGGATCAAATAGATCAATCAAAATTAAATAGTAAAATAATTGAACATCAAGAAGCAATTATTTTATCTATGACGCCGAAAGAGCGTAAAAATCCTGATATAATTAATGCCTCTCGTAGAAAACGTATAGCTGCTGGAGCAGGGACTACGGTACAAAAGGTAAATATTTTGCTAAAGCAATATAAGCAAATAAACGAGATGATGAAAAAAGCCAGTAAAATGAATCCTAAGAATCTATTACATAGCGGAATTGAAAAATTGTTTTCTTAAATAACTTTATGGATATATATTTATTATGAATACAGAAAAAGAAATGATAACAAATTTTATTGATGCACTTTTTGAACCGGATAGCCCATGGGATAAAATAGCACAATATGTTGAAGGTAAAGGTGAGTTCGTCCATCCAATACTTAATATTGCCACTATTTATGATTTACATTATGGTCTTATTGATTTTCGTAAAAGTTTTCCGGATATGACTCAAATTGTTAAATTAGTTGGAGTTCTTGAGAATGGTAACTTAATTGCTAAAACTTTTGCTTCAGCAACATTTAAAGAAGACCTCGCTAATTTTAAAGTAAACGGTAAGCATTGGTGTATTCCGGTATATTGGGAATTTGAATTAAACAATGGAAAAATTAAAATTGCTTCGGAATTAGCTAACCATCATGCAATTAATAATCAATTAGGTCTTGCCTTATTTAAAGCCCCATTTGAATTAGAATAATATTTTTATTGGCTTAGTTTATTTCAATTTATAATTGCAAAAGTAATATTAATTGTGTATTTATAACGGTAGTATATCATTAATATTTATGTCTAAAAACCTAAAGCACGACAAGATTATACGAAGTGCATTTGAAAATCCAATAGTTACCAAAGAGTTTTTTCAAATGCACTTACCACCACATATACAAAATTTGGCTTCTTTTAAAACCCTTAAAATGGAAAAAGATAGTTTTGTAGATAAAACACTTAAGAAATCCATATTAGATATTCTATTTTCTGTTAAATTTGATAGTGAAGACAGTTACTTATTTTTATTATTAGAACATCAAAGTAAACCTCATTATTATATGGCTTTTCGCTTGTTTAAGTATATGTTAAACATTACAGAATATCATAGGAAAGTAACAAAAAGCAAGAAATTTCCTTTCATATATTCTTTAGTATTTTATAATGGTATACAACAATATAATGCTCCTCAAAATCTTTGGAAATTATTTGAAAATAGTGAATTGGTAAAAGCTACTTGGACTAATGATTATCAACTCATAAACGTGCATGATATATCTGATCAAGAATTGAAAAAAATGCTTGGTCCGGAATTTTACAATTTTTCATGAAGCATATTCATGAACGTGATTTATTAAAAAGATGGGTAGAAGTAGCTGATTCTTACCTAAATTTGCTAAAGCTAATATTGGCATTGATTATATAGAATTAATTTTATGCTATACTTTAACCAAGATTAAGCAAAGTGATATAATTGAAGTAGAAAACATACTTAAATCAAAATTAAATCCTAAAAAAAGAGAAAAAATTATGGGAAGTATAGTAGATCATTGGCTGCAAGAAGGTAGAGAAGAAGGCAGAAGAAAAGAAAAAATTATTATAGCAAAAAATTTAATCAAAGCTGGTTTAAAAACTGACTTAATAATTGCTTCAACCGGATTAAAAAAAGAAGAAATTGAGAAATTACAACAAACTGCCTAAATTCTTTAAAAATATGAAAGTTACGGCAGATGATTTAAGCATTTATATTCATTGGCCTTTTTGTTTGTCAAAATGTCCATATTGTGATTTTAATTCTCATGTGGCAAGCACTATAGACCACAATCAATGGCTTAAATCTTATGAAACGGAAATCGAGTATTTTAGGGATATTATTCAAAATAAATACATTAAATCTATTTTTTTCGGCGGTGGAACTCCTTCGTTAATGAATCCTGTAGTCGTTGCAGGAATAATAAATAAAATCAGTAATCTAGCAATTATTGATCATCAAACCGAGATAACTCTAGAAACCAATCCTACATCCTTTAAAACTGAGAAGTTTAAAGCATTCAAATCCGCCGGAATTAATCGTGTTTCAATTGGAGTACAATCCTTAAAAGAAGAGGATTTAAAAAAATTAGGTAGAACTCATGATACTTTGCAAGCCATCAAAACAATTGAGGCGGCAAATGCGATTTTTCCAAGAGTATCATTTGATTTAATATATGCACGTAGCGGTCAGAAATTAAAAGATTGGCAAGAAGAATTAAAACAAGCTATGCAGCTCGCTACCTCGCATATTTCTCTTTATCAGCTGACTATCGAAAAAGGTACGCCGTTTTATAAATTATTTAAGGATGGTAATCTGATTTTGCCGCATTCAGACACGGCAGCTGAGATGTATGAATGGACGAATCATTATCTAGAATCTAAAAAATATTTTAGATATGAAATATCCAATTATGCTATGATAGGGAATGAATGTTTGCATAACTTGACTTATTGGAATTATAATAGTTATCTAGGTATAGGTCCTGGAGCTCATAGTAGAATAATTGATGCTTCAAGTGCGGTATCGGCAATTATGATGTGGCATAAACCTGAAAAATGGTTAGATTCGGTTAATACAAAAAATGTCGGTATTCAAACTAACACTAAGTTAACACATCAAGAAATCATTGAAGAAGTACTAATGATGAGTTTACGTCTTAGCAAAGGCATAAAGATTTCTACATTAGAACAGAAAATAAACGCAAAATTAGCAGATATTTTAGACATGAATAACCTGCAACATTATCAAAACCAAGACCTAATTAAGTTAGATAAAAATATCTATCTTACCGATAAAGGTTTAATGCTGCATAGCTACATAGTACCTAGATTAATTATATGAAAATTATTCAAGTAATTTTAAAGTTTATAATTATTTTTATTATTCCTTCTATTCATGCGATGGAATGTAAACTTGAGTATAAGACCGAAAAGATATACGTAGACGGTATTGAGTATGATCAAAAAGTCGGAAATCCAATTACACCGATAGCAGATGCTATTAAGGCAGATAATATTGATGAAGTAAAAAAATATTAGATGAGGGATATGGAGTAAATCAACCATGCTTGGGTTAGACTCCTCTAGATTATGCTATATCGAATAATAATATAAAAATTGCCGATTTTTTATTAAAGCGTGGTGCATCCATGAATTTAATCCATATAAATATAGGATTTATGAAGCCGGAAATTGCCGAATTTTTAATTAATCAGGGAATGAGTCCTAATTTATAAGATATGAAGACGGTATCCACACAACAATGCCTTGCGAGGAGCTGTGTTAGCAACACACATTAATCTTAGGAGTTTTTGCACTATCTACCGGTCTTATTGTGTGGATCGAGAAACGCATGTCATTCCCGCTTTCGCGGGAAGCCAAAAAAAAACGAAATTATTTGAGCTTTTAATATGAAAAATTAAATATATTTATATCTTTTAGTTACTAGATTCCCGCTTTTAGCTAGGAATGACATCGATCCATGCAACAATACCCTATCTACTGGACAATTACCACCATTCTACGAATGCTCGCAATGATGTTTTTACGTGATTTACATAAAACCGTTTGGTATTATGGTTATTATACCCATATCCAAGATTGAGCAGAATTTGCTAATATACCTTGGTTTATATCTTTCACTGAATATATTCTAATAAAATAACGGTCTTTTCCATCCCATTTAGGACTATAGCTATCTCTTTTATGTAAAACCATTTTATTGCTTAATACAACGATATCACCGGAAGTAACATATATATAGTTTTGAATAGATTTTTGATCTACGATTTCTCTAATTTTATTTAAAAACCCTGCTGCTCTTTGTGTTTCAGGAATAGCATCCATTTTTATTCTGCTGTAATAACCATTAGCATGTTCTACTAATAAAGGGAGATTCTTGCTCATTATTTTACATGAAAAAGAATCTACACTTGTTACTGTAAATTCATTACTACACCCTATTAAGATATCTTGATAGCTTAATTGATTTAATATATCTTTAAGACTAATATATACTATAGGTAGATTCTCATATCCTTTATTTACAATACTGAAAATTAAGTAATCGGGTAAAAAAAGAGGGAGATAAGTTATCACTCTTCTCTGTCATTGGACGGTATGCAGCATCTACATGCCAATCTAAATCATTATACGGCGATTGAGAGCTACGTTCATTATGAGAATTACGTCTTGGTACTACTGCTCTAATAATATTCTTGTCTTCATCTTTGTATAAGATAGAAAAACTACCGATTGTCCCTATTACTCCATACATATGACAAATTAATTCTTCTATTCCGCTAATCCGAACCTCACCGTCATAAGGGGTCATTATATTATAATTTTTTTGATCGATGTTTTTTATATGTATAATTTCTGTATCATTATTTACGGCATCTGTAATCTCTTTTATATAATTTACATAGTTTGTTTCTAAAAAATTTTTAAAAAATACGGTAGATTTATATAGATTTTCGGTAAAGTTATTTAAAACTTCATCGCTATTATTAGACATCTTTCCAAACCAGCTTATAGAGGTAATTTATGCGTTGAGCCTAGACTCGCATCTGCGCGATTGTCTATATATGCTGCGGTGCTGCGTTCCATGTCTCCTTTAAATTCCTCTCTATAAGCTGGTTTGGAAAGATGTCTAATATTAAAATTTTTTAGATAAATTTCCTTTCTCATAATATAAATCATTGCTAATTCAACTCGACTATGGGACTGTTAACAAAATTATTTTGTTAACAGTCCCATATCTTTAAATCTTTTTTATAACTGAGTTCCAATTTTTAGAAGCATTAATAATACCGAAAGGATCTACATATTTTGTATCTACTAAATATAAGTCTTTTTTTTCTTTCAACCAGCTAGTTAATCTAACGATTTTATTGTTTAAATTTTCTAATTTTGCTATACAAGTTTTTTCATCTAAAGTTTTCCTCCAAACATCATAGCACGCATTATTATAATCAATATTAGTATCTTCAATGATGAAATAATCCCCTTCTTCAAAGATATTATTATGAAAATATTCTAAAATACCTATAGTATTAATATGAGCATCTTCTATTAAAAGTATAGGATATACTATTTCGGATATTTTTTCTTTTGGGAATATCGCTTCTACTTTATTAAAATCGCCTTGTAAAAACTCTATTCTATTATCTCCTTTTACAGTTTGATCAATATTTTCAAAATCGAATCTATACTAATAACTTTACCATCTTTTACCGACAAACTTTGTATGTCCGCTAACCAAAGGGCGGAAGCTCCTTTAAAACTTCCAAATTCAATTATGGTTTTGGGTTTTAATTCTTGAATTAAACCTTGAGTAATAACAATCTGAAAAGGACTTTTTTGTAATGGTATATTTTTCCAATTAATATCACAGCTATTTTCAGCGATAGAATGCCAAAATGATTCAGATATATCACTACTGAAGTTCTATTATTTATAGATACAAATCTTTTTGATTGTACTGTATTATTTAGGAACTTTAACATACATCCTCAACTTTAAGCTAATATAGCTATTATAATACATACTTTAGATTCTAAAATCAATAGAATTTTTAATTTAAAAATTGAAATAAAAAAAGAAATTTTGATAACTATACTTCAAGTAAATGAATAGGAAGTAGTGTTGTTGTGTTAATACCCAAGCCGTCATTACGAGCGGGCATTATTGCATGAATAGGTGTTATTCCCGAGAAAGCAGTAATCCAGTAACTAAAAGATACAAATATATTTAATTTTTCATATTAAAAGCTCAAATAATTTCGCTTTTTCCTGGATTTCTGCTTTCTCGGGAATGACATAAAACGCATTTTTCGATCCATGCAACAATGCCTATAGTCGCTCGTAATGACGATATCCGGCCTTAGTTAGCAATATTATTAAGATAAATATACTTCCTTATCTAAAGTATCTTCGCTGTTATCTATAATCATAGTAATTGTTGCATCGCCGGTAATATTGATAGTAGTACGTAGCATATCAAGTATTCGGTCAATACCGGCAATAATTGCTACTCCCTCTATAGGTAAGTGAACCGCAGAAAGAACCATAGGCAGCATTATCAAAGAGGCACCGGGAATACCGGCACCGCCGATAGATCCAAGTGTTGAGGTGAGAATAATTACTAAATAGTCGTGAGGAGCAAGCGTTACTCCCATCATCTGAGCAAAGAATATAGTAGTAAGAGATAAATTTATAGCAAAGCCATCCATATTAATTGACGCACCTATTGGAAGTACAAATGAAGTACTAGACTCTGAAATGCCAAGCTTTTCACGACAAACTTGCATAGTAGTTGCAAGAGTCGCCTTGCTACTTGAAGTAGAAAAAGCAAGTATCTGATACTCAAAACTTTTCTTATAAAAAGGTATAGGGGAAACACGGCAGAATACATATATAAGTAAGCCAAAAACTAAATATTGGAATGTCATCGCCACAACTACCGCTACAACAAGTTTCGATAAACTAATCATTACCTCAACTCCCTGCATGCCTACAATCCAGCCTGTTAAAGCAAAAGCACCGTAAGGGGATAATTGAATAACAAACGATATCATTTTTAATATTAATTTTGACATTACATGAATTAAATCAGTAATAGGTTCACCGATAGATTTCATTTTGTTTAAGGTAATCCCAACAAAAATAGCAAAAAATACAACTTGCAAGACATCACCGTTTGCAAAAGCCCCAACAGCATTATCAGGGACGATATTTACAAAAAAATCAATTATATTAAATGAAGTTCTGCTTGTCGTTCCTGAAGAGGTGAAATCTATATGTATGTCTACTCCTGGCTTTAATACTAAGGCAACAGTGAGTCCAAAAACCGTGGCAAAAAAAGTAGTACCTAAAAAAGCGGCTACCGCTTTCATTCCTACTCTACCAAGAGCAGAAGTATCATTCATACTAGTGATACCGGAAACCAAACTGAAGAAAATTAAAGGGGTAATGATCATTTTTATCAAGCGTAAGAAAATGTCACCGATAGGTTTAATATAATTAACATATTGTGGTAAGTATATACCAAATATAATACCTAAGATTAACCCTAAGGTAACTTTTTGCCATAATTTCATAATTTACTTACTTAATTTTTAAATTTGTTCAACTATAAGTTTATTTACTATTTTGGTCAACCCATTCTAAGTACTTTTGAAAGCCATAGTCAATATTTATTTTTATTATTTGCGGTAATTCATAATTATGAATTTCAAGGAGTTTATTTTCAATTTCGTTATAATTAGAAGATTTTGCTTTAATTACAAGTCTATATTCGGTTTCTAAAGTTACTCTACCATCCCATCTAAAGTAACTTTTGACATCGTCAATTTGAATACAAGCAGCAAGATTTAATTCTAACAAAACAGATGCTATTTTTTCGGCAATTTGCAAATCATTAGTAGTAGTTAAAATTAAACAGCAATCTTGCATACTCGATGAACTTGAAAAATTGGCTACGTCATCTTTATAAGTCCTCGGATGCCCACGTACTCCTGTACGCTCCGCTCCTCGGCTTACAGATTCCTTGCTCTTTTCTACTAAGTTGATCTTTGTATAATCCCTCTTCATTTCATAGAGATACATACCTAAACCTCAACAAAACAATTCGGTGTTTCATATAGTTTGAGGCTCGCTATGAAGAAGTTTTGACCTACGAAAAGTTTAGGAAAAATTTCATTCTTTAAATGCGTCGCTATATTTTCTGCAGTTGGGTTATTTTGCATATAATATATTTTTTGACCGGTACAATTTTCTATTTGCTGCCCCATTTTTTTATCATCTTGATGTAGGATTAAGCTATGATCAAAATTTTCGTTAATCCATTTT
Organism: Rickettsia helvetica; assembly: GCF_963970025.1. Lineage (NCBI taxonomy): Bacteria > Pseudomonadati > Pseudomonadota > Alphaproteobacteria > Rickettsiales > Rickettsiaceae > Rickettsia > Rickettsia helvetica. Next base: position 676,196 of record NZ_OZ018776.1, read on the forward strand.
TTAGCTAAATCCTTAATTAAACCAAAATCGATTACCATGCCAAGTTTATCGATTTCGTTTGCAGCTATAGTTATCTCAAGAACATAGCGATGACCATGTAAAAACTGACATTTATTTTGATGTCCAATAATTCTATGTCCTGCATCGAATTCAATGCGACGAGTACATTTTATCATTATTATATACTTTCTTTCTTTGAATAATTTTACTTCTTTTTCAAGAAGTAAAAACGGGACGCAAATCGTCATTGCAAGGAAAAATTGAAAATTGTGACGAAGCAATCCAGTAAAAAATTCTGTAAATCAGAATTTTTTTAATTATTTCTGGATTACCACACAGCCTACGGTTGCTCACAATGACAACATTTTCTACAAATTTAATAATAACTTCTCTGGATTTTCAATTAGTTCTTTAATTTTTACTAAGAATGATACTCCTTCTTTCCCGTCAATTATACGATGATCGTAAGATAAAGCTATATACATCATTGGACGTATTTCAATTTTACCATCTATAACTACAGCTCTTTCTTCAGTTTTATGTAAGCCTAGAATACCTGATTGAGGTGGATTAATAATCGGTGTAGATAATAATGAGCCATATACGCCGCCGTTAGAAATCGAGAATATCCCCCCTGACAAATCAGCCATAGAAAGCTTACCCTCACGAGCTTTTTTAGCCAAAGTTCCTATAGCTTTCTCCACTTCGGCAAATCCCATTTTATCGGCATCCCTAACAATCGGTACAACAAGTCCTTGCTCTGTTCCGACAGCTACCCCTATATCGTAATAATTCTTATATACTAAATCATCGCCGTCTATTTCAGCATTTACCGATGGAATAAGCTTTAAAGCTTCTATAGTTGCTTTAACAAAAAATGACATAAATCCAAGTTTCACAGCGTGCTTTTTCTCAAACTCTTCTTTATATTGATTACGCAAGGCAATTACTTTTGACATATCGATTTCGTTAAAAGTAGTCAAAGTAGCTGCCGTATTTTGTGAATCTTTTAAACGCTGTGCAATAGTTTTACGCAAGCGTGACATGCGAACACGCTGCACTCTATCTTCATTAGATTTACTTATTGTAGGAGCAGAAGTAGCCGCAGGCGTAGTGTTTATTGTTGCAAGTACGTCACCTTTGGTAATTCTACCGTCTCTACCTGTTCCTTTTATATTATTGGGGTCAAGCTTATTTTCGGTAACTAATTTTTGTACGGAAGGAGCAAGAGTATTATTAGCCACAGCGGGTTTTTCTACAGGTTTTTCTGAAGTAGGTTGCGTGGCTATTTGAGCTTTAGCAGATTCATTATTAGTACCAGCAGTATTTGCAGCTGTCCCTTCAGTTATTTCGCCTATTTCTTCGCCAACTGCTACATTTGCACCATCAGTTTTCGATATTTTACCTATAGTACCGTTGCAAGGAGCATTAACTTCTAAAGTCACTTTTTCGGTTTCGATTTCTAACAATAATTCATCGGTTTGAACTGAATCACCTTCTTTCTTATACCATTTGGCAATAGTTGCTTCCGTTACGGACTCCCCAAGTGACGGTACTATAATTTTAACGCTCATAATTTATTTTACTCCTATATTTGTATGGCATCGCCCTGTATAGTTTTATCGTCATTGCGAGAAGACGCCATCTCGGGCAAATTCCTGAGATTGCCACGCTCCTTTCAGTCGCTCGCAATGACGATTCTTAGGCAATACCCCCTAAGAATCATACTCCCAATGCTTCCCTTAATAGCTTCTCCTGCTGTTGATTATGTGCTTGCAGCGAACCTACTGCCGGAGAAGCTGATTCTTCTCTACCTACATATTTAAATTCATTATTAATTCCGGCTTCTTTTAAAGCATCGTTTAAGTGAGAAACTATATAACGCCAAGCTCCCATATTCTTTGGTTCTTCCTGACACCAAATAAATTCCTGCGTCCTATTATATTTTTTTAATAGTGATGCTACAACCTTTTTTTCAAAAGGATATAATTGCTCAAGCCTGACAATTACTATATTACTATTATTGCCACGCATTTCAAATAGATCATAATATATCTTGCCGCTACATAAAATTACTTTAGTAATATTGTTTGTATCTACTTTAGTTACTTCATCTAAAACCGGCAAGAAAGTAGTGTTTTCTCCTAGCTCATCGAGTTTAGATACGGCATGTTTATGACGTAATAATGATTTTGGCGACATTACGATTAACGGTTTGCGGGTATCATCAAGTATTTGGCGACGTAGCAGATGAAAAATAGAAGCAGGAGTAGTTGGATATGTAACATACATATTATCCTCAGCCGCTAGCTGCAAGAACCTCTCAAGTCTTGCCGAGCTATGCTCCGGTCCTTGCCCCTCAAATGCATGAGGTAACAAAACCACAAGCCCGCTCATACGAAGCCATTTAGTTTCGCTGCTTGAAATAAACTGGTCAAAAATAATCTGAGCTCCATTAGCAAAATCACCGAATTGTGCTTCCCATAAAACTAAATTTTTTGGATTTACTAACGAATAACCATACTCAAAACCAAGCACCGCATATTCAGATAAATTACTATCGGCTACCTCGTATTTTGCTTGTTCTTTAGATAAATTATTTAGAGGTATATAGGTAGTATCATCAATTTGGTTGTGCAATACTGAATGACGGTGCGAGAAAGTACCGCGTCCCGAATCTTGTCCAGTTAGCCTTATATTTGTGCCTGAAGCAAGCAAGCTTGCAAAAGCTAGCTGCTCTGCCGTTGCCCAATCAATAGGCTGATCTCTAGTCAGAGTAGCTTTTCGAGCTTCAAATAATTTCACAAGTTTTGAATTAACGGCAAAATCTTTCGGTATTTCATATAGTTTAGTTCCTAAATCTTGTAATGTTTTTTTACCGACGCCCGTTATTGCAGCTTGTGTACGAGTACGAGAAATGCCTTGCCATAACCCGCCTAAGAAATGTGCTTCTTGCTTATAACTTTTTGCCTGCTCATATTCCTTATCTAGCTTTGCTTTAAATTCTTCTTTTAACTTAGCAAAATAATTATTATCAATTATACCGCTTTTTACTAACTCATTTGCGTAAATATTTCCAGGGGTTGGTTTGCTTTTAATAATGTTATACATCTTGCCTTGCGTATACATTGGCTCATCGCCCTCATTATGCCCGTATTTACGGTAACAAATAATTTCTACTACAATATCCTTACCGAATTTCTGCCTGTATTCTACCGCAATATTAGTTGCTTTTAACACTGCTTCTATGTCATCACCGTTAACGTGTAAAATCGGAGCAGCTATTATTTTAGCAAACTCCGTAGAATATCTACTAGCTCTAGTATCCTTAGCATTAGCCGTAAAACCTAGCTGATTATTAATTACGAAATGCAATATTCCGCCAATATCATAAGCAGCTAAAGGTGACATTGATAGACTCTCGGCAACTACGCCTTGACCGCAAAAAGCAGCGTCACCATGCACTAAAATAGCCTTAACTTTGCTGCGTTTAGTATCTCCAAGAATATCTTGCTTTGCTCTTACTTTCCCTGCAACTATAGGATTTACTGCCTCTAAATGCGATGGATTATCGGCAAGCGATAAATATATTTTCTTATCCTCTATAGTTCTATCGGACGAATAGCCTAAATGGTATTTTACATCGCCTGAAACATTTAGCTCATCAGGAAATACGCTGCCGCTTATGAAGCCCGCAATAACGGCTTTATATGGCTTACCGACTACTTTAGTCAGAGTGTTTAATCTCCCTCGATGTGCCATACCGATAACGATTTCTGAGACGCCCTGATGCATAGATAAATCTATAGCTTTACTCATGGCGACTATAGAAGCATCTCCGCCCTCAATGGAAAAACGCTTAGCTCCAGGAAATTTAGTATGTAGATACTGCTCAAACCCTTCTACTTCTACTAAATCATTTAGGATAGTTCTTTTGTCTTCAGAAGAAAATGTAACTTTGCTTTCTAGCTTATTATATAACCAGTTTTTTTCTTCTACATTTTCTATTTGCTCAAACTCTACACCTATAGAACCCGTATAAACTTTATCGAGCTTGGTAACTAATTCAGATAATTTACAGTTCCAAGTGCCGACAAATTCATCCGTAATATTGATATTTTCTTCTAGCTGACCGCTATCAAGACCAAAAGTTTCTATATTAAGCTTTAAATCATTTTTTGTTTTGCGTATCTCAAGACTAAGCGGATCAAGATTTGCTAAATAATGAGCATGCTTGCGATAAGCATGTATCATCTCTTTAGCTTTTAAACTAGACATCTTTCCAAGTTTCGCTTCTAGAGGGAATTTATACGTCGATCCGGTACTCGCATCCTCACGTACTAGTGTGTACGCTGTGGTGCTGCGTTCCGTGTCTCCTTTAAATTCCTCTCTATAAGCTGGTTTGGAAAGATGTCTACTATTTAAGCCTTCTGAAGATAGATTATTATTTAACGGTTCTTTTTTTGTTTCATCTGGGATAATTACTTTAGCCGTACTTTTATTGAGTAAAGTATTATTATCCTTAATTTCGGCAAAAAAACCTTGCCAAGTTTGATCAACTGAAGCGGGGTTTGTTAGATATTGTCTATATAGTTCTTCAACAAAAACAGCATTCCCACCAAATAAATAACCTGTTTTTTTTAAATATTCTTCCATATTGTTGTTTGTATTGTTTGATTAACGTCATCGCGAGGAAATTGCATAGTAATTGACGAAGCAATCCAGCTAAAAATGCTATAAATTAGCATTTTTATAATTTTCTTCTGGATTGTCGCGTCGCTATGCTCCTCGCAATGACGATTTTATTACTATAAATACTTACCCTTCTAAATATCTTATATACACCTCAGGGTTAATTTTCCCCTCACCGCTAGCACTTTTTAATAAATCGGCTGAATTTTTTAACGAACCGAGATTTCTCTTTTAAGTACTGAAAAAACTTCGCTGATCTCACTACTTTTTCTGCTTGGATCAAATATATCTATTAATGAGTCGTATAATCCGCAATTAAAAACATCTGCTCGTACTTTACCAACTTCTTCGTATAATCTAAAATTTTTTGTAAGTGTGGTTTGAATAAATTATAGTCGTTATTTTTTCTTGCTTCTCGCCAAACAAATTCGGCTTTAGTAGTAGTGGCTACCAATTTCTTTTGTAGCTGCTCGTCAATACAATTTGTATCTGTTATTTTTCTCTCAATCTTTCTAATATTAGCATTTTGCCATTCATTAAGGTTCTTTGATTCTTCTTTTGCCTTGCTAAGTAACTCTTTTAGCATAGGAGATTTGAGCATAGAATGAACAAGCGACGTTAAAGTTACTATTTCGTTGCTGCGACTTTCTCCTGAACCTATAGGCATATTTACAGCAACATCCCAGTATAATATGCTCAAAATATTATTAAAATGAGAGATGGCCAGAGACTCGTTTTCTAATTTTGTATAGTTGTTGTTCATAATTTTTCCCTATTGTCATCCCGTGGCTTGTCCACGGGATGACAGTGCAATAACTCTTTTGCTGCTTTTAAACTAGCCTTGGTGATTGTTTTACCTGAAATCATGCGGGCGAGTTCCTCTTGTCTTTCATCTAAATTTAAGGCTTTTACCGTTATTTTTGTTTCTTTTTCTAGCTGCGTTTTCTCAATTTTTATATGCAAATCCGCTTTACCTGCTACTTGGCGGCTGGTGAGTAATAACTATTATCTGCGTAACTGAGCTAAGCTTTTTTAATCGCTCACCTACTTTATCTGCAACCTCTCCGCCAATCCCGACATCTATTTCATCAAATATAATAGACGGTTTTACCATTTTATCAAACAAAGAAGTTTTTAAAGCTAACATGAACCTTGATAATTCACCGCTGGAAGCGATTTTATTAATTGCTTCCGCTGCCGTTCCCGGGTTAGTAGAAGCTTTAAACACAATATCGTCATTGCTGCCGGCGGTCGGTTCTTTTTTAGCAGTTATCTCAATCCCAAAAATTGCTTTCGCCATTTTAAGCTGTTTTAGCTCCTGATGCAACGATTCTTCTAAGTGTTTTGCAGCAATAAGACGCTTTGCGGATAAATAGCTCGCTAGTTCATAATATTTTTTCTGTAATAGTACTTCTTGAGCTTTTAACTCATTGCTATTTGCTATTTTGTTTTTTAATATACCGCGCTGCTCTAAAGATTTATCTAAAAATACACCTAATTCATCAGCGGGAACATTATATCTACGGCTAATAGCTTTTATTAAAAATAATCTTTCTTCTGTTTCTTCAAGATTATATTCCTCATAATTAAAACTATCTAACAGATTTGATAATTCTTGGCGTGCTTCTTCTAGATTATTATAGGCCTCCTCTAAACTTGTAACGATAGCTTCAAAACGCTCATTGTCGCCTTGCCTTGCTAATAATTTCTCTGCTCTATTAATCGATGTATTTATTTCGGGGTTATTAATTTGTTCTAGAATATCTTTTATTAGCTGTAAATCCTTATCTTTATTTTGCAAATCTTTTCTGATATTTGCTAATTTTTCTTCTTCACCTATTTGAATGTTCAGCTTAGTTAATTCTTCCGTTGTAAAGCTCAAATAATCAATTTCCTGCTCTATAGAATTGTGTTTAAGTGTTATTTCGGCAATTTCTTTTCTAGTATCTTGCCAAGTCTGATAACATTTAGAAAGTTCGGCTCGAAAGTCCAAAAGATTTCCGTAACTGTCTAAAATATCACGCTGCGTATTTGCTTCTAGAAGAGAAATATTATTATTTTGTCCATGAAGCTCAAATAAATAAGTAGCTAATTGCTGCATAAGAGCTTTAGTAACCACTTGATTATTAATGAAAAATTTTTTTCGTCCTTCGGCTTTTTGCAGACACTTTACAAGCAATAACTCTTCAGGCTCAATAAAATTTTGGATCAGAAAATTTTTTATTTCTTCATTTAAAGAGAATATTATATTAACAACAGCGTAATCTTTTCCACGCTTTATTATATTATTTGAAGTTTTATAACCTAGGCAAAACAAAATCGCATCAAGTAAAATAGATTTACCGGCTCCTGTTTCACCAGTAATAACGCATAAACCTTTATTAAACTCAATTTCCAGCTCATCTATCAGAATGAAGTTTTTAACTGAGAAACTGCAGAACATATGCTGCTTAATTTTAGTGGTTCTGAACTAGCCTATACGCATAACTATACCATTGACTATCAGGATAGTTATAACCTAGTACCGAGGCATATTTTTTTGCTTCATCCGGCAGCCCAAGCATCATATAGCTTTCGGCTAAACGGTAAAGAGCTTCTACCGAGTGAGAAGTAGTTTGATAATTATCAATTACTTCTTCAAATCTGTTAATTGCTGCCATTGGGTTCTTTTTCTTTAAGTAAAACCGACCTACTATCATCTCTTTACCTGCTAAATGATCGTTTACTAGGTCGATTTTTAAAGATGAATCAATAGCATATTTAGTATTTGGGAATTTTGCTATTACGTCTTCAAAACTATCTTTAGCTAGGAAAGTTCTAGATTGATCATGATTTACGTCTGAAATTAACATATAATATGATAATGCTTTAAGGTAATATGCATAAGCAATGTCAACATTTGCAGGGTGCAAATTAATGAACATATCAAGCACATCAACCGCTTCTTCATATTGAGCGGCGAGGAATAAAGAATAAGCCTGCATCAATTCGGCTTGCGGCGTCATTTCATTACCTGGATGTTGGTAAAATACTCTTCCGAATTCTTCCGCAGCTTTCTTATATTTTTTCTTTTCCAATAAGGTAATACCTTCATTATAAAGGGTAGGGATAGGAACTACTATGTCATCACTGTTTTTTTTGCTTTTGCATCCGCTGAAAACTAACCCTATAACTAAAAGGGGACTCAATAATTTTGCTAATTTCATAAGAACTTAAGTTCAGTTAATACCTAAATATACATATAAGCTTACAGAATTTCAAGGATTCAATTTAAAATCTCATAAACTTATAAATTAGACCTATTCAGAAATGAGGATTTAGGTAGGAATCCCTCCGAAGACACTTAACTTCGAACCACAGCGTACACGTAAGTAACGTGAGGATTCAAGTACCGGATCGACGTATAAATTACCCCTAGAAGGAATAGGTCTATTTTTTGGACTTATTTCTCTACCCAGTGTTCTTTATCATTTTTATGGTATTTTGTTCTACGGCTGACCATGCTACTGTATGTGCAACTGTCTCTCTAGAGTTATTTCCACGTCTTTTATCGGCATCCTTATATTGTTCAAATGCATGATTAAAAGCTTTGCGATAAATATCCTTAGCATGGCTCGGAAGATGATTTTTGACTGAATCAAGTAAGTCGTTATTATTTTTCTGGATTGCCACGCTCCTTTTAGTCGCTCGCAATGACGAGGCTTATATTCATGACCATAAGCTTTTCATTTTATTAAAAAAGCTGCCGTCATTTTCTTTTTCATTTATGGACTCTTTTTTGAATTCTTCTAGTAATTCACGTTGTCTTTTAGATAAATTTTTAGGTACTTCAACATGAATATGTGTAAGCATATCACCCCTAATAGTTGATCTCATTTTAGACATACCTTTGCTGCGTAGCCTTAATTGATCACCGTTTTGTGTGCCTGCAGGAATTGTTAAGTTTATTTTTCCACCTTCAATTACTGGTACTTCCATCTCTCCTCCAAGAGCGGCATTCACAAAACTAATAGGTAGTTTACAATGTAGATTTGCTCCGTCTACTTTATAAATATCATGTGGTTTTATTGCTATATCAACGTACAAATCACCGCTATTACCGCCTCTAATGCCTGCTTCCCCTTCTCCGATATGTCTTATTCTAGTACCGTTTTCAACACCAGCAGGAATATTTACTGATAAATTTCGTTGCTTACGGTAACGTCCCATGCCATGACATTTTTTACAAGGATTTTTTATAATTTGTCCGTTACCTTGGCATTTATGACAAGCTTGCTCAATCGTAAAGAATCCTTGCTGAATTCTAGTTGCTCCAACACCGCCGCAAGCATCGCAAGTAGTTATGGTTTCACCTTTTTCAGAACCGCTACCGTGACAAGTATCGCATTTTACTTCGCTAGAAAAGCTAATATTTTTTTCTATACCGTGAAATGCTTCCTCTAGGTTAATTGTCAGATCATATTTTAAATCCGAGCCTCTAACTTTAGCTGAAGTTGGGCGTGATGATCTTCTGCTGCCTCCCATAAAGTCGCTAAAGAAGTCGCTGAATATATCATTGATATCGGGGTGAAAACCGCCATGATTTCCTTCTCCCCCTCGTGATTGTTGATTTTGAAAAGCATCGTGTCCAAAACGGTCATAAGCAGCTCTTTTTTGTTCGTCTTTTAAAACATCATAAGCAGCATTGATTTCTTTAAATTTCTTCTCGGCATTCGTATCTCCGGCCGCCGCATTATCGGGATGATATTGTTTAGCTAGCTTATGGTAAGCTTTTTTAAGATCAGCTTGACTAGCTGTTTTACTAATACCTAGTATTTGGTAATAATCTTGTGACATAATTTAATTTATAAACACGGTTGTCATCCCGCGACTTGATCGCGGGATCTTAGGAATCCATTTATATATTTTACTGGATCCCGCGACTTGATCGCGGGATGACAAATTCAGTATGTTACTTCTTCTCTACATCTTGAAAATCAGCATCTACTATTTTTTCATCATTAGCGGCACTTTCTTCAGAAGGCTGATTCTCGTTTTGTGTTTTATACATTGCTTCGCCGATTTTCATGCTAGCTGCAGTTAAGCTTTCGGTCTTTTCTTTAATCAAAGCAGCATCTTCCGACTCAAGAACGGCTTTTAAAGCGGCCAGTGCTTCTTCAACAGTTCCTTTATCTTCTGATGATAATTTATCACCACACTCTGTAAGAGTCTTTTCAGTAGAATAAACTAAACTATCGGCAGCATTTTTCGCTTCAATAAGCTCTTTACGCTTTTTGTCTTCATCAGCATTCTGCTCGGCGTCTTTAACCATTTGTTCGATTTCGGCATCGCTAAGACCGCCGGAAGCTTGAATAGTTACTTTCTGTTCCTTACCGCTTGCTTTATCTTTAGCCGAAACATGCACTATTCCATTAACGTCAATATCAAATGTTACCTCTATTTGTGG